>JAIEFR010000016.1 GCA_029066845.1 Clostridia bacterium | reverse complement strand
TTACCTTGCAGCGATAAAACCCGCATACCCGTTTACGAATATATAGTTCGGGTTCAATCTCTGTCTGTCTTGGTGCCGCTGATCGGACTTGAACCGATACGGAGTCTCCCCCGAGGGATTTTAAATCCCTTGCGTCTGCCTATTCCACCACAGCGGCAAGTTTATATAGATAAAACAAACGAGTCTTGGCGGAAGCCAAGACTCGTTCCTCTCTGGAGGCGCCACCCGGATTTGAACCGGGGAGTCAGGGTTTTGCAGACCCTTGCCTTACCACTTGGCTATAGCGCCATAAAAAAACAGTGCGCAAGAATTTGTGGAGCGGGAGACGAGATTCGAACCCGCGACATTCACCTTGGCAAGGTGACGCTCTACCACTGAGCCACTCCCGCATAATTATTCTTCCGCACTGTTCTGGTGGGAGCTACAGGGCTCGAACCTGTGACCCACTGCTTGTAGGGCAGTTGCTCTCCCAACTGAGCTAAGCTCCCGAATGCTTTAATACTATAACAAATCATTAAACAAAACGCAAGCAATTTTTTAGTAAATTTTCAAAATTTTTTTAATTTGGTTTTGTCTTGTATAGCCGGCTGCCGGACACCGCAATATATTGTATGTGTATACGCTTTGGCACCAATTTACGGGAGTTTTTGCCATTGTTAAAAATTACAGGTGTGAATTTTTTATGCGCCACGCATTTTATATAGCGCAAAATTTGTTTGCGCTATACTATTATATGAGCGCACAGTATATTTGCGCCACTGTAAAGTTAAGGCGCATACAAGTTACGGTTTATCCGTTTGCCTGCTTTAAGGCAGCTTCGACGCCTGCTCTAAGCTTCGCACCCTGCAGTGCGTCCACTATAAAGGTTGCTATGCCTTCCGATATAATTTCAGCCATTTTATATACCATATTGAGCCTTGTGGACGAAAAAAGAGAATAATTGAACAACGATTTTTCCGCCACTATTCCCATTACGGAAACGTCACCCACCTTTGCCAGGCGCTTGTTTGCGCCGCTCCCCGGCTTTAAGGCACGCTTTGCAACCTTTATTAAACCTATATCACCCGCCGTTCCGACCGCTGCGTCTATCGCAATTACCGTGCTGTCTGGATGGGTACTTTTGATAAACTCACTGGTATACTTTACCTCGTGCGCCGTTATCGGCTTGGCAAGCGTGCCGTAAACGTAGACGTTGAGTCCTTTAAGCTTTTCTTTGAGTTTTGTGCCCGTTACGGGACCGAGCGAATCCCCCACCGAAAGGTCGCTACCTATGCACACGATGACGGGTGCGCCGTTAATTTCGGGCAGAATTTTCTTTAATGCCAGCATTTCACCACTGGGCGCAAGCGAATTGTAAACGTTGAACGAGTATTCCATTGAACCACCTTGAATTTTTAATACCCTTCATTTATTGCCAGACCCGCCTGCAATTATTCAATGGGAGAGTTTTACTGTACTTTTTCTATATTATTATGTAATAAATGCGCATACTGTTAATCGTAGAGTGTTTTTTACACTCGATTTTGCCACGCGCCAGACGTTTTTCGATACGCTTAAATTTGCCGACGCTACGGTTGAATTGTGTATAACTTTTTGCTGATGGCGCGATTTATCAACAACGTTATTGACATTTACACAACATTGTTGATAAATTGGCTAAAATTTGAGCGGTTCGTGTTTCACGTGGAACATTAAAAAGTTCAAAAAATTTGGTTGAAAGTTTCACGGGAAACATTTTTGTAATTAAAATTGTTGAGGCGCAAAGCATATTTTATAATAAATATGCTATTATTAACACTATTGTTTAGCTAATAAATGCGATGAACATAGGTGAATAAACGGTGAAAAATAAATAAAATTTATCAAATTGCCGCAGATAATGGCGCAAAACACTTGAAATACGCTTGACCGTGTGGTAAAATAGCAAATGTAGCAAATTATGGTAATCTATACCATATTATATAAATATATGGCGCGTAGCAAAAAATAGGGCGCGCAAACGAGGTAGAAATTGAACAAAAAAAGCAGAGTAATCGTAGTTGTAGTAATAGTGCTGCTCGCAATTGCCGCGGGTCTGACGCTTTACTTCACAATGAGAAACGGCGGCGCAGAACAAATCGATTTCGATAAGTTCGTAGAGTACGTCGAGAACAACAAGTATAAGGAAAAGGATCCGGACAGTGACGGCACGGTGCATCAAGCGTACTACCTTGACCAGGACGGTAATGAGGTTATTGCCGAGGGCTATCAATTTAACGAGCACAAGCTGCAAGTTAATAAGGGCACGGACGATAGCGGCAACGTTATCTGGGAAAACACCGTGGTAATAAAGGCCGTGAACTTTTCCGAATACAAGATGTACGGCGACGTGGAAGTAATAAGAAACGGCAAGAGCAGTCTGGTTTCGAAATACTACGCGATAGGACCTTCCTTCTACTCCTCGCCCGTCGAGGACAGCGTGCTGTTCAAGTGGATGGATCTGGGCGTTACGGTAACCTACCACGATCCCAACGCGGGCAGCATCTGGTCTTCGATATTCCCCATAGCAGGCATCATACTCGTCTGCATCGTGTTCTGGCTGATTATGCGCTCCACGATGGGCGGCGGCGGAAAGGCAATGAGTTTTGCCAAAACCAAGGCCCGCGTTTCAACAAATATTAAGGTGCGCTTCACAGACGTTGCCGGTGCGGAGGAAGAAAAGGTTGAGCTTGCGGAAATTGTCGAATTTTTGAAGCAGCCCAAAAAGTTCTCCGATTTGGGTGCGCGTATCCCCAAGGGCGTGCTGCTTGTAGGCCCTCCCGGAACGGGTAAAACGCTGTTCGCAAAGGCGGTAGCGGGAGAAGCTGGCGTGCCGTTCTTCTCGGTGTCGGGCTCCGACTTCGTTGAAATGTACGTGGGCGTAGGTGCATCGCGTGTGCGCGACCTGTTTGACGTAGCAAAGAAAAATCAGCCCTGCATCATCTTCATTGACGAAATCGACGCAGTAGGTCGTCACCGCGGCGCAGGTCTTGGCGGCGGCAACGACGAGAGGGAGCAGACCCTCAACCAGATACTCGTTCAGATGGACGGCTTCGAAAACAGCGAGGGCGTAATCGTAATGGCAGCGACAAACCGTTCAGATATACTCGACCCCGCTCTTACCAGACCGGGCAGATTTGACAGACAGGTATTCGTCAACCTTCCCGACGTAAAGGGCAGAGAACAGATATTAAAGGTACACGCGCGTAATAAGCCCCTTGCGGCTGACGTCAACTTAAAGGCGGTTGCAAGGCTTTCGGCGGGCTTCTCGGGCGCCGACCTGCAAAACCTCTTAAACGAGGCTGCTATTCTGGCAGCAAGAGCAAACAAGCAGTTTATAGGCAACGCAGAGCTGTACGAGGCGTTTGACAAGGTGGCTATGGGTCCCGCAAAGAAGAGCAAGGTTGTAACCGAACCCGAAAAGAGGCTGACTGCATTCCACGAAGCAGGTCACTGCATACTGGCAAAGCTGTGCCCCAACTGCGACCCCGTACACGAAGTAACCATTATACCCCGCGGCAACGCCGGCGGCTTCACGATGATGAGGCCGGAGTCCGACAGAGGGTACTATTCCAGAAACTATATGCTTGACGACATCTGTATGGCACTTGGCGGCAGAGTAGCGGAGGAGCTTGTAATAAAGGATATTTCCTCGGGTGCTTCCGGCGACATTAAGCAGGCAACCAAGTTTGCACGCCTTATGGTGACGGAGCTGGGTATGAGCGAAAAGCTCGGTCTTATAAGCTACAGCGACGATTCGCAGCCCGTGTTCCTGGGCAAGGATATGGCAACGCACAGCAGCTATTCCGAAGAAACGGCTAAAATGATTGACAGCGAAGTGCGCGAAATAGTTCAGACTCAGCACGAACGTGCGCGCAAGCTTTTAAGCGAAAACAAGAGCATTCTTGAAAATATGGCACGCGTGCTTATCGAAAAGGAAACCATATACACCGAGGAAGTTGACCTTCTGATGGAAGGCAAGGACTACAAGGAAGTGCTTGCATATATGGAAGAGCACGAAGGTCAGCACACCGAAACGACGTTCAAGAAGTATTCGGCTGAAGACGATACGAAAAAGAACGAAGAATGATAAAGACAGTCCGTCCGCACCGAGGTTCGGTGCGGACGGACAAAATAAAAGTTTCACGGGAAACATTTACAAGGTAAGGCAGAGAGAACTATGGGAAAGGTCATTTCGTTTACAAACAAGAAGGGCGGCGTGGGCAAGACCACAACGGTAACAAATATGGCGGCGTACTGCGCCGACTACGGCAAGAAGGTACTGCTGATTGACCTGGACAGCCAGGGCAACGCCACTACGGGACTTGGATTTTCCAAGAGCGCATTGAAAAAATCGGTGTACGGCGTGCTTATCGAAGACGAAAAGGTTTCGCAGAATATTCTTCCGACGACGGTACCGCTTTTGGACATACTTCCCGCAAACGTCGATCTGACGGGAGCGGAGGTAGACCTGGTTTACAAGCGTGACAGGGAACAAATATTAAAGAACGCCCTAAAGGAAGTCAAGGACAATTACGATTACATATTTATAGACTGTCCTCCGTCGCTCGGGCTGCTGACCATAAACGCCTGGGTTGCATCGGACTCGGTCATCATTCCCCTGCAATCGGAGTATTTCGCGATGGAGGGCGTAAGCCAGCTGATGAACACCATCGCCCTTGTCAAGCAACACCTCAACCCCAGCCTGTTTATAGAGGGCGTAGTAATTACTATGTACGACGGCAGGGCGTTGATTTCCAGACAGATTGCGGCGGAAATCAAAAAATTCTTTAAAAACAAGCTTTACGAAATAATCATACCGCGCAACGTGAGGCTTTCCGAAGCTCCCAGCCACGGAAAACCCATACTGTTATACGACCCCAAATGCGTAGGCGCAAGGGCTTACAGGGCATTGACGGAAGAATTCTTATCCAAACAGAGATAAACCCAACTAAGGAGAGAAAATTATGGCAAAGAGAGAGGAGAGAGGACTGGGCAAGTCCTTCGAAGATTTATTATCGGACACGGGCGACGCGTTTACGCAGGCTTATGACGGCGGCAGACGCGAAGTGTTTACATATACCGAGGAGGAGAGGAAGAACGCGGAGGAGATGCCGCTTTCCAAAATCTACCCCAACCCCAACCAGCCGCGAAAGAACTTTGACGAGCAGGCGTTGAGAGAGCTTGCCGACTCGATTAAAAAGCACGGCGTAATTATGCCCATCGTCGTCAACGACGACCACAACGGCAGATATATGATTATCGCGGGTGAACGCAGATACCGTGCAACCAAGCTTGCGGGTCTGCCCACGATACCAGTTATTATAAGGAATTATTCCGAAAGAGAGATAAAGGAAATTTCCCTTATCGAAAACCTGCAGCGTGAGGACTTAAACCCCATAGAAGCCGCGGCGGCAATGAAGCAGTTAATGGTCGATTACAAACTGACACAGGACGAGCTTGCCGAAAGAATAGGCAAGTCGCGCCCGGCAATTGCAAACACGTTAAGACTGCTGTCCCTGACTCCCGACGTTATGCAGATGGTGGCGGAGGGCAAGCTTTCCGCAGGTCACGCAAGAACGCTTGTGCCCCTCGCTTCCGAGGACCAGATAAGCTTTGCAACCGACGCGCTGAAAAGCGGTATGTCCGTGCGCGAACTTGAAAAAAAGGTACGCGCCTACAATATGTCGCCCGAGCTTCTGGAAGAAAAGAAGAAGAAAAAGCGTGCGCTTGCTTCTATCGAGCTGAAAAACCTGGTTGAAAGAATGAGATTCGCGTTCCGCACAAAGGTCAGCCTTATCGGCAGCGACCAGAAGGGCAGAATTTATATAGACTACTATTCGCGCGACGATTTGGACCGCATTTCCGAAATTCTGGACATAATCGACAAACAGTGACGTATCGTCAAAACCGAAAACTTATCAACAAAAGCCGCCGTTTGGCGGCTTTATTTTTGCCCTTTGCGCACACGGAGGGAGAGGGTAACGCAAAAAGAATTGCACAATTCTATCAACAACGGTGCATAAGTCGATTGTCAATAAAAAGAGGGGGCGCATAGCTTTTTTATAGGTCTACAAGGCACTCCAAAGCCACCAGAAAGCCGATTTTAAAACCTTCCGTATAGTGGGACAGAGAGCTTTCAGCACTCAACAAAGCGTACGCATCGCAAAACTCCAAAAACCTTTGTTGTTGTGCTTCGTTGAACGTCTTCTTATACTCTTCGGTCATATCCGCAACCGTGTTATTTGCCTTCCAGTACGCGTTGCTCATTTTAACAGTTTCTACACAACCGCGCTTTCCAAAATAAATTTCTTCGATTATTGATTTCATTTTCTTGCTCCTCTTGGCTATTATATTGCAAGCAATGCTTGCAAGTCAAGCAAAATGCTATCATTGGTTGCATAATTTGATTAGAAAGAATAAAGGAAATTTAAAAATGATTACAATTGATAAGATAAGAGATAGATTACTAGAAGCAATTAAACAGAGTGGAATGAAATACTATGAATTGGCGGCTAAAATTGGAGTAAGTCACCAGGCGATTAGTCAATATTTATACAAAAATAAAATGCCGGCATTGGATACGTTTGCAAAACTGTGCGCCGTGTTAGACCTAGACGCAAACGAAATACTTTGTATCGATGAATTTTCAGAAAATTAAAATGATATGATAGATTTTAATGCAGTAAAAATGGGTAAGAGAATAAAGGAATTGCGCACCGAGGGTGAGCTGTCGCAGAAAGATTTAGCAGAAAGGGTAGGCGTGGCTCAGAACACGATTGCGCAGTACGAAAAGGGAACGGCAAAACCTAGTTTAGACGTGTTGGTTAAGCTTGCGGTTACTTTTAATACAACAACCGATGACGTTCTGGGAATTATCGATTAACTAAAAATCGTGCCACCTTCTCCAAAAGGGAAAGGTTGTATTGGTGATATAAATTTATCGCCCCGCGGATTTTCCGTGGGGCGTTTTTTAAATGATATTTTTAGCAAGCAAAACCGCGCTTTTGCGCAGCGCGACCCGATTTGCGCATACCTGCGCCTCAGCGGAGGGAATTTTCGCATTTCTAATAATATGAGTGCCCTTATAATGCGAAAAGGGAGGCAGAGCCTCCCAAATCGTCAAATTTGTCGCTGTCGCCAAGCGAGAAATTTACGAAAGTTTTTACATTAAGGCTTTGCCCTGGGCAGTGCCTACGATGGTAAGAACTTCGATTTCTTCACCGGTTGCCGCGTCAACGTAAACGTAATATTCGTTGTTGTCAAGCGAGCCGAAGAATTCGTAGCAAAGCACTTCTTCGCCGTCGAAAGGAATGAGCGCGGTGCGTGAAGACTTAATCTCCATATTGCCGTTTATGCCCGACTTTGCCTGATCCTCGCTGATAGAGGGCTTTGCAAGGCTTCTTTCGCCGTGGTTGAGAACGTAGCTGAGTCCTTCCATACCGGTTACGATGCCGCGCTCCTCGCAAACCTTAACCTTAATGAGGTCGGGATAGAGGATAACGCCGTTCTGAACGGGTGCAAAGTTGAGGTTGCACGTCGTGCCGTTTTCGCTGGTCCAGACAGCCTTCAAGCCGTCGAGCTTAAGGGAAGAGAGGAAGTCCTCTGCGATAGCTACGCATCTGTCAACGGAGAAGTTCTTGTCGCTGCAATCCTTGTAGCTGTCGAAGGCAACTACCTTGCCGCCGAGCTTGGAAAGCTGTACGAACATTTCGCCGTCGGGAGTGGTAAGACTTACGTTGTAAAGGGTTAACGCTTCGCCCGTTGCCTCGCCGGTGCACTTTGCTTCGGATACTTTATAATCCTTAAAGTATTCTCTTGCAAGCTTTTCCGCAGCCTGCGCGGTTATTTCCTTCTGACCTTTCAAAGCCTTGGGATTGGTCTTCTTAACGCTGTCGGAGAAGGGACCGTCCTGGATGCCCTTAGGGGTTTCGAAAGTGTTGTTCTGAATTACGGAGAAGCCGTCGCCGATTGCGCTGGACTTGCCGCGCATAGCCTGCATCAAATCCTTGCCGTCGCAGGTGGATACGAGGGTGTTGAGCTCCTCTTTGATCTTGGCGTTGGTTTCATACATATACTGCAGAGATTTCTTCTGCGAAGCGGTCAGCTCGCCGCCGTTTGCTACGGTGTAAAGCATCTGCTTTGCGCTGTCGCCCATCTTGTTGATGAAGGAAGACATCTGCTCGGTCATCTGCATATCGAGGGGGAATCTTTCAAGAATGGTTTCCGCCGTTTCGCTCTCGATAGCGATGTCGGAAAGAACGCGCACTCTGTCGCTTGCGGAGGAGGAAGCCTTCGCTCTGGACAGGTCGGCGTCAAGGTTGTCGATTACGGAGTTGAGCTCGTAGAGGGACTCGGTGTAGCCCGAAGCCATATCAGCCTGCATATTGTCCATAGTCAGCCAGCCGAAGGTCACTACGGTGCCGAGCGCAAGGGTGGTTACACCCAGGGAAATTACGGCTGCAAGCCAGCCGCCGAAGCCGGGAGTGCGTCTTTTTTCGCTGCGCTCCGCACGCTTTTCGGCGCGGACTTTGAGTGCGTGCTCTCTCTTTGCCTTCTTCTCGGCAAGATAAGCCTGACGCTTAGCCTTCTTTTCGGCAAGCTTTGCCTTTCTTTCGCTTTCGATTCTCTTACGGCGTGCCTGCTTGCTCTCGTTCTTTATCATATCTCTGCGCTCTTTGCGCTTTTCTCTTCTCTCGGCGCGCTTTTCCTTTAAGGCTGCAATGCGCTCCAGCTTCTTTTCCTTGTGCGCAAGCTTTCTTTCAAGGCGAGCCTGCTTTTTCTCTGCCGCAAGCTTGGCTCTTGCAATGCGCTTTTCCTCGCGCTGCTTTAATTTCAGCGCTTTCTTTGCGCTGATTTCGCGCTTCTTCTTTGCCTTGTTTACCTTGTCGTGCTTCTGCGACTTTACGGTTTTTGCGCTCTTTTTATCGTTCTTTTTGGCAGATTTGCTCTGCTCTACGCTACTTTTAACAGTCTTCTTGTGCTTTTCTTGAGTATTCTTTTCCGTCTTTGCGGAAGCGTTTCCCTTGCGGGTCAGCTTTTCGGCTTTTTCTGCGCCGCTGGAAAGGTTCTTCTTTTTCTCAGCCATTTTCTACCTCCTTAAATTGCAAAGACGTGCTTACCGATGGTGGTAACAGTCTTTCTGCCGAATATCCAAGAGCTGGTTGCAACCGCGGGGTTGTAGTAATAGATACAACCGTAGGTGGGGTCCCAGCCGTTCATAGCGTCGCTCGCGGCGTTCATAGCCGTCTTGTCGGGCTCCAAGTTAATCTGACCGTCGGAAACGGCGGTGAATGCGTGCCTCTGATAGATTACGCCCGCAATCGAGTTGGGGAACGCAGAGGACGCTACTCTGTTTAAGATGACCGCGCCCACCGCAACCTGACCGGTGTAGCTCTCTCCGCGCGCTTCGGCGTAGATGCACTTCGCCAGCAGATACAGGTCCGAATTGGTGTAGGAAGAGGAGTAGTCCTTTCCGCCCTCCAACGCCTTTGCGCTGTCGTTCATACCGAGTGCTTCATAGGTGGATTTACCCGCGATGCCGTCGGCAGTCAGTCCGTTTTTGCGCTGGAATTTCTTCACCGCTTCAACGGTCTTAGCTCCGTAGATACCGTCAATAGAGCCGTTGTAATAGCCCCATTGCTTTAAGCGGCGCTGTACTTCCTTGACCTCGCCGCCCTTTGAGCCCTGCCTTAAAACCGCAGTCTGAACGCAGGGGAAGGAGGCGCTTTCCTGCGCAGCCTGTCCTGTCGTCCCGAGTACGGCGCCAACCCCGGCCGCAGTAGCCAGAGCAAAGGCAGCTATGCCCGTAATAAGTGCTTTTTTCATTTTTCCTCCTTGCCCCGTTATCCGGAGCCTATGTGTTTATATCGTTGCAATTATTATGAATAATACTTAAAAAGTTATGCAAAAAATATTTAACGCAAAAAAGAGCGCGTTGCTGTCCGCAACGCGCTCTGCATTTTACTTGTTTTTAAACCTATTTATAATGTCGTATATTATGGAGCGGTACTCGACGTCCGCTGAGGCGGAGGTGAAGCAGAGAGGGGGATAGATTACGCACCACCAGTTGTCGCCCGTGCCCTCGCCCAGCTCTATTATAAGCGCGTCGTAAACGCCCTCTTCAAGCGTGAGCTCGCCGTAGACGCGGGTAGGGAATTTTTCCTGCCTGACGGACGCCTTTGCGCCGTAGTGATAGCCGCGCTCCTCAAGCGCCTTTTCGCATACCTTTTCTATCTGCGGCAGCAGTCCGCCCATCACTTCCATAGCCGCTTCCTTGGTCACGCACTCCTTAACGTAGGGGGTTATGAATTTTACGGCTTCGTCCTTGACTTCGTATTTTACGCGCTGGTCCTCCTCGCTGTTGGAGTTGGCGCGTACGTGTATACGCAGATAATCCGCGTAAACCTCGCCCTGGGGCTTGCTCATTCCCACGAAAAACACCGTTGCCGCCAGAACGGCTACCACTGCCAAAACTATTAAAAACTTTTTCATACCGGTCACCTCGCTATCGTCGTTTGCACAATCTTTATTGACCGGTGTGAAATTATTTATACCTGAATTTTTTTAAATTACGAAAATCTTTTTATTGTTCTCCAAGGCGTAGGTGATGGTGTAGTAGGTGCCGCCTTCGTGCTTGCGGTCGTACGCAAAAAGTATTTCGCAGTTATCGACCATATATCTGTCGCGCGCGTACATACAGCCCTTGTAGTAGTGGTCGGAAAGCACGCGCACCTCGTCGCAGCTTGCCGCAACTTCGCCGTATTTTTGCTTTTCGTCCGCGGGGAAATTCTTTTCCTGGTCGGGGCAGGGTACGCAGGCGATAAGCTTTATATGAGGATTATTTTCTTTAAGCTCGATCACCGCGCGCGCGGCAAGCAAATCGAAGCCCATTGCCATACCGCACAGAAAGGTGTCGTAGCCTCTGTCGATTATGCCCTGCACGCACTCTTTGAGATAGTCGAAATCAAACCCTTTTTCGACTTCGCGGTGCCCCGTGAACGCGCACGTCTTTTTCCTGTTCATAGTCACATTATGGGGGCTTTTCTCTCTTTTCCCTGCCCGCGGGGGTACTGTTTAGGTGTGTGCGCAACCTTTTTTATTATTATAAGAGTGCGCTTTTCGCCGTCGGGCAGCTCGTATTTTTCTGTCTTTTCAAGCTCGCCGCCCAGTATTTTTATTGCGTTTGCCGCTTCCCTTATTTCATCGTCGTTGTCGCCCTTGTAGGCTATGAACTTTCCGCCGACTTTTACGAATGGCATACAGTACTCGCACAGGGTATTCAGCCGTGCAACCGCTCTCGCCACCGCAAAATCGAACTTTTCACGGTAGATAACTTCCCTTGCGGCGTCCTCGGCGCGCGCGTTTTTTACCTGAACGTTGTTTAAATTCAAGTTATCTACAACGGTCTGTAAATAACTGCATTTCTTGCCCGTGCTCTCTATAAGCAAAAAATGCAAATCGTCCCTTATAAGCTTTAAGGGGACGGAGGGAAAGCCGCCGCCCGAACCTATTTCCACAACGCTTGCGTTTTTTGTGAAAAAACTTTCGCCTGCAACCGAATCGAGGAAATGTTTAATATAAACTTCCTTTTCGTCAGTAATCGCAGTCAAATTGAACTTATTATTATAATCGAGCAGCAAATTTTTGAATTGTCCGAATTTTTCGCCGTATTCGCCGCTTATCAAATTCATATAATACTTGCAATCCATAGCGGCAATATTGTATCACACGGTGCGTCTTTTAACAAGCAATTTCAAAACGGTTGATTTGTAGATAATTTTATCGACTTGTTCACATTTTACGGTTGATAATTATTTTTTCTTTCAATCTCCGACATTTTTTTATTTTTTTCGGGACTGGGTTGAAAAAGTTTATCCACTTTTCAACTTTTTATCAACTTATCAAATCACAAAAAACGTTGAAATAAAGTGCTTTCAAAACGCTTAAAATAAGCTTATTTTGTTGCTTTTTTCCGCGTTTTTTGTTATTATATTAAAGGCGTTAAAGTAACCTGCGGCAATTTATCTACAATTGCACCGCAGACTACTAATAATACTACCATTTAAAAATTAAAAAAATAATAAATATATTACAAATAAAAAACGAAAGAAAGAGAAAAAGCGAGGAAATGAGTTTATGAAAATTATTTGTGAAGGCATCGATTTATCCGAAGCGGTCCTTAAAGTTATAAAGGCTTGCGCTTCCAGAACCACCGTTCCCGTAATGGAATGTATAAAGCTTGCGGCTAAAAACGATACGATTACTCTCACCGCTACCGACGGAGAGATTGCCATACAGAAAAAAATAAAGGCGGAGGTATGCGAGGAAGGCGAAATCTGCGTTCCCGGTAAGTTCTTTTCCGACTTTATAAAGAAGCTTGAAGGAGTGCAGATAACCCTCATTTCCGAGGGCAGTAAGATGGACATTATCTACGCCGACAGCCAGACCTCTATGCAGGTGCTCTCCGCGGACGACTTCCCCAAGGTGGATACCGAAGTCAACGAAAATTCGGTAGTTTTAAAAACCACCGAATTGAAAAGACTTATTTCCTCCACGTCGTTCTGCTGCGCAACAGACGATTCCCGTCCCATCTTAAAGGGATGCCAGATAGTCGTTACCGGGCACGACGTATGCGTGACCGCTCTCGACGGATTCCGCCTTGCCACCGCAAAGGGACAAGTTGTTTCTTCGACGGGCGACCTCGAAATAATCTGCCCTTCCAGAACGCTTAACGAAATTGAAAAGATGCTGCCCGCGGACGACGGCGAAACCGAACTGAAAATAGAGAGGGGTATACTTCTCGTCTGCGTGGAGGACACGGTGCTGACCTCCTGCCTGTATAACGGCGACTTTATTAAAAAGGAAAATATAATTCCCAAATCTTTCTTAACTACCGTAACCGTAAAGAAGGAAGTTTTAAAGGCTTCCATCGACCGTGCGGCAATCTTAGTCAGGGGCGACAGAAACAGTCTTATAATTATGGACGTCTGCCAAGGAAAGATTGAAATTTCCTCCAATTCCGAAATAGGTAACGTGAACGAGCCGGTCAAAGCCGACGTTGACGGCAAGGATCTGAGAATCGCAATGAATTCCAAATTCATATCCGACGCCATCGGCGCGCTTGACGAGGAGGACGTAGTTCTGTCCTTCAATAATCAGGTTCAGCCGTTTATTTGTGAAAATAAACAGAATAAGGACGTGCTGTATCTAATTTTACCCGTCAGAACCACCAATAACGCTTGACTTAACCTTTAAAAAAATTATACAATTAATTGGTTATCAAACAAAAATAAAAAACCCAGCAATCAAAAGAGTTTTGCAATAGAGGAGTAAATTACTATGAAAAGAACCTACCAGCCTAAAAAGAGACAGAGAAGTAAGGTACACGGATTCAGAAAGAGAATGGCTTCCACCGCCGGAAGAAAGGTGTTGAAGAGAAGAAGAAATAAGGGCAGAAAGAAGCTCAGCGCATAAGCGGAGGCGGTGAGCCACCGCAGGCAAGTCCTTTAATTGCTAAATAGTAAGAGAACTTGGCAGCAGCAAAGCGTAAGTTATAAGTAGATGAAGTATAAGCGGCTCAAAAAAAACGCGGATTTCCAGAAGCTGTTCAAAAAGGGTAAAAGGGTATTTTCCCGTACGCTTACCGTAATCTATACTCCTGCAAGGGAGAGGACGGTTATGGGTATTGCCCTTTCCAAAAAGCACGGCAAGGCGGTAAAACGCAACCGTATAAAAAGGCTTATAAGGGCGGCGTTTTTCAACAATTTCGAAAAGCTCAGCGGTAATTATTCCCTGGTTGTGCTTCCGAAGATTTGCGAGGAGTACAGCTACGCGGAAATCGAAAAGAGTCTTATTGTCTGCTTCCGGAGAATGGAAGAGTGAAAGCGCGCTGCCTGTTCTCATACACGCGCTTTGCAATTTTCAAGCCGTGGCTATGGGCGAAAATCATAGGTATGCACGCAATTGTTTTCTATCAGAACAACCTTTCGCGGCACACCTGCCTGTACGAGCCTACGTGTTCGGAATATACCCTGCGCTGCCTCAACAATCACGGCTTTATAATAGGGGTGCTGCTGGGCGCGTGGCGGCTTTTAAGGTGCAATCCCTTCTCCAAGGGCGGCTTCGACCCCGCCCCTGAAAATCATTTTAAGGTAAAATGGGTGTATTGACGCCCGTTGAATTTTCGGTTAATGTTTAATTTATTGACAGACAGCGGTACTCTCGGCTACGGCGTAAAGACTATCGCGGACATCAATCTCAACTGGATTGGTCAATTGATAAGAATTCTTATCGAGGGAATAGGCATAGTCGGTGTGGGCATCATAGTGTTCACACTCATTCTGAAGTCTATTGTTTTGCCTCTCGATATTTATTCGAGAATAAAGGGCAAGAAGCAGGCGCTCATTATGGAGCGTATGCGCCCGCAGATGGAAAAGCTTCAGAAGCAGTACGCCAACGACAAGAGTATGTATAACCAGAAGGTTATGGAGCTGCAGAAAAAAAGCGGCTACTCTATGTTCGGCGCGTGCCTGCCCATTATAGTTTCACTCGTCATATTCATCATCGTGTTCAACGCGTTCTCAACCTATTCGCAGTACGCAAACCTGCGCAATTACAACGATATGGTAAGCGTGTATAACGGAGTGGTGCAGACCTACGTAATCGACGACGAGCATCCCGACGGCTTCTTGCACGAGGTGCGCCTGGACGACGAAACGATAGATTATTCCGTAGACTATTCCAAATTTGCCGCGCATTACAACAAGGTAAAGACGGCGGCTGACGCCAACTGGCAGGTGCAGGACGAGGACGGCGTGTTCTTATCGCTTGCCCGCGAATACAAGGCGGCGCACACCGGCTACGAGGGCAATTTCGATATTAACGTCGTAAACCGCGCCGAGGGCGGCGAGCTTACGACTACCGCGGTTTCCGTAAGGAACAATCTTGTCAGCTACTATCTGGAAGGTCCCGCCGCGGAGGAGGTAAAGCTCTTCTACGAGGGCAAGAACGACGTCTACAAGGAGAGCCACAACAACAGCTTCCTATGGGTCAAAAACCTGTGGTATCCCGATTCGACGCTCAATAAGGAGCTTCCCGATTTCGCAAAGTTCAAATCGACTGTCAGCAAGGCGAACATAGGCGACGACTACGCCGAGTCCTACGAAAAGGTAACCGCGGCGCTCACCGTTCAGAAGGGGCGTTACAACGGCTATTTCGTGCTCATCGTTCTGTCGATAGGCCTGATGCTGTTGCAGCAGTGGCTTTCGATGCGTGCCAACAAATCGGTCAACGAGCTGGGCACGGTTGACGGTTCGGGCGCAAGGACCAACAAGTGGATGATGATAATGATGCCCATATTCTACGGCGCGATCTCGTTCTTCTACTCGGCGTCCTTCTCGCTGTATATGATAACGAACACGCTGTACGGCTTAATTACTATGCTTATTATCAACAAGTGCGTTGACGTTTGGTTCAAGAGAAAGGAAATGAGGGGCGAGCTGGACGAATATTTAAGCAAGCAGGGCAAACGCCGCAAGGGCAGAAAAGTAAAAAAAGTAAGATAACGAGGATTTAAGATGGACGAAATCAACGTATTTACCGGCAAGACCGTGGAAGAAGCGGTGGAGGTCGGCTTAAACGCGCTTAATCTTAAAAGAGAGCAGGCGGAAATAACCGTTCTCGAAGAGGGGAAAAAGAAGCTTATTGGCGGCGTGAAGGCAAAGGTTAAAATCGAAAAGAAGAGCTCGGACGGCAACAGAGCGGTAGCGTTTATCGACGGACTGACTAAAATTTTAGAACTCAACGCCAAGAGCGAGCTGGTTTACGACGGCGACAAGGTCGTTATAAATATCACGTCAAGCGAATCTAGCAGAATTATAGGTCGCCGCGGCGAGGTGCTGGACGCTATCCAGACTATGGCAAGCGCGGTTGCGAATATCGGCAGGGACGAGTACAAGAGGGTAGTCGTTGACTGCGAGGATTACAGGGCAAGCAGAGAAAAGACTTTGACGGAGCTTGCAGAAAGACTTGCCAAGAAGGCGGTTGACAGGCAGAGAAGGGTTACCCTTGAACCTATGAACCCCTATGAAAGGCGCATAATTCATTCCGCACTCGCAGACAGCGAGGAGGTTAAAACCATTTCCAGCGGTAAGGAACCGGCAAGATTCGTGGTAATCGTGCCCAACAACGAAAAGCCCTACGAGGGTCGCAGGGAGCGTTCGTTCGGCGACAGAGACCGCCGCGACAGAGGCAACGGAAGGGATAGAGATCGTCGCGACAGAAAGCCCCGCGAAGGCAGGGGCGGCGCGCCCCGTTCGGGCGGCAGCGGCAAGAGCGGCAAGCGTGAAATTCATTTCGGCACGTTTCTTGGTAACAGCGGCAACGGCGGAGAAAACGAGGAATAAAATATTTCGGGTAGGTTTTCGGCTCAACACTACCACATAAAAAAACCGAGGAGAAACGCATAAATCAAAATGCGGAGCGGTTTGTATATTGCCGCTCCGCTTTTTTAAAGCCGTTATGCGTAAAAAGAAAAATGAACAGAGGAAGAATTTCCACAATTATGATTTGCCGCGCGGGCATTTTCGCCGCGCTGTACGTCGCGCTGACTATGCCTTTCGGCGAGCTTGCCTTCGGACCCTTTCAGATAAGGCCTTCCGAAGCGCTGACAATCCTGCCGCTCTTTTACGTGGAGGCGGTGCCCGGGCTGTACATAGGCTGCATACTTGCAAATCTGCTTTCGCAGTTCGGCGTATACGACATTCTGCTTGGCTCGCTCGCGTCGCTGCTTGCGGCGTGCTGTACCTACGCCGTAGGCAGACTGTTTAAAAAGTCGGTAGTAAGGGTGATTATAGGCGGCATTTTCCCCGTGCTGTTCAACGCGTTTATCGTCCCCGCGGTGATGATACTCGGCGGACTGCCCGTTGCTTACTGGTATCAGGTGCTGTCCTTCCTGCTTACCGAAAGCGTGTGGGTATACGGGCTGGGCTTTCCGCTCTACTATATTCTTGCCGCGCTCATCAAAAGGAACGTGAAGGGAAGCACGCCCTACACGCTTAAAGATTTAAGGGCGGCGGAGCACGGAAAGAAGAAAGCCGACGCCGCGGAAAAGGCGGAATAGCGGAAAATCTGTCGAATTGCGGGCAAAAAACGCTTATTTTGTAAAAATTATATATTTTGGGAATAATTTCACACAAAATTCGACAAAAAACGCTTGATAAAATATTTTTGTTAATTTATAATATACCTACGTAAAAAAACGATAATCGGAGAAAAATTATGACAATCACAGAAGCAGTTGCGCACCGTTTAGGCGGAATCCTAAAAGAGCGTGGAATGAAGAAGAAGACTTTGGGTAAATTGCCCGGAGTAAGACCCCAGAGCATAAGCAACATTTTCCGTAGCAAGAGTGTTGCAGGTATCAGTATGACCACTCTGTACAGAATTTGCCGTGCTCTCGAAATGACGATGTCCGAATTCCTGAATGACCCCGTATTCGACAACATCGAACTCCCCAACGACGACATTTAATCAGAACAAAAACAAGCGAATCCGCGTGCCTTACGGTGCGCGGATTTTACGTTAAAATGATTAAAGCCGCCGCGCATACAGCGCTGCGGCTTTTTATTCTTTCTTTATTTAAACCTTACTTTGTTTCGGTCTTTTTCTTTGCGGGAGCTTTTGCGGGGGCTTTTTTGGGAGCAGCTTCCTTCTTGGTTGCGGTTGCTTTCTTTTCAGCCGTTGCCTTCTTGGGAGCGGCAGCCTTTTTAGGTGCAGCCTCTTTCTTGGGCTCTTCCGCCTTGGGCTCGGGTGCGCAGTTCTTCTTTAAGATTTCAAGGCACTCGGTAAGCTCTGCGGGGATACGGCTCTGAACGGTGCCGTTGTAGTAGCCTTCGATTTCCTCGGCTTCCTTAGCCCACTTTTCCTTGTCTACGACAAGTATTTCCTTAAGCTCTTCGATGCCGAACTTCTTGCCTTCGCAGATTTCGTAGTCGAGGTCGGTGAGGTCGATGTCCTCAGCCTTGGGAACGTAACCGATAGCCGTTTCGTCTGCGTCCACGGTGCCGTCGCAACGCTTCAAAATCCATTCCAGAACGCGCATATTGTCGCCGAAGCCGGGCCACATAAAGTTGCCGTCGGCATCCGTTCTGAACCAGTTAACGTTGAAAATCTTGGGAGGATTCTTGACTACCTTGCCCATATCGATCCAGTGCTGGAAGTAGTCGCCCATATGATAGCCGGTGAAGGGCTTCATAGCCATAGGGTCGTGACGGAGAACGCCTACCGCGCCGGTTGCAGCCGCTGTCGTTTCGGAGGACATAGCCGAGCCGATGAATACGCCGTGGTTCCAGTCTCTCGACTGATATACGAGGGGAGTGGTGGAAGCGCGTCTGCCGCCGAAGATAATTGCCGAAAGGGGCACGCCTTCCTTGGAGTTGAAGTCGGGCGATACGCAGGGGCAGTTGCTTGCGGGTGCGGTAAATCTCGAATTGGGGTGAGCAGCGTAGGTTGACTTGTCTTTCTTGTCGAACTTAGCGGGGCTCCAGGGCTTACCCGTCCAGTCGATGCAGTGCTCGGGCAGATCCTTGTTGAGTCCTTCCCACCAAACTGTCATATCGTCGGTGTTGAGCGCAACGTTGGTGAAGATGGTGCCGCGCTTGGTTGCCGCAAGTGCGTTGGGGTTGGAGTGCTCGTTGGTGCCGGGAGCAACGCCGAAGAAACCGTTTTCGGGGTTGACAGCCCAAAGTCTGCCGTCCTTGCCTACTCTTATCCAGGCAATGTCGTCGCCCACGCACTCGATTTTGTAACCCTTTTCAAGGTAGTGCTTGGGGGGGATGAGCATTGCGAGGTTGGTCTTGCCGCAAGCGGAGGGGAAAGCCGCCGCCACGTACTTCTTGCTGCCGTCGGGGAAGGTCACGCCGAGGATAAGCATATGCTCTGCCATCCAGCCCTCGTACTTGCCGAGGTAGGAAGCAATGCGGAGCGCGAAGCACTTTTTGCCCAGGAGCACGTTGCCGCCGTATGCGGAGTTAACCGAAATAATGGCGTTGTCCTCGGGGAAGTGCATAATGTATCTGTTTTCGGCCTCTACGTTGCACTTTGCGTGGAAGCCCTTTATAAAGCTGCCGTTCTTGCCCAGAGCTTTTAAAACGCTCTTGCCCACTCTGGTCATAATGCACATATTCAGCACTACGTAGATGGAGTCGGTAACTTCAATGCCGTACTTTGCAAAGTCGCTGCCGACAACGCCCATCGAGTAGGGGATAACGTACATCGTTCTGCCCTTCATAGAGCCGCGTGCGATTTCCGCGCAGAGCTCGTATGCCTGCTTGGGATCCATCCAGTAGTTGATGGGACCCGCGTCCTCCTTGTTCTTAGTGCATATAAAGGTCCTGTCCTCAACGCGCGCTACGTCGTTCACCTTGGTTCTGTGAAGGTAGCAGTCGGGGAGGAGGGACTGATTGAGCTTAATCAATTCTCCCGAAACGACGGCCTGTTTTCTCAGCTCGTCAATCTGCGCCTGGCTGCCGTCAACCCAGACGATATTGTCGGGGCAGGCGAGGTCCGCGCTCTCTTTGACAAAGTCAAGTATCTTCTGATTCTTTGTGAGTGCCATAATTATCTCCTTATAAAATATATAAACAGTTGATTTTTATCTTTTGTTGCTACCCGTCGGGGCTTTTATAACCCCCGAAACCGCAAAATAACACGATACTATTATATCAAACGGTATTCAAGTTGGCAAATATTTTAATAAAATTTTCGTGTGAAAATACTTTGTTAAAACTCCCGCTATATACGATTATGACAATATTATTGCTAAAATTACATTATTAGAATAAATTTTTACACAAAGGAATAGTATTATAACCTAAAAGTTACATTCGGGGGATTGGGTTTTGTCCGGTTACGTTAAAAAAATTGCCGTAGTCAAACAGGTCAAAAGCGGCTTTTCTGCCGACGGCGGAAGTCTTTCGGGTCTTGTCAAGGCGGAAACCTACGCAGGCTTTTTGAAGGTGGAGGTGTCGCTTATCAACTTTGCGCCGCTCACCGAGGGCAGGTACGTTCTCGGCATAACCGACGGACTCAACTTCGTCGTGTTCGAAGGGCTGAACTACGAGGGCGAGGCGGAAATAAACCTGACCTCGGGCTTTGCTTTTCTGGTGTGCTTCTGTCATAACGGGGTTGCGCCGGTTGCCAGCGCGGCGTGCGGACAGATGGCGTGCGCCCTGCCCGATCTGAAAGAGGAGATGACCAAGCGGGAAAACGTCCGCCCCAAAAAGGACGGCAAGAGCGGAGCGGCTTACGACGACGAGGCGATTGCGGAGGTAAACTATTATGAAAGTTCTTATGAAAGCGGTGCCGCTGTACGCGCGGCTGAAAAGGAAGAAAAGAACGGGTGTGCAGGCGGCAAAGATGAAAAGACTGCTCGCGCTGTCCAGAGCGAGGAAAAACAGCGCGGCGTAAAGGAAGTCGCGACTGCGCAGGATAAGGGCAAAAAGAGCGGAAAAGAGGTTAAGGGCAAGGAGCCCAAGGTCAAGGGCGGGCTTGCAGGCGGCGACTTTTACAGCCGTATGGAAGGCGACATAAAGCGCATTTTTTCAACCTACCCCAAGGAGCCCGCGCTTGAACAGGCGGTGGAGGGCAGCCGCTTCGTCAGGATAAATTACGGCGACGACAAGTATTACGTCTTCGGCGTGCTCACGGTAGAAAAAAAGCCGCGCTACATATGCTACGGCGTGCCCGCGCAGAGCGCCGACAATCCGCCGCCCAGCTTAAAGGGTTGCGCAAGCTATATCCCCGTGGACGGCTCTTCGGGCGTGCAGGGCTATTGGATGACGTATCAGGACGCGGCAACCGGCGTGTCTATTCAAATCGGCGTTTCATAAGTTCTAACCCGAGGGATAGATTAGGTAAGATTTCTAAATAATAAAACGAAAAGGGCGCATACTGTCTGTATGCGCCTTACTTGTATAATCTGTACTTTGAATTTAATAATCTTAGGCATCTGCGCGGGGGTGTACGCCTTTTCGGGCTTCAACCTGCTGCTTTTGTTCACCTTCTACAACCTTACCGCAATGCGGTGCTTCCTTGCAATCTGTTTCGTTTCCGCACTCTTCGAAATTTATATCCTGCTCGTATTCAGACCGTACCGCGGACTCAAATAACTATATTGTCCAAAACCAGCTTGTCAAAGTCCACGCTTTCGGCAAAGTCGCGGGGCAGAAAACGCACCGTGTTGAATTTCGCATAGTTAAAAATGTGCGGCTTCATCAAAACGGGCGTGGCAATATCCAGCCCCTCGCAAATGTCCGCAAGGTACGTAAAAAAGTCGGAATAGGAAAATTTGTCGTCCCTCTCGTAAGTCAGCTGTCTTACGATTTTTCCGTCTTTCATTATTTTTGCCCAAATCTTAAACATATTATTATTTTACTAAATTACGCGCTTATTGTAAACGATAAATTGACATACGCCGCAAAAAAAGTTAAAATATATGCGTAAACTTTTATTTCACTTGAAAGGGGTGCTTTTATGGAAGCGTTGGAAAGAGATTTACTCGCAATTCTGGAAGCGGATTCGCGCATACCCGCGGCAAGGCTTGCCGCTATGCTCGGTGTCAGCGAGGAGAAGGTCAAGGCGGAGGTCAAGAGGCTGGAGGACAGCGGCGTTATCGTCAAGTATACTGCGATAACCAACAGCGACGCCGTTGACGAAAACAAGGTGGAAGCGCTTATCGAGGTCAAGGTTACGCCCCAGAAGGGCGAGGGCTTCGACGCTATCGCGCGCGAGATTGCCGAGCACGAAGAGGTAAAAAACCTTTATCTTATGAGCGGCGGCTACGACCTTGCCGTCATCGTGGAGGGCAAGTCGTTAAAGAGCGTTTCGCGCTTCGTTTCCGAAAGAATATCCACCTACGACACCGTGCTTTCCACGGCAACGCATTTCATTTTGAAGAAGTACAAAGTAGAGGGCGCGTTGCTCCACAAGAACGAAGAGGGCAGGTTGTCCATACAACCGTAAAGAATTATGCGTAGCTTTGTAAACGACCGCGCAAAGAGCTTAAAGCCCAGCGGCATAAGAAAATTTTTCGATATAGTTCAGGAGATGGAGGGCGCAATTTCGCTTGGCGTGGGCGAGCCCGATTTCGTCACGCCCTGGTACATACGCGACGCCGCAGTGCGTTCGATTAAGAGGGGGATGACCCAGTACACGGGCAACAGGGGACTGCCCGAGCTGCGGGAGAATATCTGCCGCTATATGCGCGAGAGGTTCTCCGTCGAGTGCGACCCCGCGCACACCCTCGTCACCGTAGGCGCAAGCGAGGCGATAGATTTGACCCTGCGCGCAATCTGCGGTATCGGCGACGAAATACTGGTACCCGAGCCCTGCTACGTTTCCTATGCGCCCACCGTGGTGCTTGCGGGCGGCACGCCCGTTGCGGTGGAGTGCACGGCTGACAACGACTTCGTGCTCACCCCCGCGCAGCTGGAGGCGGCTATCACCCCCAGAACCAAGGCGCTCATTCTCGCCTACCCCAACAACCCCACGGGCGCGATAATGACAAGGGAACAGCTTCAGGCAATTATACCCGTGATTGAAAAGCACGACCTTCTGGTAATATCGGACGAAATTTACGCCGAGCTTACCTACGTAGGCAAGCACGTTTCCATCGCTTCGCTTGGCAATATGCGCGAAAGAACGGTGGTTATAAACGGTTTTTCCAAGGCGTTTGCAATGACGGGCTGGCGCGTGGGCTTCGTGTGCGCGCCTGCCGAAATCGACGACGCTATGTTCAAAATTCACCAGTACGGCATTATGTGCGCGCCCAGGGTTTCCCAGCACGCCGCAGCCGCCGCGCTTGCCGAAGGTTTTTCGGACGGCTTTTCGGTGGTTGAGGAGATGCGCTCCGAATACGCGCGCCGCGGCAGGTTTATGGTAAACGCGTTCAATTCGCTGGGGCTTAAATGCTTCCAGCCCAAGGGCGCGTTCTACGTCTTCCCGTCCATTGCAAGCACGGGGCTGGACGGCGAGGAATTCGCAAACCGCCTCTTAAAGGAAAAGGGCGTGGCGGTGGTACCCGGCTCTGCGTTCGGCGACGCGGGCAAAATGCACGTGCGCTGTTCGTATGCAACTTCGCAAGAGAACCTTTCGGAAGCGATAGGCAGAATCACTGATTTTGTCAAATCTCTGAAATGACATTTGATTGACAAACAATGTTTAATACTATATAATAATGTACGCGTTCCGGAAAGGCGGGGCGCGTATTTTAATAAAAACGGTTAAAAGAGGTATATATAAATGGCAGATCAACAATTTGTAATGACCAAGAAAAATTACGACGCACTGGTTGCGGAGCTTGACAATCTCGTTAAAGTTAAGCGTCCCGAAATCATCGAAAGAATTGCCGAAGCGCGTTCGCACGGCGACCTTTCGGAGAATGCGGAATACGACGCAGCAAGGGAGGAGCAGCGCTCCAACGAGGGCAAAATAGCAGAGCTCGAATATCAGATTAAAAACGCCGTAATTCAGGGTGAAATCAACGACAACTCCTACGTGCACCTCGACTCCGTCGTAACCGTGCGCGACGAGGAATTCGGCGAGGAGGAGGTTTACACCATTACTTCCGTAACCGACGTGGACGTTATGCAGAACAAGATTTCTTCCGAATCCCCCGTGGGCTCGGCGCTTATGAAGAAAAAGAAGGGCGACGTGGTAACGGTTACCTGCCCCGACGGTTCTACCTACAAATTGAAGATTTTAGCTATAAAGTAATTTACGGTACTGATTATGCAGAATAACGAAAACGCAACTCCTCTTTCCGAGGAGGAAGAAAGGGAACTGCTTGCCGAACAGGCGCGTATCCGCCGCGAAAAGCTGGCTAAGCTGTGCGGCGAGGGCAGCAACCCTTACGAAAAAACCAAATACGAAGTGACGGCAAATTCGCTTTCCGTCAAGGAAAATTTCGAAAAGCTCGAAGGCAAGGAAGTGTCCGTTGCGGGCAGACTTATGAGCCGCCGCATTATGGGCAAGGCAAGCTTTTCGCACATCTCCGACCGCGACGGACTCTTGCAGATTTACGTGCGCCGCGACGACGTGGGCGAGGAGGACTACGCCTCGTTCAAAAAGGACTACGACATCGGCGACATCGTGGGCGTCAAGGGCTTTGTGTTCAAGACGCAGACGGGCGAAATTTCCGTGCACTGCACGCATATCGAAATGCTCTCCAAGGCGCTCTTGCCCCTGCCCGAAAAGCAGCACGGTCTGACCAATGCGGACATAAGATACCGTCAGCGCGATCTTGACCTTATAGTCAATCCCGAAGTTAAGAAGACCTTCGTTATGCGCTCTAAAATCTTAAAGGAAATCAGGGCGTATCTCGACAATATGGGCTATCTGGAAGTGGATACCCCCGTGCTGACCACGCTGGAAATAGGTGCGGCGGCGCGTCCCTTCAAGACCAAGCACAACGCGCTCGACCTGGATATGTACCTGCGTATCGAAACCGAGCTGTACTTAAAGAGGCTTATAGTCGGCGGACTGGAAAGGGTGTACGAGGTGGGCAGAATTTTCCGCAACGAGGGTATGGACGCCTTCCACAACCCCGAGTTCACATCTATCGAAATGTACCAGGCGTACACCGACTATTTCGGTATGATGGACCTCATCGAGGACTTGTATAAGACCGTAACCGAAAAGGTGTGCGGCACTACCGAGATCAGCTATCAGGGCACCGCAATCGATATGGGCGCAAAGTGGACGCGCCTTACTATGAAGGAAGCGGTCAAGAAATACTGCGGCGCGGACTACGATACGTGGGCGGACGACGAGGCTGCCCGCAAGGTTGCAAAGGATCTGCACTGCGAGGTGGAAGAGGGCGATAAGGCTACAAAGGGTCACGTTCTCATCGCGCTGTTCGAAGCGTTCGTAGAGGACAAGCTCGTTCAGCCCACCATAATCTACGACTACCCCGTTGAAAATTCTCCCCTTGCAAAGCGCAAGCCTACGGACCCCGCGTTCACCGAAAGGTTCGAGTACTTTATCTGCGCTCACGAATTCGGCAACGCGTTCTCGGAGCTCAACGACCCCATCGACCAGAAGCAACGCTTCGTAAAGCAGGTTGCCGAAAAGAGGGCGGCGGAGCCCGGCTGCAACGCGCAGGTGGACGAAGATTTCATTACGGCGCTCGAATACGGTCTGCCTCCTACGGGCGGTCTCGGTATGGGCGTGGACAGGTTGGTAATGTTACTGACCGACAGCAGCACAATAAGGGACGTTATTTTATTCCCCACTATGAAACCCAAGAAATAAAAGTGGTAAAATATAATGACATACAAATACGAAATTCTTGCACAACTGAATAAGTTCAAGGGTAAAGACAGAAACAGAATGCACGTGCCCGGTCATAAGGGCGCGGGCGACTTCAAGTCGCAGTTCCCCGTTGCGTCTATCGATTTGACCGAGCTGAGCATCACCGACGACCTCGGCTGTCCTACGGGTGCAATCAAACGCGCGCAGGAGGATATTGCCGCAATCACGGGCGCAAAGAAGGCGTATATAACCACCGACGGTTCTTCGTCGGGCGTGCTTGCAATGCTGTACGTCGCGGCGGCTCTGGGCAACAAGGTCATCGTTCCCCGCAACTCGCACAAGAGCGTTTTCAACGGCTGCAAGCTTCTCAACATCGAGCCCGTAATAGTGCAGGGTGCGGAAGTGGACGGCGTGCTTACGCCCCCTTCGCCCGAGCTCATCGAAACGCTTATCGTAAACGACGTCAACATCGCGGGTATGATAATCGCGTCGCCCGACTACTACGGCAATATTGCGCCGCTGGACAAGTACGCGGAAGTTCTGAAGAAGTACGAAAGGCTTCTGTTCGTGGATGGCGCGCACGGTGCGCATATGTTCTTAAACGAGAACAGGACGGGATATGCCGGTCTGTATGCGGATATGTGGGTGGACGGCGCGCACAAGAGCCTGCCCGTATTAACGCAGGGCGCGGTGGTATGCGTCAACAACGAAAAGCTTATCACGCGGGTAGAGGACGCGCTTTCTGTGTTCCGCACTACGTCGCCTTCCTTCCCCGTAATGGCAAGCGTGGAGTACGGTTATAAGTACTTTATAAACAACCCCAAATTCCTGCAGCGCGCACAGGCGGCGGTTGCGGAGCTCAAAGCCGAGCTTAAGGGAATTACATTCTATCCCTCGCAGGACTGGACAAAGCTTGCGGTCGATTTCAAGCCGCTGGGCATCTCGCCCTACCTTGCGCAGACCTATCTGGAAAAGAAGGGCATATACCCCGAAATGAACGACGGCAGATATTTATTGTTCTATCTCTCGCCGTCAACCGACCCGCGCCATATTGCCGAGCTGAAATCGGCTCTGCTTGCGGTGTGCGGCGCAAAGAAGATGAAGAACACCTACAAGGACGTTCCGCCCGTACCCGTTGCCGAAAGAACGTACAGCTTCCTGTACGCATACCGTCAGAAGTACGAGTGGCTGCCCTTGAAGAGCGCAGTCGGCAGAATGTGCGCCGACAACGCGGGCATTACGCCGCCCTGCCTCCCCGTGGTAATTGCGGGCGAGATAGTAAGCGAGCAGGCGGTGCAGGCGCTTTCCAAGGCGAACAGCACATTCGGCGTCGTCAACGGACACATTAAAGTGGTAAAGAAATGAGGGGCAGGTTTATAACCTTCGAGGGGTGCGAGGGCTCGGGCAAGAGCACGCAGATAAGACTGCTTTCCGAAAAGCTTACCGCGGCGGGCGTGGACTTTATCGTCACGCGCGAGCCGGGCGGCAGCGACGTTGCCGAGCAGATTCGCAAAATAATTCTCGACGGTAAAAACGTGAGTATGTGCGACGAGTGCGAGGCGCTCTTATACGCCGCGGCGCGCATACAGCATCTGAAGGAGATAGTCGAACCCGCTCTTGCGGCGGGCAAGCTCGTCATCTGCGACAGGTACGTCGATTCCTCTCTCGCATATCAGGGTGCGGCGCGCGGACTGGGTGAAAAGTATATAAGCGAGATAAACTCGGTTGCGCTTGAATCGTATCCCCCCGACCTCACGGTCTTTTTAAATATCTCGCCCGAAAAAGCGTTCGAGCGCAAGCACGGCGCGGACAAGAGCGACAGAATGGAACAGCAGGGACTGGAATTCCACAACAAGGTATACGCGGGCTATCTTGCCCTGGTTGACAAGTATCCGCGCATATGCGCCGTGGAGTGCGGCGGAACCAAGTACGAAACGGCGGAAAAGGTCTTTTCGCTTTTAAAAGATAAGGGCGTAATTTAATGGAACAACTCGTTTGCGGCACTGCGGCGTATAAAATTTTCTGCGGCGATAAACAGAGCGGCAGGCTCTCGCACGCGTATATGCTGTACTTTGCCGACGAGCGCAATTTAAGGAGCGCACTCAAACTTTTCGCCCTGAAATTTTTCGGCGAAAATAAGGATACGAGGAGCGGCAGGCTCATACTTGCGGAGGGATTGCCCGACTTGAAGGTGTACCCCCAGCCCGACAAAAAGCTGACCGCTGCGGACGCGGCGGCAATAGTAGAGGACGCGGCTTTAAAACCCCTCGAATACGATAAAAAGCTGTATATAATCAGCGACTTCAACAACGCTTCGCCCATATTCCAGAACAAGCTTTTGAAGGTGCTGGAGGAGCCACCCGCAGGCGTGCATTTTCTTCTGGGCGCAACTTCCCTTTCGCCCGTGCTGGACACGGTCAAGTCGCGCGTGAAAACTTTGGAAATACCGCTGTTTTCATCACCCGCAATCTTTGCGGCGCTGGAACGGCAGGGGAGCAATTCTCTTAACGGAGCGGCGGCGGAAGCGTGCGGCGGAATTCTGGGTATTGCGCAGAATATGATAAGCGGCGGCTGGTATGCCGAGGTGGTTGCGGCGGCGGAGGAAATCTGCGCGGCGGACACTTCCGGCAAGGCGGTTAGCGCGGCGGCGAAGTACGCCGATTTCAAATACAAAAAGGAACTGCTTTCCGAAATGCAGCGCAAGTATTTCGGCGAGCTTAAAAAATACGCTTCGGACGGAGAGTATAAAGGCGCGCTTTCCAAGGGTGCTGTCAGCTTTGCCGTCCAAAGGCTGAACGCGGCGTTTGCGGATATAAAATTCAACGCGAATTTTTCGTCACTTCTGTACGATTTTCTTCTGCGCGTCGCGGCAATAAATAAGTGATATATTATGATTAAAATAGTAAGTGTAAAATTTAAAAACGGCGGCAAGACCTACTATTTCGCGCCCGGTAAGGAAACTTACGAAAAGGGTATGGGCGTAATAGTGGAAACCGCAAAGGGGCTGGAATACGCCACCGTGGTCGTGCCCGAGGGCGAGGTGGACGAAAGCGAAGTAGTCGCACCCTTAAAGCCCGTTGTGCGCATTGCCACCAAGCGCGACGAGGAGCAGGTTAAACGCAACGCCGAGCGCAGGGGCGAAGCCTTAAAGACCGCGCAGGAAAAGATTGCGGCGCGCGGACTGGATATGAAGCTGGTCGATTGCGAATTCGCATTCGACGGCAGCAAGGTGGTGTTCTTCTTTACCGCCGAAAGCAGGGTTGATTTCAGAGAGCTTATCAAAGACCTTTCCTCCGCTTTCCGTATGAGGATAGAGCTCAGGCAGATAAACATACGCGACGAAATAAAGATTACCGGCGGACTCGCTCCCTGCGGCAGAGAATGCTGCTGTATAAACTGTATGGCGGAGCCCAAAAAGGTATCCGTCAAAATGGCTAAAAATCAGGGGCTGTCGCTCAACCCCGGCAAAATTTCGGGACTGTGCGGCAGGCTGATGTGCTGTCTTGCATACGAAAACGAATACTACGCCGAGGCGTGCAAAAAGGTGCCCAAGATAGGCAGCGAGGCGGAAACGCCCGACGGCAAGGGCACGGTTGTAAACGTCAATATGCTGAAGATGCTCGTCAAGGTTAAAATCGAGCAGAACGAAAACATCTCCTTCCACGAATATCCCGTGGACGAAATCAGATTTATGCGCGGCAACGTCGTTATGGGCAAGGAGAGCTTCGACGAGGAAGACGAAAGCGACGTGCTTCCCGAGGAGGACGAAAAGCAGCCCGTTGCGATTAACACCGACAAGCAGCGCGACAGACAGCAGCAGGGGCGCAACGACAGACAAAACGAAAGGCGCGGAGGCGGCAATAACGACAACCGCAACGAAAGGCGCGATAACCGTGAAAACCGCAACGACCGCAGGGATAATAACCGCGACCGCAATAAAAACCGCGGCGGCAGACCAGACAACAGGGGCGGCAACCGCGAGAGGCAAGGGAACAACCGCAACCCCGCCGAAAATGCGCCGAACGGAGGCGGAGAGAACCGCAATAACCTGGGCGATAAATTTCGCCGCAACGGCAGAAACAGGCGCAAAAACCGCGGCGGCAAGAACAGGGAAGGCAGCAACCCTACCGAAAAACAGGAAAATTAAAGGGGGCAAATTTGTCTTTCCCCCTTTACAGCACAAATTTTGTGTGATATAATGAACTTCGACGGGAGCATTTTCCGTGCATACCGTTTTGATAAAATTAAATTATGGAGGAGTTATAATAATGGCACACGTTGTTACAGATGAATGTGTAAGCTGCGGCGCTTGCGCTGCTACCTGCCCCGTCAGCGCAATCTCCGAGGGCGCGGATAAGTACGTAGTTGATCCCGATGTTTGCATCGACTGCGGCGCTTGCGAAGACGGTTGCCCTACCGGTGCAATCAAACCCGAGTAAGAAAAGGTTAGTCAATAGGGCGGGGTGCGGTATGCGCCCCGCCCTTTACTGTACTCTGCTTATAAGCTACGCAATACTGTGTCGCGAAATGCTCGCCCTCGGTCGTGTACTTCATTGTACACTCCCGTCGGGTCTGTGCTTCCGCTCCTTGTCTTGCTTGCTTCTAATCAGAGGGCATAACCGCACAAAATTATGGATTTAATTTTAAAGGACGGCGAGTGCGCCGAGGAGCTTTTCGGTGACAAAATAATTATTCAGAACAGGGAGCTGTATCGTTTCACTTCGGACAGCATACTTTTGTCGCGCTTTGCAAGGGGCAAGTCGGGCGACGTCGTTGCCGACTTCTGCGCGGGTTGCGGCGCGGTCGGCTTTCATTTTCTGTGTTTAAATCCGCGCGTCAAATCGCTCACGCTTTTCGAGCTGCAGTCCGCTCTTGCCGATATGGCAAGGCGCACTGCGGAGTACGACGGCTTTACTTCCGCTAACGTAGTGGAAGGCAGAGTGCAGGATATAGGCGCGGAGTACGACGGCGCGTTTTCGCTTATTCTGTGCAATCCTCCGTATGAGCGCGGCGGCTTCGAAAACCTTTCATACGAAAAGGCAATCTGCCGCAAGGAAATAACCGTGACCCTGCCCGAAATAATTTCAGCCGCTTCCAAAAAGCTGAAATTCGGCGGAAGGCTGGCTCTTGTCAACCGTGCGGACAGGCTTGCGGAAGTTTTCTATACTATGAAGGCTCACGGACTGGAGCCCAAGAGAATGCAGTTTGTAAGGGGCAGTCAGGGTACGCTTCCCTACGCCGTTATGGTGGAGGGCGTCAAGGGCGGCAAGCCCTCACTGGAAATACTGCCCGACATTGTCAACACACCGGGCAACGGAGGTAGAACGGGATGATTTATTTCGTAGCAACGCCCATAGGCAACTTGAAGGACATCACTTTCCGTGCGGTGGAAACGCTGCGCGCGGTGGACGAAATATATTGCGAGGACACGCGCCACACATTAAAGCTTTTAAACGCCTACGAAATCAAAAAGCCGCTAATTGCCTGCCATAAATTCAACGAGCGCGAGGCGGCGGAAAAGATTATTGCTTCCTCTTCCGCGGGCAAGTCGGTTGCAATCGTGTCGGACGCGGGTATGCCCGTCATATCCGACCCGGGCAGCGTGGTGTGCGCCGCGCTCAGAGAGGCGGGGCTGGAATACACCGTAGTGCCGGGTGCAAACGCCTTTCTTTCCGCTCTGGTGCTCTCCGCACTTCCCGCGGACAGGTTCGCTTTTATCGGCTTTCTGCCCGACAAGGAGGGAGAGCGCAAGAGGGTGCTGGAAAGGTATAAGGACTGCGATTTGACGCTGTGTTTCCACGTGGCGCCGCAGGACGTCGACCGTCACGTTGCCTCTATGCTTGCGGTGTTCGGCGACAGGCGCGCGTGCGCCGTGCGCGAGATAACCAAACTGCACGAGGAGGCGGCGCCGTTCACTCTTGCTAAGGGGTTGCCCGGTGAAAAGCGCGGCGAATACGTGATAGTAGTCGAGGGTGCGGCGGAGCGCGAAAATCCCCTGAACGCCCTTTCCGAGCGCGAACATATTCGGCACTATATGGCGCGGGGGCTGGACAAGAAGGAAGCCCTTAAGCAAGCCGCCAAGGACAGAGGCGTAACTAAGTCCGCTCTATACAATTTCGCTATCGACTTATAAAGGAGAAAACGTAATGAAAAAGAATAAACGCAGGGAGGCCGCGGCGGCAGAGGCCGTAGCTCCCAACGCCGTTGCGGCAGGCGCGCGGCGCGACAATAAAAAGCAGGTCAAAGCCGCTCCTCAGGAGCAAAGCAAAATGACCATTTACGAATACGAGGAAAAGTACGTCAAGCGGCAGAACACGCGCAGCGCAACCTTCCTGTTGAGGCTGATCGTCGCACTCATCGGCGTGTTCTTCGTGTGGTGCTTCTTCACCATAAGCAAGAGCGTGTGGGAGATGAACGAATACGCGGGCTACGCGGCGGCGGGCGTTTCCGTCATTCTGTTTATCGTCATATACATAGTGCCCATAGTCAAAATTTTCAAGTCGGACTATTTCGTGACCAACGTCAACTACAAGACGGCGGGAGCGGCGAAGCGTAAGAACAAGCGTATGCGTTTCGAGATTGCCGAAAAGATTGTGGAGCTGTGCAACACGGTTGCGGGCGTGGGCTGGTACGACAGCGCGACTGTCGAAAAGCTGGAAGCGGGCGTAAAATTCCACGACGACGCGGTCATCAAGGAACAGCTCACCGCGCTGTATGCGGGCTCGGTCAAAAAGAGCGCGCGGGAAGTAATTTTCAAGTGCTCTATGAAGTCGGCAATGTATTCCGCGCTTTCGCAGGACAGCAAGATAGACACAATGCTGGTTGCGGTGGTCAACCTGCAGATGATAAAGGACATCGTATTCCTATACGGCTTCCGTCCGTCGGATACAAAGCTTGTCAAAATCTTTGCGGCGGTCGTGCGCAACTCGCTGATTGCCTACGGGCTGGGCGGCGTTAAGATAGGCAACGGCATAGCCCGCACCGTGGGGGACGCGGCTAAGGGTCTGCCCTTCCTGGGGTCGGTCATTTCGGTGCTGGTGGACAGCTCCGTGCAGGGGCTGGCGAACGGCACGCTGTCGGCGGTCATCGGCTATCAGACGATAAAATATCTCAACCACGAGTACAAGTTACAAAATATTCTGGACGGCGTGGAGGTTGCGGAAACCGAGGAGGAGCTCAACGAAACCTGCGCCGAGATAGAGGCGGAGCTGAGAAAGGGCAAAAAGCGTACGGGCGCTATCCCCGTTTAAAAGAAAAATTAAAGCCGCGCGGAAAAATTTCCGTGCGGCTTACGTTTTGCAGTTGTAAATTGAGTTTACCGTTCAAGCAATTAAAGGCTATGCCTGAGGCGGCTCGTCGCTTTCCCCGTCTTTCTTTTTGCGTTTGAAAAGTCCTTCGATTTTCTTCATAACCCTGTCGTTGAAGACAAGGAATTTGTCCCATAAAAATTCCGTGACGAAATTGATAATCATCATCAGAACGGTTACGACGATGCCCAACTTTTCGCCCCATAGCTCTTCCAGCGCGTCGCCGCCGAACACCGACACGGGAATGAACATACAGTAGTAGACCGTGACAAGGGCCATTGCAAGCGGCACGTTGGCTGCGGAGGCAAAGGTAAACTTGCGGTTGAAGGTGAAATTCCAGATTACCGACAAAACTATGCTTATCAGGTAGGAGGGCCACCAGGGCAGGCACTTTGCCCATTCGTACAGAATGGAAAAGGACAAAAGCTGAATAACGCCCGCCGATATGGAAAATCCCGTAAACTTTAAAATCTGTATGAATTGTTTCTTCTTGGAAAGGGGAGCGGGCTTTTCGTCCGCCTGCGCTTCGGGTTGCGCTTCGGCAACTGTTTCGCTTTCCGCCGTTTCCGCCGCCGCGCTTGCCGCGGCTTCTTCCTCAACTTGGTTTTCTGAATTCTCTGTCATAAATTCATATTACAACTACGCATAAATTTTTGCAAGCAAATTCGCGCGCCCGCGCGCATATTTATATATAGGGAAAACGAAAGAAGGCAATTTTTGTTTAATTTTCCAAAAAACGGGGGAAGTGGATGAATATATTTCACAAAATCCGCAACAAATTTTCATTTCACTGTTGACGGACAAAATCAACTGTGATAGAATATATAAGACGAATAGCCGCAAAGCGGCTTTAACAAAATGAAAATTTTTAGGAGGAAAAGAATGAATAAACTCACAAAACTTCTGTCCGTATTTGCGCTTGCAGGCGCAATCGGCGCAGGCGTAGCGGGCGCGGCAGGCTGCGCTCACAAGCACACCTATGAAGACAAATGGACCAGCGGCGGTGCGGACGGTCACTACCACGTAGCGACCTGCCATACCGACGAGCACGACGACATCAAGGCTCACGTGTATGACAACGATCAGGACACCACCTGCAATGACTGTGGCTACACCAGAACGGTAGAAAGCGGAAATCCCACGCCTACACCTACCCCTACACCCACACCCACGCCTACACCTACTCCCACCCCCGGTGACGATGAGGACGACAAGGTAAAGGCTCCCGCAGGACTTTCCGCACTTATAGTAGAGGAAGTCGGCGAAGCTTCGGTTCAGCTTTCCGCTGAAAAGAAGTCCCACACCATCGATAAGGCGGCTATAAAGGTTTACTACGGTACGGGCGACAGATCCAACCCCACCAAGGGCGAAGAAGTTCCCGCTGCAAATCTCGACATCAGACTGCTTGATCCCGCAAACAAGGCTTGCGAGTCGTGGGAAGGCTTAAAGCTCAACGGTACCTACACGGTTATCGCAAAGCTTAAGGACGTTGTCAGCTCCACGGGCGCTGAGCTCAACGCAGACCAGTATCCCGGCACGGCTAAGGTAACGGTTATCAACAAGGCAACCGGAATTGCCGTAAAGGCAGGCGCAACGCTTTCGCAGGATCAGTCGGTTGTAGACAGTATGACTCCTACCTGGTCTTACGAAATCACCCGTCAGAACGAGGATAAGGAAGACGTTGCGGCTAAGGACGTAACCGTGGGCAGAGTTGACCACGTTCGCGCAGGCGAAAACAAGACGGCTAACCTTACCGCTACCGTAGAGGACGTAAAAGTTACGGGCGCCGTAACCTATACGGTTAACGCAGTTACGGGCGCGGTTGTTCAGACTACCATCGCTCACGCAAACAGCGAAAGCACCGGCGACATATCTACTAAAAAAGAGCTTGGTACGGATACGGGCATCTTTGCAAAGGGTTCGTCCTCCAACAAAATTGCTGTTGACGCAAACGTAGTCAGCGTGGACGGCAAGGCGTTCTCCCAGAGACTTAAGCTCGGCGGCTCCGCGCTCAGTGCTACCAGCGACAGAGATAAAGCGGTAGGCGATGAAATCGCAGGCCTCAAGGACGGCAGATATTTCGAGTTCGAGAATCTCAACGCTACCACGACGGAAGGCGCAACCTCCAAGACTCTCATTACCATATATGCGACCACCGGTTCCGCGGGTGCGGTTCGTAAGCTTACGCTCTATAAAGTGGGCTCGGACGGCAAGCTGACGGTTGCCGCAACCAATACCGTAAACGACCAGGTTAAGAAGTTCACCTACGTTGCGGACGAAGCGGCAACTTATCAGCTCGCTTCCGAAAACAGCGGCTGCAACGTTTACTACTTCCAGCTCGATAAGCTTGTAATCGGCGAAGAGGGCGCACAGGACGTTAATCCTACCGGTGATCCTACTCCCGTAGGCATCGAAGTAGACGCATCCGCGGCTAAGCTCGTCTACAAGAAGGACGAAACAGTTTCCACCGACGGCGTAAAAGTAACCTTCGTTAAGGCAAACGAGGCAACCTGCGACAGAACCGAAGAAGTAGTAACCACGGGTATTACTTACAGTGAAGTAAGCACGGGCAGCCTTGGCGAAAAGGACGTAACCGTAACCTATAGCGACGGCACCAGTAACTATACCGCAAAATATACCATAACCGTTGAATCGGCTGTTGCGGGCGTATGGGGCGCAACCGGAAAGCTTTCCGATAATCTTGTTACCGCACTTCCCGAAGGCAGCGCGGCAGACGCAACCATTACCGTTGCACTCGAAGATCTGGAAGCTGAAATCGTAGGTAACAGCACCACCGCAACCGCTACCGTAACCGAGGCTACTTATAAAGCTGTTGACGCAGAGGGTGAAGGTACCGCAATCACCGCGGAAGGCGTTGATATCGGCAAGGGCAAATACACCATTACCGCAACCGTTAAGGTTACCGACGGCGACGACGAGGCAACTTTCGAAGTTGAAATCGGTCTTTCCGTAACCATTGTCGGTGACCTGGAAACCGTTACGGTTTCGTTCCACAAGACCAACGGTACTAAGATGGATATCGAAGAGAGCACCGTAGTATCGGTTTCGGTTGACACAAGCAACGGTCAGCTGCGTGACGGTCAGGGCAAGTATACGTTCGTTGAGGGCGGCACCGAATACGACGGAAACACTTATAATACGAAGGGTTCGGGTCTTGCAAGCAATAAGTTGACCAAGAGAGCGGTAACCCTTACGTTAGCAAAAGCCGGTAACTATAAGGTTTCCGTATATGCAAAACTTGACGCCGCAAATTCAACCAGAAATGCGGTAATTTCAAGCGGCAGCGACGTGGAAGTTACCAGTGCGACCAGAAAGGTCGGTAATACGGCAGACAAGTACGCAATATTCGAATTTGACAACTTTGCGGTCGGCAACGACGGACAGTTGCTTGTTGGCGCTGATAACAATATAGATATCTATGCGATTGTTATCGAGCCCGTTGCATAAGTTTCAGCTGACACAAATTTAAAACACTAAGCACACTACGCCCAACGGCAAAATTGCCGTTGGGCGCATAGTGCAAAAAAACAATATTATATTTAAGGAAATAAAACCGTTATGAAATCAAAAAAACTTATTTCGGCGCTCTTGTTGCTTGCGGTTGCCGGTTCCGCCGCGAGTGCGGTAACTCTTGCAGCCTGCAAGGATAAAGTCGAAGAGGGCGTTATCTACGTTTCGGTAGACGGCAAGGCGAACGGCTCGGGTTCCAAAAAGAAGCCCAAAGATCTTTTCAGTACTCTCAGAGACGTAGACCATACCATCGATCCCGGAACCACCATTCTGGTACAGCCCGGCACTTACGTGCTTACGGAAAGAATCAACGTTATGGTAAGCGGTGAGTACAACAAGTACATAACCATAAAGAACGCCGACCCCACTAAAAAGGCGGTTCTGTCGTTCTACGGTATGGGGTTCGGTTCTACCGAGCGCGGCGTGCAGGTTTACGGCGACTACATTCACTGGGACGGCATAGATATCTGCGGCGCGGGCGACAACGGTATGTACATAGGCGGCAACTACAACATTATCGAGAACAGCGAGTTCTACGATAACCGCGACACGGGTTTGCAGCTTGGCAGAAGCTACAGCCCCACGGGCGACCAGTATGCCGAATACGCCGACATCAACTACTGGCCCAGCTACAACCTCATTAAAAACTGCACTTCATATAACAACTACGACAACGAAACCTACGGCGAAAATGCCGACGGCTTCGCGGCAAAGCTTACCGTTGGCTACGGCAACGTCTTCGACGGCTGTATAGCATACCGTAACTCGGACGACGGCTGGGATTTGTACGCAAAGTCGGACAGCGGCAACATCGGACAGGTTATAATGTATAACTGCGTCGCTTTCGATAACGGCTTTATACTCGAAACGCAGGAATCCTTCAACAGCAAATTCCCCGCTTTCAACGTTGCCAAAAAGGAAAACGACACCAACAAATATACCACCCGCGACGGCGACGGCAACGGCTTCAAGCTGGGCGGTTCGGTAATGGAAGGCGAGGTTTATATGCAGAACTGCCTTTCGTTCCACAACCGTATGCACGGCGTAACCGATAACTCCAACCCCGGCGTTATCGTTATCGACGGCATAACCTCCTACAACAACGGCGCAAACGTTGACGCGGAAGGCAAAATAGCTTATACCAGCAACGGCATAGACGACGGCTGCGGCAATATCGACCTTGCGCGCCAGTTCTACAGCTATAACCACGTTGCAAACACTCTTTCCGTAAACAACGGTCAGGGCTATATCGCAGCCGACGAATACAGAGGCACGGTAAGCAACTCCACCTTCGTAAACGCGGGCACTTCCAGAATAGGCAGCACCGACGAGGAATTGCAGGCTTACAAGGGCTTTTCCGTTACGGTTGACGAAGAGTACAACACCAAGACCAAGGACAGAGGTACCAGAAACGAAACGGCAACTGCCGCGGAGGACATTTTCAAGGCTCTGCCTACGACTGACCTCGGCTTCGACAAGGAGCTTCACGCAAAGTGGAGAAATGCCGACGGTTCCGTAAACCTGGGCGATCTGCTTGCGCTTAAGGACGCAAACGGCACGCAGGGCAGCAAGCTCAACTATTCCGGCTGGGACGAATATCCCCACTACGGTATGCACGACCTTACCACTATGTCGAGCAAGGACGAAGCCGTAGCGCAGGCTATAATAGATATGGCTTACCTGCCTGTAAACACCTCGGGCGTATATCAGGACTTCGACGCGGTAACCAAGATTAAAAACGTTGAAATCAAATGGACTTCCAGCGACGAATCGCTTATCAAGGTCACCAGCGTAACCGGTTCTTCCAACTCCAAGCACGAGGACGTGAGAATTGAGGTTATCCGCCCCGCGGACGGCGACAAGCAGGCTACTTTAACCGCGACCGTAGTGGTGGGCGAGGTTACCAAGACCAAGAGCTTCACCGTAACCGTTAAGAAGAATACCTACCGTATCGGCGAGATTTACGTTGAAGGTCTTGAAGGCGACGCAATGATTAAGGACAAGGGTGCGACCTGGGACGAATTCCAGCCTCCCGTTGCAAAGATTATAAACGGTACTTCGGACAGCGGCGTAGTAATCGACAAGAGTCTTTACGGAAGCGACGTAACCGTAAGATACGCAACCTTCAATGCGCCCGAAAGCTTTACGGTTAAGCCCTACGGCTTCGACGCAACGCAGGCGGGTATCTGGGAAATCGAACAGATTATCACTCTGGATGAAGATAAAGTCGAGCTCGGAAAGTCTTCGGACGGCGAGGGCAAAGCTCCAGCAGTCGGCACAAAGGTTTACTACATCTACGTGGCAGACCCCGCCGCAAGGAACAGCTTCAGAGGTAATCCGAGCGTAACCGTAAACCATAACGGCTATAACATTCAGGGTAACTTCTCCAGCCCTACCGGCTATATCTACTCGATGAGCGTGCCCGAGGGCGGCGCTACGCCTACGGCTGATGAGATTAAAGCGGCGGCGAATGACGAGACCAATACCTCGGCAACCAAGTACGGCTTCCGCGCAACGGGCGGTTCGTTCGATTTCGCAAACGATAACTCGGCGGGCTATACGGCTTACTACTTCCTTGAAAGTGTGGACGGCACCCAGAAGTCCAGAGTTTACAAGCAGGCAATAGCAACCAAGAATATCTCCACCAAGGCAGAATTCGAGGGTATGCTTGCTTCCAATAACAACACGACCATCTACCTGTTGCAGAACGATATCGACCTCGAAGGCAGCGTTGCCACTACGGACGTTCCTTTCAAGGGCGTGTTCAACGGTATGGGACACAAGATTCACAACGCCGAAATAAAGAAGACGGTTGAGGACGACAAGGTTCGTACGGGTCTGTTCAGACTGGTTCAGGGCGGTTCGATTATGAACGTTACGTTCGAGAATATCGTAATCGAGGATACCTTGGGCAAGGCGGAAAGAACGGGTATCGTTGCGACGATGCGCGGCGGCTACCTCGGCAACATCGTTGTTCATAACTGCGATGTTACGGGTATCGCCAGAGTCGGCGCGCTTGTAGGTCAGATTTTAACCGAAGCGAGCGACGGCCACAACACGACCATAATCGACAGAATTTCCGTAACCAGCGACAAGGATGCAAGCGGCAATTACCTGCACAAGGTTTACGCAACCAACCAGAGAGTCGGCGCGGTTGTCGGCTATATCCAGGCGGGCAACGCGGCTTACTACAACGTAGTATATATCTCCAACTGCTTCGTAGATACCTACATTAAAGCAGATGCAAGCTACTGCGGCGGCGTACTCGGCAGATGCGACGACAGAAACGCAAACGACTACCTTGAAATTACCAACTGCCTGTTTGTCGGCAAACTCGAATCCGACCTGCACGTAGGCGGTATCGTAGGCGGTATCTCCGGTACGGGTAAGTCGAGAATATTCAGCTGCGTCGGCTACGGCACTATGATTTATACGTCCGAAAAGACGCTGATGGAGTCCTCGGCAAAGAACTGCTCCAACATCGTGGGTAACTGCGGCAGCAATGCGGACGCTATCGTAAGAAACTGCTACGCTAAGTTCGACGAGTTCAACGCAAACTTCAACGTAACCACGTTCGGCGCATACGACGACAACACCGAAACCTACGCGCCTCAGATTACGCAGAAGGACTTCTGGCTGGATGAGATGACCAGCTACTCTACGTCGCTTCTTCAGTACTGCTCGTCTAAGTGGGATTTCGAAAACGTTTGGGAACTGGTTTTGGACGAGGAAAGCGGTTCCGCGGTTGTCAAATCTCCTTACGTAAAACTTATCCACACGCTTCCTTCGCAGGACGCTGAATAAGAAATGAAATTCGGCGGCGGACGTTCAGTCCGCCGCTTAATTTTTTCAGCGCAATTTCACAGGGCGGCAAATATGACCCTACTTGACAACGCATTTTGCTTGTGTTAAAATCAAAGCTGTAAAATATAATATTACGGGAGATAAAAATGTCTGGTATTCTCGCGTTGCCCGCGTGGTTCAATCCCTGGGGCTGGACGGCGATTGCCATCGTGGCAATCATAATTTTAATAGTTATTATCGTGCTGATTGCAAGGAGCGGCAAGAAGGATAAGCGTGCCGCAAAGTCCGAAGAGAGCGTAAGGGAGGAGAGGGCGAAAGAGCCGGCGGCGGTAAAGGAAGAGCCTAAGCCTGCGCCCAAAGCCGAGGAAAAACCCAAGACCGCGGCTAAGAGCGAACCCAAGCCCGCGCAGAAGGCTGCTGCTAAACCCGCGCAGAAAACGGCGGCAAAGCCCGCAACCAAGAGCGCGCCCAAAGCCAAGCCTGTGCAGAAAACCGAATCCGCACCCAAAACAACCAAAGCGGCTGCGGCAAAGCCTGCGGCTGCCGAGCCCGTAAAGACCTATCACATAGCAAAGAGGAAGGAAGACGGCAGGTGGCAGGTTAAGGCTGCGGGGGCTTCCAAGGCGATAAAGCTGTTTCTTACTCAGCAGGACGCTATCGACTTCGCCAAAAAGACGGCGGAAAATCAGGACGCCCGCATAGTTATCCACAAGGAGGACGGCACTTTCCGCCGCCTCAGCTACACCAAAAAGTAATAATAAAACACAGCGCCCGCGCAAAAATTGCGCGGGCGCTCGCTTTTTACGGCGGACAATAAATTGAAGTTAATTGTTTGACAACTTTTAATTATGCGTATAAAATATAAAAGGAAAAAAATTACGAGGTTGAAAAATGACTAAGATTGACGTGTTTTCGGGCTTTTTGGGCGCGGGTAAAACCACGCTTATCAAGAAGCTGATAAAGGAAGCTTACCAAGGCGAAAAGCTGGTTTTAATCGAGAACGAGTTCGGCGAAATCGGCGTGGACGGCGGCTTTATGAAAGAGGCGGGAATAACCGTAAACGAGCTCAATTCGGGCTGTATCTGCTGTTCGCTGGTGGGCGACTTTGCCGAGGCGCTTAAAAAAGTGGTGGACGAGCTTCATCCCGACCGCATTTTAATCGAGCCGTCGGGCGTGGGCAAGCTTTCGGACGTCGTCAGGGCGGTTGAAAGGGCGGACCTTGCGGACTGCAAGATCAATTCGCTCACCGCTGTGGTTGACGCCAACAAGTGCAAGATTTATATGAAGAATTTCGGCGAATTTTTCAACGACCAGATAGAAAGCGCCGCGTGCATTGTGTTCAGCCACGTTGACGTTGCAAGCGCGGAAAAGCTTGCAACCGCGCTCAAGCTCGTGCGCGAGCACAATTCGGGCGCAACCGTGGTAACCACCGCGTGGGACTTGCTGGACGGCAAGCAGATATTGGAGGCTATGGAGCACGCTTCAACTTTACAGAGCGAGCTTGAAAAGCTCACGCACGAGGAAGAGCATCATTGCTGCCACCACCACGATCACGACCACGATGAGGATGAGCACGGACACGGTCATTGCCATCACCATCACGACGAGGATGAGGAGGAGCATCACTGCTGTCATCACCACGACCACGACGAAGATGAACACGAGCACGGTCATTGCCACCATCACGACCACGAACACGAACATCATCACCATCATCACGCGGACGACATCTTTTCTAGCTGGGGCGTGGAAACTTCCGCAAAGTTTACCGTCGAGGGACTTGAAAGTGCGCTTGCGGAGCTTTCGGACGGCACCCGCTTCGGCACGGTATTGCGTGCAAAGGGCATAGTCGCCGCGGAAAACGGCAAGTGGATACACTTCGATTACGTGCCCGGCGAGGTCAACGTGCGCTACGGCTCGGCGGAATATACGGGCCGGTTGTGCGTAATCGGCAGTAAGCTCGACGAAGAAGAACTCGCAGAGCTCTTCGGAGTATAAGGGTTATTTATGCAAGATATATCAGTCTATCTTTTCCTGGGTTTTCTTGACTCGGGTAAGACCAAATTCATACAGGAAACGCTTGAAGATCCGCGAATGGAAACGGGCGAGCGCACGATGCTTTTAATCTGCGAAGAGGGCGAAGAGGAGTACGAGCCCGAAAAGTTCAAGGTCAAAAACGTGGCTGTCGAACGCATAGGCGCGGACGATCTGAACGAGGGCAATCTCTACTACCTCACGCGCAAGAACAGGGCGCAGCGCGTAGTCGTGGAGTACAACGGCACCTGGCTGTTGCAGCAGTTTTTCGACGCAATGCCCGAAAGCTGGGTCATCAACCAGATGATGACCTTCTTCGACGGCGCAACCTTTTTAAGCTACAACAAAAATATGCGCCAGCTTGTATTCGATAAGGTCAATATGACGCAGATGGTCGTGTTCAACCGCTTCAAGGGCGAGTACGATAAAATGGAATATCACAAGGTCGTGCGCGGCATCTCGCGCCGTCCCGACATAGTTTACGAATATATCGGCGGCAAGGCGGAGTACGACGAAATAGAGGACCCTATGCCGTTCGACGTCAACGCCCCCGTGGTGGAAATAGAGGACAAAGACTTTGCGCTCTTTTACCGCGACCTGTCCGAAAAGACCGAGCAGTACGTGGGCAAGACGGTAAGCTTCAAGGGTATGGCGGCGGTGTCCAAAAAACTGCCGTCGGACGTCATTATTCTGGGCAGGTTCATTATGACCTGCTGCGAGGCGGATATAGCCTACGACGGCTTTGCGTTAAAGACGGGCGGACTTGTAAGCGGCGTGAACACCAAGGACTGGTTCAGGGTGGTTGCAAAGGTCAGCTGCGAATACAGCCCCGTATACCGCAAGGAGGGACCCGTTCTCACCGCACAGAAAATCGAAAAGTGCGAACCCCTTCCCCCCGAAGAAGCCGTGGCTACGTATTATTGATAAAGGTAAATTCTATGACAAAAGTTAAAGTAAAAAACAGGCCGACAATAAAAGAATATTTAAAGGAAAGATTTAAAAACGTTCCGCTTACGGTGCTTATGGCTGCGTTCACGGCGTTCTGTTTTGCGTCGCTTATTTACTTTGCGGTCATAGGCGGACACAGCAGGGACTGCATAATCTCTATGGTGTATTTTCTGATAGTGCCCGTTTTCTACGTTCTGGAATACTCGCTCAACGTCAGGGCGCCGCTGGGCTACACTATTTTTATGTTGCTCTTCGTGCTGTTCTGTTTTCTGGGCGCGTGCTATAATTTTTACACGCTCATACCCTTTTTGGACGACGTGCTGCACGCCGCGTGGGGCATAGTGTTCGGCGTAATAGGCATCGTGCTTGTCAAGTTCCTTATCGGACCGCCCAAGACTATAAAGGGCGTAATCGCCTGCGTGCTGTTCGGCATCGGCTTTGCAATGATTTTATCTATCATTTGGGAGATTTACGAGTACGTCGGCGACAAGATTATTCCCGATATGGATATGCAGGAGGACACTATAGTCCGCTACATTCACTCCTTTATGATGCACGACCCCTACGACCACCTGCACACCTGGAAGGTGGACGACATAGTAAAGACCATTATAATCGACGCGGACGGCAACGAATTCGTCATCGAGGGCGGTTATCTGGACGTCGGCATCGTGGACACAATGCAGGATTTAATATGGTGCTTCGGCACTATCGTGGTGTTCAGCGTCATTCTTGCGGTGGACTGGTGCAAGGGCAAGTATTTATACCGCTTTGTTATTCCCGCGCTCAGGGGCGAGCAGTTTGAAAGAATTACCGCCGCGCAACAGGAGAGTGTTGAAAGCGCGGAGGCGGAGGAAGAAGAACCCGCCGAAGAAGCGACCACCGGGGAGGTGGCTGAGGAAGAAAATAAGGACTGAATTTAATTAATATAAGGGCGGACTGCGTTGCAGTCCGCCCTTATATTTTAATTCATATCACCGCAATTCCGAAAAGCGGGTGCAAAGCAGTCGGTAAATCAGACGGGCGGACTGTTCCGCGCCGTAGTTCTGTCTTTGCGCTTCCGCAGCAGTGCGATAGGGTTCAAGCTCCTTCGGATTTAAAATAAACCTTTCAATGGCATCAACGGCTTTCTTCGCATTAAATATCTTAAGAGCGGTTTTTATTACGTCAACGTAGTACTTTCCGTTCAGTTTTTCAACGCCGCTCGCGTAGTTGGTGATAATTTGTGGCACGCCCGCAAAGGTCGCCTCACTTAAAGTATTTGCGCCGCTCTTTCCGCAAAACAGGTCGGCGGCGGCAATGTATTCGTTCAATCTATCGGTGTAGCCAATCGGGCGTAACTCGCAGTTTCCGCCGCATTTAAGGAGCGAAAGCTCTGCTAATAATTTCTCGTTCTTTCCGCAGGCAACAACCAAGGTCACGGGCAGGTTGCGTTTTGCAATCAGCCGGCTGATTTGCCCGCTTTTTCCTATGCCGTATCCGCCTTCGGCAAGAACGACGGTAAACTTGTCGGGATTGAGTCCTAGCGCCGCGCGCACTGTACGCTTGTCGCGCGAAATTGCAAATGCCTTTTCGTCAATGAGCGCGGGCACGCATTTCAGATTGTGCTCATTATACTGTCGTTTGCGCTTTTTCAGCGCCTCTTCGTATCCGAAACGGGTGGGCACCAGCGTCAAGTCACAGGGGTATTCGAACAGAGGGTAGAGGCGCGTGTCGGGGCAGTAGAGGACGGTAAGCGGTTTTTGCGCGCACTTGGCGGCAAAGTAGTTAGTTGACCAGTGAGTGCTGACCACGAGGTCGGGCGCAAGCGCGTTCATATGCGAAATCGCCGATTTAGCCGCGCCCCATTTAAGGCAGTGCGCCGAAGTCGCGGTGGAAATCTTTGCACCGAAGAGGTTCATATTAGCCGTCATAAAAAAGCCGAACGCACGTCGGCGGTTTTGTTTTACCACCGAATTTTTCATACGGTTTTCAAACTCTATCAGTTCTTCAAGTCCGCTTGCGAGATAAAAACTGATTTCCCGACAGTTCACTTTATCGCCGTACAACTCTTTGAATTTGCGCGCTATCGCCCTCATCGGGACAATGTGCCCCATACCCGCCTCAACGTAGGGGAATAATACTGTCGGTTTCTTCATCGGTATTGTTCTGCGGCTTGCCCGTTGCCTGCCGCAAATTTACTCCTATGCGTATAGAATTACCTAATTAGGTAACAACAATTATAAAGTATCTAATGAGATATGTCAAATACCTAATTAGAAATTTGTGCTAAAATGTCGGCATAGGACAGTTATGTTTTCAGAAGTATTTACGGAATTATTATCGGAGAAGGAACTGAATAAAAAGCAATTTGCCGAAAGGAGCGGAATCCCCTACACGACGGTGGTGGGGTGGACTAAGCTGGGCAGGCTGCCCGATTTTACTGCGCTTGTCAAGCTTGCCGACTTTTTCAACTGCTCGGTGGATTATCTTACGGGCAGGCAGGAAAGTTACGGCTATGCGAACGCTCCCGCGGAACAGCCGCAAGCCGAACAGGAACTTATAAAAAACTACCGTAAACTCAATCCCGAAAATAAGGAGCTGATATCTGCGCTCACTAAAAACCTTTCAAAGAAAGACTGAAAATAAAAGCCGCCGCGCACAATGTGCGCGGCGGCTTACGTTTAATCAACCGCTGGTTATTCCTTGCTTGCCGCTATCACCTTTTCGGCAAGTGCGGGAGGGAGCTCCTCGTATCTTATAAACTCGGTGGAGAATCTGCCCTGACCGCGCGTCATACTCCGCAGGTCGGTTGCATACTTTGCCGTTTCCGACAGCGGCACTTCGGCAACAACCGTGGTAATGTCGCCGTCGGTCACGCTCTCCATAATTCTGCCGCGGCGTTTGGATATGTCGCCCATAACCGCGCCAAGGTATTCGCCCGCAACCGCAGCTTTCAGCTTTACAACGGGCTCCAGCAGAACGGGAGAAGCCTCTTTAATTCCCTCGCGGAAGGCAAGGGCGGCAGCCGCCTTGAACGCCATTTCGGAAGAATCCACGTCGTGATAGCTTCCGTCGAACAGCACCGCGCGCACGCCCGTCACGGGATAACCCGCAAGCACACCGCGCGAAAGGCATTCGCGCAAGCCCTTTTCGACTGCGGGGATATATTGTTTGGGCACCGCGCCGCCCACGACCTCGTCGCCGAACTCGAAATCGCTTTCGCACGGCTCGAAGCGTACCTTGCAGTGGCCGTACTGTCCGTGTCCACCCGACTGCTTTTTGTGCTTGCCCTCGGCGGTGGCAACCTTGCGTATGGTTTCGCGGTAGGGTATGCGCGGCTCCTTCAAAACGGTGGCAATGCCGAAGCGGCTCTTAAGCTTGGCGGCAAGCAGCTCTATGTGCGTTTCGCCCTGTCCGCTTAAAATTAGCTCGCCCGTGTCGGCGTTCTTGGTAACGGAGAAGGTGTAATCTTCCTCGCGCATCTTGTTCAGCCCCGCAAAAACTTTATCCTCCTCGCCCTTGGTCGCGGCGAATATAGCCATAGAGAGGCAGGGGCGGGGGAAGCGCACGGGGTCGAAAAGAATATTCGTGCCCACCGCGCACAGCGTGTGGTTGGTGTCGGTGGCGGTCAGTTTGTTAATCGCGCCTATGTCGCCCGCGGTCAACTCGGCAACCTGCTCGCACTTCTTGCCCGCAAGGGTGAAGACCTGACCTATGCGCTCTTCCTTGCCCGTGCTCGCGTTGAATACCACGTCGCCCGTTTTAAGCTTTCCGCGGAAAATCTTTATATAGTTGAGCTTGCCCGTGTAGGAATCGTACACGGTCTTGAACACCTGCGCAACGAGGGGACCGTTCTCCTCGCAGTCGATATGTATGAGCTCGTCCGCGGCAACGTCGGTCGCATACGCGTTTCTGCGCTCGTTGGCGGTGGGCATATAGGTAACTATTTCGTCCAGAAGGTTTATAACGCCCCTGTTGTTGGCGGCGCTGCCCGCCATAATCGGAATGACGTTGCCCGTCGCAATGCCCTTTCTTATGCCGTGCACCGCGTCCGCCTTGGTAAGTCCGCCCTGCTCGAAGTACTTGTCAAGCAGAATGTCGTCGTTCTCCGCGGCGGTTTCTACAATTCTGTCCTCCATCTGGTCCATCTGTTCTTTAAGCTCGTCGGGCACGGGTATTTCCTTGGGGCCGCTCGTCGAGAATTCGTAAGCGCGCTCCTGAATGGCGTTTATGTAGCCCGTCATCTTGCCGTCCTGCATTATGGGTATCTGTATGGGCGCAATCTTGCCCGCGTACTTTTCCTTGAGCGCGGCAACCGTGCCCGCATAGTCGGCGTTGGGCTTGTCCATACCGTTTATGAATATGATAAGTGGCTTGCCTAGCTTTAAGCAGTAGTTGACTACGCTCTCCGCGCCGATGGGCAGAACACCGTTCGCGCCTATTACGAGTACCGCGCCGCCGCACGCCGCAAGCCCTTCGTGCCGCTCGCCCTCGAAGTCGTAAAACCCGGGCAGGTCCAGAAGGTTTATTTTCATTCCCTTCCAGTTGAGGTGCGCGACGGAGGTGTACACGGAGATGTTTCTCGCCTTTTCCGCCTCGTCGTAGTCCATAACGGTGGTGCCGTCGGCAACCTTGCCCATACGGTCAATTACGCCCGCGTTGAAAAGCATTGCCTCGCAAAGCGTGGTTTTGCCCTCTCCGCTGTGACCTATAACGGCTATGTTCTTGATTTCCTTTGCTGTAATTCCCATTTTGTTTTCCCCTTTTGCGGCTCGTGCCGCCTTATCTATTACATTATATAATATAATTCGCTCACTTACAATACCCAAATTAAAATTGACGGAGGGCAGCGCCACGCTTTTTACAGCAAAATGTCATAATTAGCCACAATGTAAATTATCAACACAAAATAATGTTAAAAATTCTCAAAAGCGGTGTTATATAACATTTTGATTTATCTATTCAAAAATATTATACATAACTTTCGACATATTACCATATGGCTCGACGTGGCGGAATATAGGGGAAAAAGGTCGAAAAAAATCAATATATTGTGGTGTGTCGGGCAATCGGACACAAGAAAACCGCCCGTTTTGAGGCAAGGCGGAAAATGAGGGCAAAACGGCGTTATTTTGCGCAAAAACGCGGTAAAAAGCGGCAAAAAAGTGCTTTAAAACGATTGACAAAGATTTTGCGATTTTATATAATAGTCAGGCGTGTCGGAAAAACCCGGCGTGTATAGGGATGAAGCGTAAAGTTACTTCAAACCTCCGTACAAACCCGCGGAGGAAGATAATTTACGCCGACAATTGTAGGGGCTTGACCCCTGCGACTAACCGTGGCTGTTACTTTAAACGCCGGTTTTCGGTGTTTTTTAATGTGAAAAAGCGCGATACACACGGATAAGTTGACACGGAAAATATCAATTTCGTTAGTATAAAAGGAGAAAACAATGGCAGGACAGAAAATCAGAATCAAACTTGCGGCTTACGATCACGAGCTCGTTGACCTTGCGGCTTCCAGAATAGTGGAAACTATGAAGAAGAGCGGCGCAAAAATTTCGGGACCTATTCCCCTTCCCACCGAAAGGGAGGTTATCACCATTTTGCGTTGCCCCCACAAGTACAAGGACAGCCGCGAACAGTTCGAGCAGAGAACTTATAAGAGAATTATCGACATCTACACCCCCAACGCGAAGCTTCTGGACACCGTTCACCTTCCCGCAGGCGTAGACATCAAAATCAAACTGTAAACAATTCAGCCAATATAGATACCCAACGGGAAGCGGACGACGGCAACGGCGGGACGGCGGAACGCGGTATCTGAAAAATAAAAAATTTTATCGGAGGAACTTTATCAATGAATAAAGCAATCATCTGCCGTAAAGAAGGTATGACACAGATATTTACGGCGGAGGGGAAGGTAATCCCCGTCACGGTATTGCAGGCAGGTCCCTGTCCCGTAATACAAATCAAAACTGTGGAAAAAGACGGCTATTCCGCTTTGAAGCTCGGTTTTGGTGAAACTACCGAAAAGGCGCTCACGAAGCCCGAACTCGGTCAGTTCAAGAAGGCAGGCGTTAAGCCCTGCAAGGTGCTCAAGGAATTCAGACTCGACGACCTTTCCGCTTACACGGTAGGCGCGGAAGTCAAGGCGGATGTATTTGCGGCGGGCGACAGAGTAGACGCCCACGGCGTAAGCAAGGGTCACGGTTATTCCGGCGTCATCAAGAGATGGAACCAGCACCGTCTGAAGGAAACCCACGGCGTAGGCCCCGTACACAGAGAGCCCGGCTCTATGGGTGCGAACAGCTCGCCTTCGAGAGTATTCAAGAACAAGCACCTCGCGGGTCAGTACGGCTGCGACAACGTAACCGTTCAGAACCTCGAAATCGTCAGAGTAGATGTAGAGAGAAACTGCATCTTGGTAAAGGGTTCTGTTCCCGGACCTGACGGAAGCATCGTTACCATTAACGATACCGTTAAATAAGGAGGACGTGAGAAATGCCCAGCATTAAAGTATACAAGATGGACGGCACGGAAGCCGGTACGCTTAAACTCAGCGACAAGGTTTTCGGCGCCGAATACAGAGAAGAACTCATTCACCAGGCGGTCGTTGCAAGACTTGCCAACGACAGACAGGGAACCAAGTCCACCCTCACCCGTACGGAAGTAAGGGGCGGCGGCAGAAAGCCCTGGAGACAGAAGGGCACGGGTAACGCCCGTCAAGGCTCCATAAGAGCGCCCCAGTGGATCAAGGGCGGCGTAGTGTTCGCACCCAAGAGCCGCGACTTCTCCAAGGATATGAACAAGAAGGCAAAGGTTGCCGCGCTCATCTCGGCGCTCTCCAAGAAAGTTGCCGACGGCGAAGTAGTCGTAATCGACAGCCTCGCAGTCAAGGAAGGCAAGACCAAGGAGATGGCGGCGTTCCAGAAGGCGCTCAACCTCAACAAGAGCTCTATAGTATATATGGATACGGCGGACGAGAAGGTTATTCTTGCTGCAAGAAACCTCGAAAATCTTTCCACCCTGCCCGTAGAGCAGATATCCGTATACGAAGTGGTAGCCAACGCTAAGGTCGTTCTTACCAAGGCTGCCGTCAAGAAGATAGAGGAGGCATACGGAGAATAATGTTAGCACAGGACATCATTATAAGACCCCTTCTCACCGAAAAGGGTTACGACGGAATAGCCGACAAGAAGTACACGTTCATCGTTGCTAAGTCGGCAAACAAGACCGAAATAAAGCTCGCCGTAGAAAAGCTGTTCGGCGTTCAGGTTGCAAACGTGAACACCGTAAACTGCAAGGGCAAGCTCAAAAGAATGGGCAGGAACGAGGGCTACACTCCCGATTACAAGAAGGCTATCGTTCAGCTGAAAGCCGATTCGAAGACAATCGAGTTCTTCGACTCGCTGTCCTGACAGGAGGAATGAAAAATGGCAATCAAGAGATTTAAACCCACTTCCCCTTCGCGCCGTTTTATGACCGTTCTTGCAAGAGAGGAGCTCTCCGGCGATAAGCCCGAAAGAAGCCTTCTTCACGACAAGAGAAAGACGGGCGGCAGAAACAATACGGGTAGAATTACCGTTCGTCACATCGGCGGCGGCAACAGGATAAAGTACAGAGTTATCGATTTCAAGAGAAATAAGGACGGCATACCCGCAAAGGTTACTTCCATCCAGTACGATCCCAACAGGTCGGCTAACATCGCGCTCCTTGCGTATGCTGACGGCGAAAAGAAATACATTCTCGCTCCCGTCGGACTCAACGTAGGCGATACGGTTATTTCCGGTCCCACCGCGGACATCAAGGCGGGCAACGCGCTCGCACTTGCGGACATCCCCGTAGGTACGGTCGTACACGCAATCGAAATGCAGCCCGGACGCGGCGCGCAGATTGCAAGAGCCGCAGGCATTTCCGCACAGATTATGGCTAAAGAGGGCGCGTATGCGACCATCAAGATGCCTTCCGGCGAAATGCGCCTTATATCCATAAAGTGCAGGGCGACCATCGGACAGGTAGGCAACCTCGAACACGAAATCGTTCACCTCGGCAAGGCGGGCAAGACGAGATACCTCGGCACCAGACCTACCGTAAGAGGTTCCGTAATGAACCCCAACGACCACCCTCACGGCGGCGGCGAAGGCAAGTGCCCCGTCGGTCACGCAGGTCCTATGACACCTTGGGGCAAGCCTGCTCTGGGTTATAAGACCAGAAAGAAGAAGAACACTTCTTCCAAATATATCTTAAAGAGAATCAATTAAAGGAGGAATAGGTAAATGTCAAGAAGCGTTAAGAAAGGGCCTTACGTCGAAGAAAGGCTTATGGCAAGAATAGAAGCAATGAACGCTGCGGGCGAAAAGAAAGTTGTAAAGACCTGGTCCAGAGCAACCACCATATTCCCCCAGATGGTCGGACATACGATAGCCGTTTACGACGGAAGAAAGCACGTCCCCGTGTATATCACCGAAGATATGGTAGGCTGCAAGCTCGGCGAGTTTGCTCCCACCAGAACCTTCAAGGGTCACGCGGCTAAGACGACGAAGAAGTAAGGAGAGTTTTAAGTTATGGCAAGCAATATGAAGAAAAAAGTAGAAAAGATTGCCGCAACTAAGGATAAGCGTCCTTACGCAACGGCAAAATACGTCAGAATTTCCCCCTACAAGGTGAGAACAGTTCTCGCACTTATCAGGGGCAAGAGCGTGGAGGAGGCTTCGGCTATCCTTTCCTACTGCAATAAAGGCGGCAGCGAGGAAGTAAAGAAAGTTCTTCTCTCCGCGGCGGCAAACGCAGAGCACAACCAGGGTATGGACAGAAGCGACCTCATCGTCGCGGAAGCTTACGCCAACGGCGGCCCTCACCTCAAGAGAATGCAGCCCGTATCCAAGGGACGCGGCCACGCAATCTTAAAGAGAACCAGCCACATCACCGTCGTGCTCGACGCGAAGAAGATTTAAGGAGAGTGAAGTATGGGACAGAAAGTTAATCCTCACGGTTTGAGAGTAGGCGTCATCAAGAGCTGGGACACCCAGTGGTACGCCGAAAAGAAGGACTTCGGCAAACAGCTTAAAGAAGATAACGTTATCCGTACTTTCATTAAGAAAAAGTACTACGACGCGGCAATAAGCAAGATCTGCATCGTAAGGGCGGCAAACAAGGTGGAAGTTACCATCCACACCGGTCGTCCCGGCGTGCTTATCGGCAAGGCGGGTGCGGAAATCGAGGTTATAAAGAAGGACCTCGCCAAGCTCACCGACGGCAAGATAATCATAATCAACGTCATTAAGGTTGAAAAAATCGACCAGGACGCGCAGCTCGTTGCGGAGGCGGTTGCTTCCCAGCTCGAAAAGCGCGTATCTTACAGAAGAGCTATCAAACAGCAGCTTTCCAAGGTTACCAAGACGGGCGTCAAGGGTGTAAAAATCACCGTAAGCGGACGTCTGGACGGCAGAGAGATTGCGGGCAGCGAAAGCTATCACGACGGCTCTATTCCCCTTCAGACTTTGAGGGCGAATATAGATTACGGCTTTGCGGAAGCGCACACCACATTCGGCGTACTCGGCGTTAAGTGCTGGATATACAAGGGCGAAGTGCTTACGGGTTCCAAGAAGCTGATAATCTCAGACGGAGGCGAAGAGTAAAATGTTAATTCCCAAGAGAGTAAAAAGAAGAATGCAGCACCGCGGCAAGATTCGCGGCAGAGCGCATAAGGGCAATAAGATTGCTTACGGCCAGTACGGTCTTGTAGCGGAAGAGGGCGGAAGAATTACTTCCAACCAGATAGAAGCGGCGCGTATCGCGATGACCAGATTCATCAAGCGTGGCGGACAGGTCTGGATCGATATATTCCCCCACAAGCCCATAACCAAGCACCCCGCGGAATCCCGTATGGGTTCCGGTAAAGGTTCGGTTGAATACTGGGTAGCTATCGTCAAGCCCGACAGAGTAATGTTCGAGATGGCGGGCGTACCCGAGGACGTAGCCAGAGAGGCTATGCGTCTTGCGTCCCACAAACTGCCCGTTAAGTGCAAGTTTGTCAAGAAAGAAGATTTAGAAGGCGGTGAAGCTAATGAAGGCTAAGGAAATTAAGAATTTAAGCGACGCAGAACTTAGCGCAAAGCTGTCCGAATTAAAAACGGAGCTTTTCAATTTACGTTTCCGCCACGCAAGCGGTCAGCTTGAAAATCCCTTGCAGATAAACCTCGTTAAGAAGGACATCGCAAGAGTGAACACCGTTATCCGCGCAAGGCAGATTAAGGGTTAAGGAGAAAGGTTATGGAAGTAAGGACGACTTTAAGAAAGGAAAGAGTAGGGCTGGTAGTTTCCGACAAGATGGACAAGACGGTAGTCGTAGCCATCACCGAAAAGAGCAAGCACCCCCTCTACAAAAAGACTATAACCAAGACCACCAAGTTCAAGGCTCACGACGAAAACAACGAGTGCGGCATCGGCGACAAGGTGAGAATAGTAGAGACCAGAAAATTGTCCAAAGATAAGAATTGGCGCGTAGCTGAAATTATCGAAAAGGCAAAGTAATTTTCCGCGGTTTCAAACGGCACGGTAAGGTAACTCGGTAAGGGACGGAAAAGCGTCCGCCTTACCCTCTGAACGGTATAGGTTTTTGAGTGATAAGTCGGTCAAACGGCTAAGCATTTAAAACCTTGGTAGCGGGGACACCCCGCAGAGTTGTAAGTAGACATAAATAAGGAGAATTTATATGATACAACCTCAGACGAGGCTCAAAGCCGCGGACAACAGCGGCGCAAAGGAGCTTATGTGTATAAAGGTGCTCGGCGGTTCTTTCAGAAAGACGGGCAACATCGGCGACGTAATCATATGCTCGGTCAAGACCGCAACCCCCGGCGGCGCGGTCAAGAAGGGCGAAGTGGTTAAAGCCGTTATAGCAAGAAGCAAACAAGGCGTTAGGCGCAACGACGGCACCTACATCAGATTCGACGATAACGCGGCGGTTATCCTTGGCAACAACAACGAACCCAAGGGCACGCGTATCTTCGGACCGATTGCAAGAGAATTGAGAGAGAAGAACTATATGAAGATTATCTCCCTCGCACCCGAAGTTCTGTAATTTAAGGAGAAATGCAATGAACGTAAAATTGAATGATAACGTAGTGGTTATCACCGGTAAGGACGCGGGCAAGCAGGGCAAGGTTATTGCCACATCTCCCAAGAACGGAACGGTGACTGTCGAAGGCATAAACCTTCACAGCAAGGCTAAGAAGGCAAGAAAGGCAAACGAAGTTTCGCAGATAGTACAGGTTGAAGGCGCAATCGACGTTTCCAACGTAATGGTAGTCTGCGGAAGCTGCGCAAAGGGCGTAAGAGTTAAGCACTCGGTAGTAGACGGCAAAAAGGTAAGAGTCTGCGCGAAGTGCGGCGCGGTTCTCGACACCGCTTACGCAGGCAAGGGTAAGGGCAAGGCTGCCGACGTTAAGGAAGCTCCCAAGAAGCGTACCAGAAAGCGTGCGGCTAAGGCAGAAGAGGCGGCTACGGAAACGCCCGCGGAAGATAAGGCTGAATAAGGAGAATACGGAAAATGGCTAAGAAAGAGGCTCAGAAAGTATACAAGAGCAGAATTGCTCAGCAATACGCCGAAGAAGTCGTGCCCGCATTGACTAAGAAATTCGGCTACAAAAATCCTATGCAGGTGCCCAAGCTCGAAAAGATTATAATAAGCTCCGGCTTAGGCGACATAAAGGACAACGCAAAGTCCATTCAGGCGGCTGTAAACGAAATCAAGCTGATAAGCGGACAGCAGCCCATACTTACCAAGGCGCGCAAATCGGTTGCGAACTTCAAGGTAAGAGAGGGAATGAACGTCGGCATTAAGGTTACCCTCCGCGGCGACAGAATGTACGAGTTCTACGACAAGTTCGTGTCCATAGCGCTGCCCCGCGTCCGCGACTTCCGCGGCGTGCCCGCAGACAGCTTTGACGGCAAGGGCAACTACTGTATGGGCGTTAAGGAACAGCTTATGTTCCCCGAAATCCAGTACGACCAGGTTGAGAAAATCAGGGGTATGGATATCTGCATCGTCACTACGGCTAAGACCGACGAAGAAGCAAGAGAGCTTTTAAGGGCGCTGGGTTTGCCCTTCAAGAAGTAAGGAGAAGAAGATATGGCAAAAAAGTCTATGATAAACAAGCAGCAGAAGCCTGCTAAGTATAAAACCAGAGCTTATACGAGATGCTCCATCTGCGGCAGACCCCACGCGGTTCTCCGTAAGTACGGTGTGTGCCGTATCTGTTTCAGAAACCTTGCTTATAAGGGTGAAATTCCCGGCGTAAAGAAGTCGAGCTGGTAATAAAGGAGGAAAGACGAAATGACAGATCCCATAGCAGATATGCTCACGCGCGTAAGAAACGCGCTTGCGGTTAATAAAGAAACAGTAGAAATTCCTTCCTCCAATATGAAAAAGGCTATCGCCGACATTATGTTAAAGGAAGGTTACGTATCCGACGTCAAGCTCGTAGAGGACGGTTATTCCGGCAAACTCGTGCTTACCTTAAAGTACGTCGGCAAGAAGAAGTCGGTTATCAACGCATTGCAGAGAGTATCCAGACCCGGTCTGAGAGTTTATGCAAACGTTGAAAATATGCCCAAGGTTATGGACGGACTCGGTATCGCCATCATCTCGACCAATAAGGGCGTTATGACAGACAGGCAAGCAAAGGCTGCCAACGTAGGCGGCGAAGTGCTCTGCTACATCTGGTAAGGAGGTATACGCAGTATGTCAAGAATAGGTAAAATGCCCGTTGCAATTCCCGCGGGCGTAACCGTTTCGTTTGCGGACGGCGTGGTCACCGTTAAGGGTGGCAAGGGTACGCTCACGCAGAAAATCGACGGCGATATTATAGTAAAGGTTGAAGGCACGCACGCTTTGGTTGAAAAGGGACACGATTCCCCCGCGCTTGACGCAAAGCACGGACTGTACCGCGCGCTCCTTCACAATATGGTCGTAGGCGTTTCGGAGGGCTATTCCAAGAACCTCACCGTAAACGGCGTCGGCTGGAAGGTTGCAAAACAGGGCAAAAAGCTCGTACTCAACGTAGGCTTTTCGCACCCCGTTGAATTCGAAGAGCCTGCGGGCGTGACCATCACCTGCCCTACTCCCAACGAAATCGTAGTTGCGGGTATCGACAAGACTTTGGTAGGTCAGACCGCGGCAAACATCAGAACCATAAGAGAACCCGAACCCTACCACGGCTACGGCATCGCCTACAAGGACGAAGTCATCGAGCGTAAGGAAGGCAAGACGGGAGGTAAGGGCAAGAAGTAATTTCGGGTATTTTAAAGGTTTTATCACCGCCTTTATCCGAAGGATATACCGCATTTGCGGTTGATTGCTCTAAATAAGGAGATATTATGATTAAGAAAATCGACAAGAATCAGGAAAGACTTCGCCGCCATACGAGAGTCAGAAAAAAGATTAACGGCACGGCAGAAACACCCAGACTGAGCGTATACCGTTCACTCAACCACATCTACGTGCAGGTTATCGACGACGTTAAGGGCGTAACCCTGTGCTCGGCTTCCACGATGGAAAAGGAAGTCAAGGGCGCAATCAAGGATATGACCAAGACCGACGCGGCAAAGTTTGTAGGCAAAAAGGTTGCGGAGCGCGCACTTAAAAAGGGCGTAAAGGCAGTCGTGTTCGACAGAGGCGGATACCTCTATACGGGCAGAGTACAGGCTGTGGCTGACGGCGCAAGAGAAGCCGGACTTAATTTCTGAGGAGAGTAAGGAAATGGAAGAAAAGAAAGAAAAATCCGCAAGAAGAAACGACAGACCCAGAAAGAGGGAAGAGGACGACGGCTTCATCAAGAAGCTTATCCAGGTCAACAGAGTAACCAAGACCGTTAAAGGCGGCAGAAATATGCGCTTTGCGGCTCTGGTAGTTGTCGGCGACGGCAACGGCTCGGTTGGCTACGGTATGGGTAAATCCAAGGAAGTTCCCGAAGCTATCGAAAAGGCAACCGCTCAGGCGAAGAAGAATATGACCAAGGTCAACCTTAAGGGTACTTCTATTCCCCACGGCGTTATCGGCGTATTCGGCAGAGGCTCCGTACTTATGATGCCCGCCGCAACCGGTACCGGCGTTATCGCGGGCGGTCCCGTCCGTGCGGTTATGGAAGCCGCAGGCGTAAAGGATATTCGTACCAAGTCGCACGGCACTAACAACCCCATCAACTGCGTAAAGGCAGCCGTTGCGGGTCTGGTTGCGCTTAAAGCTCCCGAAGAGGTAGCTGCCGCAAGAGGCAAGAGCGTAGAGGAAATTTTGGGCTAAGCGGAGGAAATTATGGTTAAGATTACGTTAATTAAAAGCGCTTCCAACGCTACCGAATCCGTAAAGGCTACGGTTGCCGCGTTGGGACTTAAGAAAATCCGTCAGAGCAAGACCTTGGAGAGCACTCCCGCAAATCTCGGGCAGATCGAAAAGGTTAAGCACCTTTTAAAGGTAGAAGAAGTTTAAGGAGAAGAAATTATGAGAATAGATACATTACAGCCCGCAGAGGGCGCGACCACTTCTCCCAAGAGATTAGGCAGAGGTATCGGCTCCGGCAAGGGCAAGACCTCGGGTAAGGGTCACAAGGGTCAATGGGCTCGTTCGGGCGGCGGCGTTCGTCCCGGCTTCGAAGGCGGTCAGATGCCCCTTCACAGAAGAATACCCAAGAGAGGCTTCCACAACAAGTGGGCGACCAGTTATCTCATTATCAATCTCTCTCAGCTTGCTTCGGTTCCCGCAGGCACGGTAGTAGATTACGACTACGTAGTAGCAAACAGCCTTACCAAAATCGTCAAGAACAACGGCGGTCTTAAAGTGCTGGGCAAGGGCGAAGTCAAGGTTGCTCTGACCGTTAAGGCGGCAAAATTCTCCGAGAGCGCAAAGGCTGCTATCGAGAAAGCCGGCGGCAAAGCAGAGACGGTTTAATTATTTACATCGCAATACGGTGTCGCGTTCCGCGCCGCCTTGGTCGTGTACTTCCGTGTACACTCCCTGCGGTCGGTGCTCACGCTCCTTGTCTTGCTCGTAACTGATTAAACCTTTGGTTAGTTCTGAATTACTAAATAATTCCGAATTAAAATTGAGAGGTTCTAAATGTTTGAAACAATAAAAAATTGTTTTAAGAATAAGGAAATACGAAAGAAGATATGGCTCACGCTTTTGCTTCTGGTCATTTTCCGAATCGGCTGTTATATTCCCGTTCCCGGCATAACCGTTGAAACGTTCAAGACGGCAATTGAGAATCAGTCGTTTTTAAGCATAATGTCGTCCATTTCGGGCGGCTCGCTTGCAAACGCAACTCTCTTCGCGCTCGGTATCAGCCCGTACATCAACGCCTCGATTATCGTGCAGCTTTTAAGCGTAGGTATTCCCGCGCTCGAAAGACTTTCCAAACAGGGTGAAGAGGGCAGAAAGAAGATTGCGCAGATTACGCGTTTCCTCACTATCCTCCTCGCCGTGGCGCAGGCAATCGGTATCATCGTCAACTTCGGTTTAAGAAGCACGGACGGCGAGCTGGCAATAAAGCTGACTTTCTTCGGCTCCAACTCGTCGATAGGCGACACGGGTGCAAAGTGGATTGCGGGTATATTCCTTACGGTAGTATACACGGCGGGCTCTATGCTCGTTATGTGGCTGGGTGAAAGAATAACCGAGTACGGCATTTCCAACGGTATTTCGCTGATTATCTTTATCGGTATCGTTTCCACGGCGGGCGAACAGCTCGTTTCAAAGTTCACAGAAGCTATCGTGGGTGTGAACGGTAATGCGGCTAACCCCTCGGTTCTGTGGGAAGTTCTCGGTTTCGTCGTTTTAACGGTGTTCGAGTTCGCGGCAATCTGTACGGTAGACCTTTCCGAAAGGAAAATACCCGTGCAGTACGCAAAGCAGGTCAAGGGCAGAAGAATGTACGGCGGTCAGTCGTCCGTAATTCCTATGCGCATATCCGGTTCGGGCGTTATGCCCCTTATATTCGCGTTTGCGATTATAAGCGTTCCCGCAATGCTGGCAAGCTTGTTCGCTCCCGGCACCGGCTTCGAAACGGGCGTGGCAAAGTGGTTCTCGGGCGGCGGTCCCAACGGCACGTGGTACGGTCAGCTTATCTATATGGTAGTGCTGTGCGTGCTTATCTTCCTGTTCTCGTTCTTCTATGCGTCAATGCAGTTCAATCCCGACGACGTATCCAAGACGATACAGCAGAACGGCGGCTTTATCCAGGGTATCCGTCCCGGCAAGCCTACGGCTGATTACCTTAAAAAGATAAACAACAGAATTACGCTTTTCGGCGCTATGTATCTTACGATTGTTGCGCTGGTGCCCTCCATACTCGCGGTAATACTTTCCGCGGTCGGTATTTCGACGGACCTCATAAGCGTATTCTCCACGACGGGTATACTCATCGTCGTATCCTGCGCGCTCGAGCTTGACAAACAGCTTCAGTCGCAGCTTATGATGAAGAATTACAAGAAAGGCTTCCTGAAATAATTATGAACATAGTATTACTCGGCGCACCCGGCGCAGGCAAGGGAACGCAGGCAAGTATGCTCGAAGAGCGCTTCCACCTCGTTCACATTTCCACGGGCGACATATTCAGGGCGAATATCAAGGGCGGCACGCCTATCGGCAAGATAGCAAAAAGCTATATCGACGCTGGCAAGCTCGTTCCCGACGAAGTCACCTGCGACATAGTAAAGGACAGACTTGGCAAGGAGGACGTCAAGGGCGGCTTTATGCTCGACGGCTTCCCCCGCAATATCTTCCAGGCGGAGCAGCTCGACAGATTTGCGCATATAGATTTGTGCGTGAATATCGACGTTGACTTATCCCTGCTGATGGACAGAATCTGCGGCAGACGCGTCTGCTCCTGCGGCGAAAGCTATCACGTATCCACGCTTAACGGCGCAACCACCTGCAAAAAGTGCGGCAAGGAGCTGTACCGCAGGGACGACGACAATCCCGAAACGGTGCAGAAACGCCTCGACACCTATTTCAAGGAAACGGCTCCGCTCGTCGAATACTACGCAAACGCGGGCAAGCTCTTTACGGTAACCAGCGGCAACCAGCCTCCCAAGGTGGTTTTCGATAAGATTGCCGCCGAGCTTGTAAGGCGCGGCAAAAGCAGAAAATGATATACGTCAAGACCGAACAGGAAATAGAGCTTATGCGCGAGCCCTGCCGCATAGTCAGGGAAACGCTTGAATACGTCGGCAAACATATCCGCGCGGGTATGACCACCAAAGAGGTGGACGAACTCGTATATAAGTACATCACAATGAACGGTGCAATTCCGTCGGAGCTGGGCTATTGCGGCTATCCCGCAAGCTCGTGCGTATCGGTCAACGAAGTGGTCGTGCACGGCATTCCCGGCGACAGAATTTTAGAGGATGGCGACATCGTCAGCGTAGACATAACCGCAGAAAAGAACGGCTTTCAGGGCGATGCGTGCAGAACCTTTTTAATCGGCAACGTGTCCGAGGAAAAGAGAAAGCTCGTCAAAGTCACCGAAGAATGTTTCTTTAAGGCAATCGAGGGCTTAAAGGCGGGCACGCCGCTGTACGATATAGGTTACGCGGTGCAGACCCACGCCGAAAGCCACGGCTACGGCGTCGTAAGGGCGCTTACGGGGCACGGCATAGGCAGAGAGATGCACGAGGACCCGTCCGTTCCCAACTACGGAAGAAAGGGCACGGGTATGCGCCTCAAAGCGGGAATGACCATCTGTATCGAACCTATGATAAATATGGGGACGTACAAGGTTGACTTCGACAGAAAGGACGGCTGGACGGTCAGGACTGCGGACGGCAAGCCTGCGGCTCACTACGAAAACACGGTGCTCATAAAAGAGGACGGAGTTGAGATATTAACTCTATGAAAGTAAAGAACCCCGAAAGGGGAGAAATAGTTGAAAGTGTGCAGGGGAAGGACAAGGGTTGCTTTTACGTCGTGTGCGAGGTGCGTTCGGATTGCGTGCTGGTTGCGGACGGAGTAAAGAGAAAGCTTGGAAATCCCAAGAAAAAGAACGTTAAGCACCTGCGTCTTACGCCGCGCAACGTTGCGGAGGAAGGAGTTACCTTTCCGTGGGACGGGGCTTTCGATAACCGCGTCGCCTATATATTGAAAAATATTGCGGCGGACGGTGAAAAAAGTTAAATCGGAGGACGTAAAGTTTTGTCTAAGGACGACGTTATCGAAGCGGAAGGCAAAGTTATAGAGTGCCTGCCCAACGCAAATTTCAAAGTTAAGCTCACCAACGGTTACGTTATCACGGCGTATATTTCCGGTAAGCTCCGCCTCAACTATATAAGAATTATAGAGGGCGACAACGTTAAGCTGGAAATGAGCCCTTATGATTTGACGAAAGGCCGCATCACCTGGCGTAGCAAAGGCTAAGCCAATATTAAAAAAATTAAAGTACGGAGATAAATTCAATGAAAGTAAGACCTTCGGTTAAACCTATGTGCGATAAATGCAAGGTTATCAAGAGAAACGGCAAGGTTATGGTCATCTGTTCCAAGAACAAGAGCCATAAGCAGAGACAGGGCTAATTGAGCAAATTTTGCAAAATTACCTATAATAGCGGCAAAAATTTTCTTGCTTTTTAAAAACAACGTGTGATATAATGTACGTTGCAGATTTTCGGTTAAAGTAACCCGCCACGCGTGAAAAACGGTGTGGAGCGGGTGTGCTTTTGCGTTTTAAAAGCGCGAAAACAATTCCGTATACGGCATTGGGGGGTATTCATTCCAAAACCAAAACTTACCCTTAAGGCGCATACGGCTCTATATATTACAATATTAAATTTCAAGATTATTAACGGAGGAAATAAATCGTATGGCACGTATTGCCGGTGTAGATTTACCCAGAGAGAAGAGAATCGAAATTGGTCTTACCTATATTTTCGGTATAGGTTTGGCAACTTCCAAAAAGATTCTTGCGGCAACAGGCATCAACCCCGATACCAGGGTTAAGGATCTGGACGAAACCGCAGTTTCCAAACTCAGAGAGTATATCGACCATAATTACAGAGTAGAAGGCGAACTCCGCTCGGAAGTATCGCTCAACATCAAAAGACTTATGGAAATAGGTTCTTACAGAGGAATCCGTCACAGAAAGGGACTTCCCGTAAGAGGACAATCTTCCAAGAGAAACGCGAGGACGAGAAAGGGTCCCCGCCGCACGGTAGCCAAGAAGAAGGGCGCAAAGTAAGGTCAGGGAGGATTTAAGAATTTATGGCAGCAGCTACTAAAAAGACGACCACAACCAGAAAGCGTAAAGAGCTTAAAAAGGTCGATAAAGGTCAGGTACACATTCAGTCATCTTTCAACAATACTTTGGTGACCGTAACCGATATGCAGGGCAACGCAATCAGCCAGTCGAGCGCAGGCGCACTCGGCTTCAAGGGTTCGAGAAAGGGCACTCCTTTCGCGGCGCAGATGGCTTGCGAAACGGCTGCAAAGGCGGCAAAAGAGCACGGACTCCGCTCTGTCGAAGTCTACGTTAAGGGTCCCGGCGCAGGCAGGGAGTCCGCAATCCGCGCACTTGCGAACTGCGAGCTTGAAATCACGCTTATCGCCGACGTTTCACCCATACCCCACAACGGATGCAGACCGCCTAAGCGTCGCAGAGTATAAAGGAGGACAAAATAGATTATGGCAACTTACAGAGAAGCAAAATGCCGCCTTTGCAGAAGAGAAGGCGCAAAGCTCTTTTTGAAGGGCGATAAATGTTATAACGGCAAGTGCCCGTTCGAAAAGCGTCCCGTAGCTCCCGGCGTACACGGCGCAGGCAGAAAGAAGGTTTCCGAATACGGTCAGCAGCTTCGCGAAAAGCAGAAGGTTAAGCGTATTTACGGCGTACAGGAAGGTCAGTTCAGGGCTTATTACGAGCGCGCGGACAGAATGAAGGGCATCACCGGTGAAAATATGCTCTCCCTTCTCGAAAGAAGACTTGACAACGTCGTTTACAGAATGGGTATCGGCGTATCCCGCGCACAGGCAAGACAGCTTGTCAACCACGGACACTTCACCGTAAACGGTAAAAAGGTAAACGTTCCCTCCTTCATCGTAAAGGCAGGCGACGTTATAGCCGTAAAGGAGAGCAAGACCTCCAACAAATACTTCGAGGGAATCAAATCCGCAAAGGCAGCAAATATGCCTAAGTGGTTGGAATTCAGCCCCGAAAAGCTGGAAGGCAAGATTATTGCGCTTCCCGCAAGAGACGATATAGACAGCCAGATTGCAGAGCATATGATTGTCGAGTTGTACTCCAAGTAATTCATAAAAAATAGGAGGTAGTATATGATTGAGATAGATATACCCAAGATCGAAGTGGTGGAAAGTGAGAATCAGTCATACGCAAAGGTCGTTGTAGAACCCCTGGAAAAGGGCTTCGGACTTACAATAGGCAACTGCCTTAGAAGAATATTGCTGTCTGCTCTTCCCGGCGCTGCGGCTCAGGGCATAAGATTTTTGGACGGCTCGGTCAAGCACGAATTTTCGCCCATAGCAGGCGTCAAAGAGGACGTTACCGAGATAATTCTCAATTTAAAAACTCTTGCAATCAAGACGAAAATAACCGATAAAGATTATATAAAGGTCGTTCACCTCTACAAGGAAGGACCCTGCGAAGTCAAGGCAAGTGATATAGAGCAGGACGCCGAGCTGGAAATTATCAACGGCGACCAGCACATCTGCACGGTTGACGAAGGCGGCAAAATCGATATGGAAATCACCATCGGCCGCGGCAGGGGTTACAAGGGTGCGGACCACACCAAGACCGAACTTATCGACTATATTCCCATCGACTCCATCTATACGCCCGTAAAGAAAGTTAATTACAGCGTAGAAAATACGAGAGTCGGTCAGAATACCGATTACGACAAGCTTGTTCTGGAAGTATGGACGAACGGCGCGTTCTCCGCGAAGGAAATCGTGTCGCTTGCGGCAAAGATTATGCAGGACCATATCGGACTTTTCGTCGATTTGTCGGAAACGATTAAAGATATGGACATACTCGTCAAGAACGAGGACGACCGTCAGCAGAAAATTCTTGCAATGGCAATCGAGGATATGGACTTGTCCGTGCGCTCCTACAACTGCTTAAAGCGCGCAAACATCCATACGGTTGAGGATCTGACCAAGAAGACGGAAGACGAAATGCTCAAGGTGCGCAACCTTGGCAGAAAGTCGCTGGACGAAGTAATTCTGAAATTACAGTCCTACGGACTTTCGTTAGCTAACAAGGAGGACTAATAAGATGCCCGCAAAATTAGGAAGAACATCAGAACAGAGAAACGCATTGCTCAGGAATCAGGCGTCCGAGCTTTTGTGGTACGGCAAAATACAGACGACGGCGGCTAAGGCAAAGGCTCTTCAGCCCTACGTTGAAAAGATAATAACCAAGGCTATAAGCGTTTACGACCTCAACGAAGAGAAGCAGGTTAAAAAGACGGACGCTAAGGGCAAGGAAGTAACCACCAAGGTTATCCAGGACAGCCCCAAGAAGCTTGCGGTACGCCGTGCGTTAATGGCAAAGCTTCGCGACCTGCAGGAAGTAAAGGGCTTTTCCGAAAAGAAGAGCGAGTACAAGGCGAGAACGAAGGACATTCAGCACCCCTTAATGGAGAAGCTGTTCAACGAAATCGCGCCTAAGTACGCTCAGCGCAAGGAAGAGCTTGGACAGGGCGGCGGATATACGCGCATCTATCTTCTGGGTCAGCGCCGCGGCGACGCTGCCGAAGAAGCTATAATAGAGCTCGTATAAGAGAAAAAATAAAAATATAATTGACTTATACGCAAAGTGTGATATAATATAGACAGTAAAAAGAACAAAGGAGACTGAAAATGGCAAGCAAGAAAGATTATTTCGGACTTAACAGAGTAATAAGCGTTATTCTGGCAATCATCCCTTTCACCGCTTGGATTCTGGGTATGATTACCCGTTTTTCCGAGGGTAAGATCGTTGCAGGCATCATTCGTATCTTCGGCGGTTGGCTTATCTGGCTTATCGACCTGATTCTTATGATCTTCAGCGGCCACATTTTGCGCTTACTTAATATCTAAGTTAGAACAAAGTCAAAATTCAGCCCGACGTGCGTCGGGCTGAATTTCTTTTATCAGAGGTAATCATTTTTTTATCCGCGGCATATGAATATAAAGTCAAAAATTTAAGGAGTGCAAAAATGACTTTTGATAAATGGTTCAATAAACAGGACAGACTGGTCCAGATACTTCTGCTTTTAATTCCCTTTGTGGGCTGGATTGTGGAGTGCCTGGTCAGGCTCAGCGTAGCCGTCAACAAAAAGGACGCCGTCAGCATAGTGGTGTTCGTGCTTTTCCTCGTGGTAGGGTGGAGCTGGATTCTGTGCTTAATCGACCTGATCTACCTTGCGCTCAACGGCAGACTTATACTTGCGTAAGTCGTGTGTCGTTGTCAGAATAATTTAATCACGTAAAAAGCCGCGCGGCAGAATTGCCGCGCGGCTTTTTTATTTACAAGGCTTTAAAGACAAACTTTCCGTTTTCATACAGTATATAGCCGTGCTCGCTGTTTTCCTTGGGGAGAGAAACCGAGCCGGGGTTGAGGTGAATATAACCTTCCTTTTCTACGCAGTTGAGGGGAACGTGGGTGTGCCCCGTTATGTAGTAGTCACCCGCGCCGAGAGGGGGAACGGGCCTGTGCCCGTGCGAAAGAGTGATTTTCACTGCGCCGTCCCATATTTCCGCGTAGTCGGATGATATGTTAAAGTCAAGCACCATCTGGTCAACCTCGCTGTCGCAGTTGCCGCGCACGGCGGTTATTCTGTTCGCAAGGGGGTTGAGCATTGCGCACACGTCCTTGGGCGAATACTCGTCGGGCAGAGGATTTCTCGGTCCGTGATATAAAATATCGCCGAGCAGAACCAGCCTGTTCGCGCCCTCTCTGTCGAACGCGGACACCAGCTTTTCGCACCATTTTGCCGAACCGTGAATGTCCGATGCGATTAACAACTTCATAAAATAAACTCCTTTAATTTTTTAATTACGCCGAACTCCGCGTTGGAGGGTATTTCCTCGCCGATAAGCTCTTTGAGCGGCGGATACGCGTTAGCGGTCACGAAGGGCAAGCCGCTCGCTTTCAGCATTTCGTAATCGTTCATATGGTCGCCGAACGCCGCGCACAGCTCGCGTTTTACGCCAAGGCGCGCCATAAGTGCTTCCAGCGCTCTGCCCTTGTTGGCGTGCGCAACGCTCACGTCCAGCCAGTCGTAGCCCGAAATCATAGTGCGTAGCCCGTCTATGAGCGGCGGCAGAATTTTACCGCCGTGTTCGGCGGCGGGCAAATCGTCCCACACCGAAATTTTCAGCGCGCTCACGCCGCCCGCAATTTCGTCGAGGCTGTCAACCTTCTTTTCGGAGGAGTACGACCTCTTTAAAATTTCGATAAAGCGCGGATAACCGTCCTCGTAATACGCGCAGTCGGCGCAGGATAAAACGGGGTAAAGCCCTTTCTGTAACCGTATTATTTTCAGTGCGCGGAGCACGTCCTCCGAAGGGGTGGGGTCGGAAAAGATTATCTCGCCTTTATACCACACCAGTCCGCCGTTTTCCGCAATTACCGCAATCTTGTCCGCGACGGGCGCAAACAGCTTTAAGAGGTTGGGCAGCTGTCTGCCGCTTGCGGGCGCAAAAACGCCGCCCTCTGCCGCAAATTTCTCAATGAGCGCAAAGGTTTCTTCGGGCATCTTCTTGTCGGGCGGAAGCAGCGTACCGTCCAAATCGCACGCAATAAGTTTAATCATCGTAATAAATATATCACAAAAATGCGCGGTCCGCAACTAAACCAGGGGAGCAAAAAGGCAGAGCAGCGCGCCCAAAAGTCTTGCTACTGCGCTCTGGCGTTTGTATTCCAACCGGGCGCACAGCGCAAGGCACGCCTCGAAGTCGCGCGCCATTTCATCCGCAAGCTTTTCGCCGCCGGCAACGCCGCATTCGTAGTTGAGCCGCATAGAGCGGTAGTCGAAGTTGTAGCTGCCCAGAAACGCGCGGTCGTCGCATATCACGCCCTTAAAGTGCATAAAACCCGGTGTGTAGGTGTAGACGCGCACGCCCTTTGCGGCAAGCTTTTTTGCGTAGGTCTTGGTTATGGCGTAAGTCAGCTTTTTGTCGGGAATTTTGGGAATTATTATTTTGACGTCCGCGCCCCGCCGTACGGCAAATGTCAGCGCGTCGCCCAGCTTGTCACCCATACACAGGTAGGGGGTAAAGACATACACTCTGCGTTTGGCGCAGTTTATCGCGCCCGCAAGGTAGTCCTCGCACAGGCTTCCGCCGTGTTCGGGCTCGTCGGTCATAGGGTAAAGAGTAAACTTGTCTTCACTGGGGGCGGGCGTTTCAAGCTCGCTGCCGTCGAACGCGGAAAGAAACACGTCCGAATATACCTTTGCGATTTTTCCGTAAAAGAGTGCGCCGCCGTCCTTCCAGTAGCCGTGCGGCGAGGACAGATTTGCGTACTCGTCGGCAATATTCACGCCGCCCAGAAACACCGCGCTTTGGTCTATGGCGGCAATCTTTCTGTGGTCGCGGAAGTTGAGGCGCGAAGCGGGAACGGGTATCAGCTTGTTGAATACCTTTATCTGCGCGCCCGCCTTTTTAAGCTCTTTGAAATCCTTCTTGGGTGCACGCAGCGCGCTGCCCAGTCCGTCGTATATAATCTTTACTTCCACGCCGCGGGCAAGCGCCTTTTTCAGCTCTCTGTTCACCGCACTCCAGATATGCCCCTTGGCAAATATATAGTATTCCAGATAGACTTTTCTTTTGGCGGTGGAAATGAGCGATATAAGGCGGTCGAGATACTCCGCGCCGTCGGCAAAGTATTCGAAGCCCGAACAGCCTGCGGACGGCATAACGCGGTAGCTTTCGCTCTTTTCGCAACGGCTGAGATAGGATATATAGTATAAAACCGAGCCGACGATGGGCAGGGCGACTATAAGGGTCAGCCAGCCGCATTTGAATTCGAAGGGGCTCTTGCCCAGCAGCAGGCACAGCGCAGCTATCACCGACAGCGCGTATGCAAGCCCTATCGCCGCGGCGGCGGGCAGAAGGGAGTGGATATAAACGCACAAAAAAATAATTGCGGCGATGAGCGCCGCAATTACGGTAATGCATATAAAGAACCGTGAAAATACAAACCTGAGAAAGCGCATAGGAAAAAAGTTTAGTCTTACGCGCAGCCGATGGGTTTAAAGAATGAGCTTCAATACGACCATCTTGCTGTCCTGCGAGAACTTCTCGGCACGTTCGGTAAGAAGCGCGGGGAGATTGAACTCGGTCAGAACTTCCTTTTCGAAGTGGCTTAAATCCAGCGCGCCGTGCACAAGCATATTTATTGCCGTTTCGGTGTAGCCGAACCCGTCGGAAACGGAGTACACGCGCAGATTCTTTTCGAATAGCGGCGCGGTATCCATAGTGAAGTTGACGGTGCAGAACCCGCCCAGAACCATATCCTTGTGGCTTGCCAGCACGCTTGCGGGCACGGACGGCGAAAGCTTACAGCAGGACGTGTATATCGCCGCGTCGCACATATTTCCGCTGGTCGCGTTCTCTATGTTGGAGGCAAGCGTGTCGTCCGCGGAGAAGGTAAAGTAAACGCCGCTCTTCTGCAGCCTTTCCACGTTCTTGGCATAGTTGTCTATAACTATGGGCACAAGCTTGTGGTAAAGGGCAATCTGCGCCAGCACGGAGCCCAAAAAGCCGCCGCCGACTATCGCCACTCTGCTGCCCGTAGACAGATTGAGTTTATCATAGATATTTTCTGCCAAAGCCACGTTTTCTATGCACAGCGCCAGAAAATCGTCCACACTGTCGGGAATGACCGAAACGTCGGTATAGTCGCACACAACGAAGTCGCGCATAAATCCGTCGAAGTCCTGTCCCGCAACAAGGGGGGAGGTGCATTCGCCGCGGTTACCGCTCTTGCAGGCATAGCATTTGCCGCACGGACGCATAGCGTTTAAATAAACTCTTGCGCCCTTGGTCACGCCGTAGCAGTTTTCGCCCGCCTCGGTGACTATGCCTATGGCAATTCTGCCCAGGGTCTTGGGGTAGGCGATTTTGGTCGCGCCGGTATAGGTAAGCGCGTCGTAGTTGGATACGAGAATGTGTGAAACCCGCACCTTGACCTGCGTTGCGTCTACCTCGCTTTCGCACTGTTTCTGATTTTCGAGCATCTTAGGCCCTTTTAAAACCCAGTTATCCATACGCAGATATTATACGACGAAACGCCGATTAAATCAACCTTTTGCGCGCAAATTGCAAATTTTAGTGGCGGCGCGCCGTTTGCGGCTTAAAAATATGTCTGTTAAAGCACAAAAACGGTTGACTTACGAATAAATATTATTTATAATGATTTAGCATTTACAAAGAATTAACAGCGAGGTGAAGATATGAAGCCCGATATACATCCCGATTATCACGAAGTGACGGTAGTATGCGCGTGCGGCGCTACCTTTAAAACGGGTACTACCAAAAACGTAGAAACTCTTAAAGTGGATATCTGCAACAAGTGCCATCCTTTCTTTACCGGCAAGCAGAAGCTTGTCGATACGGGCGGCCGTGTTGATAAATTCAAAAAAAGATACAACATCTGATGAAAAGGCAGCCTCAATTCGCAAATTGAGGCTGAATTTATTTGAACCGCGTTTATTTATCGAATATGGCAAAGAGAGAGAAAAAGAAAAAACCTATATGTTCTACCGTGGGCGGTCAGGCGGTTATGGAAGGCGTAATGATGATGGGCAAAACGTCTTATTGCACCGCAGTCCGCGACCCCGACGGAAATATTCAGGTTGAAAAAAAGAGAATAAAACGCACTACCGCAGGCAGGCGTGCTTCCAAAATACCGTTCGTGAGGGGGGTCGTAAATATGTACGGCTCTCTCGTGCGCGGCACCAACGCGCTTATGCGTTCGGCGCAGGTGTACGGTTCGGACGACGAGGAGCCGGGCAGGGTTGAAAAGTGGTTTGCAGAAAAACTCAAACTCAACCTTATGCACGTGGTCACCGTTGTCGGCGTCATTTTAGGGCTGGCTCTCGCAATATTCTGCTTTATGTGGCTGCCCCGTTTCCTGGTGACAACGCTCAATAAGTACCTGTGGAAAACGCTTATAGGCTCGGTGTGGGAATACGTTATGCTCGGCGTGTTTAAGCTGGTCATTTTCCTTGCATATCTGGGGCTTATAATGATTTTGAAGGACATCCGCAAGCTGTACAAATATCACGGCGCTGAGCACAAGACCATTAACTGCTACGAAAAAGGACTGCCCTTAACCCCCGAAAACGTTATGAGCTGTTCGCGCATTCACGACCGGTGCGGCACTTCGTTCCTGTTCATAGTGCTCATCATCAATATCGCGGTGATAGGCGTTGTGACCTGGGCGCTCAACATAAACAGCATAACGAACGGCGCGTTGAGAACGCTTGCCAACATAGGTATAGAGATTGTGCTTCTGCCCGTCATCACGGGTATATCCTACGAATTTTTAAAGCTGTTCGCGCACTTTCACGGCTGGTTCGGCTGCATCTTCAAATGGCCTGGTATGCTTCTGCAGAAAGTGTTCACCACGCGCGAGCCAGAGCCCGAAATGGTTGAGGTGGCTATCGCCGCGTTCAACGCCGCAATGGAAATGGACGTAAACCCCGATATGGCGGAATGCACGTTCGTTACGGGCGGACTTTTGTCCGATATGCTTGCAGAAACCAAAAAGAAATTCCGCAAGGCCGAAATCGACGAGAGCGACGCGGAATGGATATATTCCCTAGTGCTCGGCATCAACCGCAGCGAGCTTTCGGCGCAGAGGGTTATAAAGCCCAGCGAAACGCGCAGGATAAACGCCATTATCGAAAAGCGTTTAACGGGCAGACCGTTGTGGTATATCATCGGCGACGTAGACTTTTACGACTGCAATATCAAGGTGGACGAGAGGGCGCTTATTCCCCGTCCCGAAACCGAAATTCTTGCACAGCAGGTTGTCAACACCGTCGAGGACGGCGACAAGGTGCTGGATATGTGCACGGGCAGCGGTTGCATAGCAATTGCCGTTGCAAAGCACTGCAAGGACAAAAAGGTGCAGGTTACGGCTGTTGACGTTTCGGACGCGGCTATTATGCTGGCAAGGGAAAACGCAAATTACAACTCGGCGGACGTCAACTTTATCCAGAGCGATTTGTTCTCCCGCGTCCACGGCAGATTCAACATTATCGTTTGCAACCCGCCCTATATAAAGAGTTCGGAAATCGCTTCCTTACAGCGCGAGGTCAGGGACTACGAGCCGCGCATCGCGCTCGACGGCGGCGAGGACGGACTGGATTTCTACAAACGTCTTGCAAGCGAAATCAGCCGTTATATAATCCGCGGCGGCATACTTATGCTGGAAGTCGGCGAAGGTCAGGCGGAAGAGGTGTTGAAGTTGTTTGACAAGCGCGAATACGCTATGGTTGTTAAAGATTTTGCAGGAGTCGATAGATTCCTGAAAATCGCATTCTGACGATAGGTCTGAAATAAAAAATAAAAAGCGGCGATGCCGCTTTTTGCATTATATCAAGTATGAACACTAATAAAATTCAGGAAATTTATAACCGCTATAAATCGCTGACCGAAAAGCTTTCGGACGGCACCGTTCCCGCTGGCAGCGAGGAGTGGACCAAGATTGCAAAGGAGCAGTCCGAGCTTACCGAAACGGCGGACAAATGGGAAGAATACCTTGCCGAGGAGCGCAAAATCGCGCAGGCTGAGGAAGCCCTCAAAAGCGAAACGGACGGCGAAATGCGCGAGCTTCTAAACGAGGAGGTATATTCCTGCCGCCACCGTCTGGAAGAGATTGAGGGCGAGTTGAAAATTCTGCTTCTGCCCAAGGACAAGAACGACGACAGGAACTGCATAATGGAAATACGTGGCGGAGCTGGCGGCGACGAGGCGGCTCTGTTTGCCGCGGAGCTCTACCGTATGTACCTTTACTACTGCGAAAGGCACCGCCTTAAAGTGGAGGTTGTGGACGAAAACTCCACCGAGCTGGGCGGCATAAAGGAAATAGTTTTGAACATATCGGGCAGGGACGCCTACAAACAGCTGAAGTTCGAAAGCGGAGTGCACCGCGTTCAGCGCGTGCCCGAAACCGAATCCCAGGGCAGGGTGCACACCTCCACAGCAACCGTTGCGGTGTTGCCCGAAGCCGAGGACGTGGACGTGGAAATACGCGACGAGGACGTGCGCGTGGACGTCTACCGTTCGTCGGGTGCGGGCGGACAAAAGGTCAACAAGACTGAAACGGCTATCCGCTTAACGCACTTTCCCACGGGCATAGTCGTCACCTGTCAGGACGAGCGCAGCCAGCTTAAAAACAAGGACAAGGCATACAAGGTACTGCGTTCCCGCCTCTACGATTACTACAACAATATGAGCCGAAGCGAGCAGGACGCACAGCGCAAATCGCTTGTCGGCAGGGGCGACAGGTCGGAGCGTATCCGCACCTACAACTTTCCCCAGGGGCGCGTGACCGACCACCGCATAGGGTTGTCGCTCTACTCGCTGGACAGCTTTATTATGGGCGACATAGACCAGATGACCGAAGCGCTTGCCGTTGCCGAGCGCGAACGGTTGCTTGCGGGCGACGAGGAATAAGGGGCGTGCCGTATTGACAAAATTTGCCTGCGGTCGTATAATAAGCTTATGAATCACAATCAGTCGGGCGAAGACTATCTGGAAGCGATACTTCTTCTGTCGGGCGAACTCGAGGACGTTCACCAGATAGAGGTTGCGCGCAAGATGGGCGTTTCCCAACCCGCCGTTTTAAAGGCGCTTAAAATTTTAAAGACCAAGGGGTATATACATACCGACGGTCTGCACATCTTTCTCACCGCCGAGGGCAAGCGTTATGCGGAGGAGGTCTACCACAGGCACTGCACTATACGCGAATTTCTGATACTTCACGGCGTGAACGAAGAGGACGCGGACAGCGACGCGTGCGAGATGGAGCACTGCGTTTCCGCCGCCACTTTCGCCGCAATGGAAGAATTCGTAAAGCAAAGTAAATAAAAAACGCCGCGGAATATCCGCGGCGTTTTCATATTTTATTCCACTTCGTAAACGTTTTCTATCTTACCGTCCTTTATATCAACGGCAAAGTATTTTATTTGAAACAGGTTTTTGGAAAGGGGATATACTAGCCCCGCAGCCTTTATATCGCCGTGCTTTTCAAAGAAGCGGGAGTACGGCACGGCAACGTCTACGAACTCGCCAAGGTAGGAGGGAAGAGCCTGCGCGTTCGCCTTTAATTCGTCGCTCAGATATTTTGCAAAATTTCCGTGAGTCATCACGCACTCGAAAAATGCAAAGTGCATAATGCCCGGCGCAGGCGGTACGCGCTCCTCTGTCACGCTGTTTATCAACGTCATATCCGTGCCGTCGTATGCAAAGGTGCACGTCGCCCTGCATCCCGCGCACGTATTGAAGTTTACCGTAACCGTAAGGTCGTTGCCGCACTGCCAGCTTTCGGCGGGGTTATAGAACACTCGGCGGCAGTTTTCCGAAATGACGGCAACGCACCCCTCGCCCTCTATAAGCAGTACGGGGCGGTTTGCAATCAGTTCCTCTTTAAAAGTCGCGTTTTCGAACGCGCGGGAAAGCTCGTAAAGGTTGCAGACCTCCTTTTCGCAGTTGAGGTAAACGCCGCCCCCGTTTAAAAACAGAGTGACAAGTCCGCCGCAGAATTCCCTCTGCGCAATCACCTTCAGTTTTTCCGCGCGCGGCTGATAACGCCTTATATATATAACGGCGTCGCCGTCCGAAAGGTATACGTCGGCAAAGTCGGGCGGCTCCTTAAAAAATCCTTCGTCGATAAAAAAGCTTACGGGGCGCGCGTCGCCCTCGGGTATTACCTCGGCAAGAATCTTTGAGTCCGCCTCAACGTCCACAAAGCGTTCGAACCCGTCGATTGTGCCCAGATACGCGCCGTCCAGTTTAAGCGCAGCCTGCCGTTCGGACAAAAAATAAATTCTCATACGATAGTTATTTAATGAATAAAGCAATATTTTTATGTCAATAACCACCTTGCAAATAAACGAAATTTCAAGGAGGCGTTATGGAAAAGATTAACGGCTACACAAAGGAGGAGGCGCAAAGCCTTGTTAAATATGTGTGCGAGGGCAGGGGACAGGGCAAGACGCTCACCCGCATTTTCGAAGAGTATGCAAAGAGCTCGGGCAGGGCAAGGGGCAGCGTAAGAAATTATTACTACTCGCTTTTAAAGAGCACCGACAACGAGGAAGTTAAAAAGATTTTGGAGGGCACCGACCTCAAAGCCGAGGACATACGCCCCTTTTCGGACGAGGAAACCGACAAGATACTGCGCGCCATCTTAAAGGAAAAGAGCAAGGGCATATCCGTGCGCCGCGCCGTTTTAAACCTTGCGAACGGCGACGACAAGCTTATGCTGCGCTATCAGAACAAGTACCGCAACGTTATGGCAAAACAGCCCGAAAGACTGCGCAGCCTTATGAAGGAGGCGGGCTATACCGTGCGCGACGACAGCAGAAAGGCGATAGAGGATAAGATAAACAATCTCTACGACGAGCTTAACGCCAACCTCAAAGCGGAGAACGCGCGCCTTACCGCCGTAGTCAAGAAGCTGACGGATGAAAATTTCCTTTTGAAGCTGCAAGTAAAAAATTTACAGTCATAAATAGTGTAATGCTTTCCCATACTCGTAATAGGAGGGTTAGCAACCAATGGAAAAATTTATTTTCGGCCTTGCCATAGGTATGGCGGGCGGTGCGCTCCTCGTGGCAAATAACTGCAAGCTCAGAAATCTTGTCAAGAAAAATCAGGAAGATATGATGAAAAAGGCTGAGCAGTATATTGACCAGAAGCTCGAGAGTCTCGGGTGTTCGGAGCAGGGCGGCGAAGGCGAAAGCGCCGAGTAACCGTCTGTAAAAGCGGCATATTATCGCTTTGGACCGCGGAACGGACTTAAAATCCGTTCCGCGGTTTTTGCGTGTCCGAAAATAATTTGAACTATATTATTGACAGCATACCGCGGAAATGTTACACTATAATAGTTAGTAGCGTAACACAATTTTACTATAAACGGATAAAGGAGAGATATATGAATAAATGCACTAAGTGCGGCACCGAATTCGAAGGCAATTTCTGTCCTTCCTGCGGTACGCCCTTTAACGTGAAGATGTTCTGCCCGCGCTGCGGAACGGAAGTTCAGCCCAACCAGCGGTTCTGCTCGTGTTGCGGCGCACAGTTCGGACTTCCCGTTCAGCCCGCGGCACCCGCACCCAAACCTGCGGTTGCGCCCGCACCCGTGGAAACCTCTACGACCATACCTTCCAAGTATACGGGCGGCGCGTTGATGACCTTCCTCATCAACTATGCGGTTGCGTTCGTTTCGATTATTTCCCTGGGACTGCTGTTCCCGTTTATGTTCTGCTGGAGAAAACGCTGGCAGGCGGAGCACACCTTCATCAACGGCAGAAGGCTTGTGTTTGACGGCACGGGCGTTCAGCTGTTCGGCAGGTTTATGATTTGGTTCCTGCTTGCCATTGCAACGCTGGGCATCTATTTCATAATCAAGGGCAATATCAGCTTCGTCGCGTGGGAAACCAAGCACACCCATTTCGAGGGCGTAACCGTAACCTACAAGCCGGAAAAGAAGAAGCCCAAGAAAAAGAAGGTAAAGAAGGTCAAGGCAGTTGCGGTTGCTCCCGTGGAAACCGCTCAGCCCGCGGAAGAGGTTCAGTCTGCGGAAGCCGTAGAGGCGGCCGAGGACGACGGACTTTCCGAAGATTTCGACGAGCCCGCTGACGAGGCTACGGTTAAGGAAGCCGCCGAGACCGCGGAAGACGAACAGTCCGGCGAGGCTGTACAGTCCGCTGAGGAGGAAGTTCAGCACTCCGTGGAAGTCGTTCAGACCGTGGAAGAAGTGAAGCCCGCAGTAGTGGAAGCTCAGCCCGAGCCCGAAGAGGAAGAAGAGGAAGAGGTTTACGTAGAGGAAGCAACCCAGTCCAGATTCGACGGTCGCTGGTATCAGCTTCTCGGCGTAAACGTGCTCACGTTCTTCGTCACCGTAATCACGTTGTTTATCGGTTACTACTGGGCGCACTGCTACAGACAGAGATGGTATACCAAGCACACCATTTACGACGAACACACCCTGCACTTCGACGGCACGGGTATGCAGTACTTCGGTAAGCGTTTTATGTGGGTGCTGTTAACCATAATCACCTTCGGTATTTACGGTTTCTGGCTGCACGTCAAGTCCGTTCAGTGGACCGTAAGCCATATCCACGTTGACGACCCCGCAGGTCTTCCCGAGCCCCGCGGTTGATAAATCAAAATAATTCAACGACGCCGCGCAACGCAAACCGTTGCGCGGCGGTTTTTACAAATAAGGTAAAATTATCTACTTAATTATTATTGTCATATTGCAAAGCGGGTGATATAATATAGCAGTAAACAGCGTTCGCGCGGAGGTGGTTTTTTGCAGAGGTACGTCGCTTTCGATATAGGGGATAAGCGCATAGGCGTGGCTATATCCGACCCCTTCAACACCTACGCCCTGCCGTCGCAGACCTATCACCGCAAGGGGTTTAAGGAGGACGTGGCGGCTCTCGTAAGCATAGCAAAGGAAAAGGGAGCAACCACGATTGTGTGCGGCTTGCCCGTCAACTTCGACGGTAGCGAGGCGTTGCAGACGCAAAAGACCGAAAGGTTTTTAAGCGCACTCAGGGAGGCAACCGATATACCCATCGTGTGCGAGGACGAACGGTTCACCACGGTTATGGCGCACGAAACGCTCATATCCGAGGGAATGAGAAGGGAAAAACGCAAGTCCTACGTGGACGCGCTTGCCGCCGCAAACATACTGGACGGCTATTTACAGAAAATCAACCATAAAGGAGTATAACTATGGCAGAGAATAAAAACCTTAACGATACCGAGGCAGAGGAAGAGGATATTATAGAGCTGATTGACGACGACGATAACGTCATCAAATTCAGACTTCTGGACGTCACCGAATACAAGGGCGAAAAGTACGCGCTTCTGCTTGCCGCAGAACCCAACGACGCCATTGCCGAGGACGAAGTGGCAATCTTCCGCTATAAGGAAGAGGAGCAGATGCTCGAGCCCATCGAGGACGACGCGCTTTTGGAAGAGGTGTTTGAATTCTATCAGAACGAGGACGACGGCATCGGCGACGACGACGGAAAAGACGAATAAGCAACGTTTCGTTGCAGCCAAAACTTTTTGCAATGCGCTGCTTGACAAAGCAAATTTTATATACTATAATGCTCACTGAAAATTAAAAAACAAAGGAGTTTTATGTTTATGAAAAAGTTTTTGACGGCTATGGCTACCGTATTGGCGGTAGTGGTAATGGCATTCACCCTTGCGGCTTGCAGCGATGCTTCCGGCAGCATTAAAAAAGCTTTCGAGAAAGAGGGCTATACCGTAACGGCGATAAAGGCGGAAGACAGCAAAGCGTTGATGAGTTTGCTTGATGACGAGCAGAAGAAAGACGCAAGCAAGTATGAAGTGTTCACTTGCACGAAGTCACTTCAAAGCGCAACCGTTGTAAAATTCCCTTCAAAGAACGATATAATCGACGTTATCGGACAGGACGCTTACGACAAGGCGGTAGACGGAGGTTTGATTAACAAAAACTGCTATCTGCTTGTTCCCTTAGGCGTGGACGTAATAAACATTTTCAAAAACGCATAACTTGAATATTAAATCAAAACGCGCGGAAGTTTTATCGCTTCCGCGCATTTTATTTTGAATAAGGTGATAAAAAGCGCTTTACAACTTTATTTTGTTATGCTAAAATATCAAAGCTATAAAAAAATTCACACCCGTAAGGCGGGCTGCCCGTGGCGGAAAAATCTTTCAATTCCGCATAACAGTCCTTTGATAATGCGTTTACGGGGAGGTTTAACGGAGGTTTTATATGGCAGTTATCACTATGAAACAGCTCCTCGAGGCAGGCGTGCACTTCGGTCACCAGACCAGAAAGTGGAACCCCAAGATGAGCAAGTACATCTACGCGGCGCGCAACGACATTCATATCATCGACTTGCAGCTCACCGTCGGCTTGGTTGAAGAAGCATACAAATTCGTATGCGAAACCGTAAAAGAGGGCAAGTCCGTTCTCTTCGTCGGCACCAAGAAGCAGGCACAGGACGCTATCAAGGAAGAGGCTGAGCGTTGCGGTCAGTACTACATCAATTCCCGTTGGCTGGGCGGTACGCTCACCAACTTCAAGACTATCCGTTCGCGTATCGACAGAATGGTAAAGCTTGAAAAGATGGAAGAAAACGGCGAGTTCGAAATGCTTCCCAAAAAGGAAGTTGCAAAGCTCAAAGAGGAAATGACCAAGCTGCAGACCAACCTCGGCGGTATCAGGGATATGAGCAAGATGCCCGGCGTTATGTTCGTGGTTGACCCTCATAACGAGGACATCGCGGTTGCCGAAGCAAGAAAGCTGAACATTCCCATCGTTGCTATCACCGATACCAACTGTGACCCCGACCTTATCGACTACGTAATTCCCGGCAACGACGACGCTATCCGTGCGGTTAAGCTCATCGCGGGCGTAATTGCAAACGCGGTAATCGAGGCAAACCAGGGCGAAGCTTATTCCGTAGAAGAGGAAATGGAGGAAGGCGCCGAAGCTGTTGAGCCCACCTCTATCGAGGAAGTAGTTGAGGCGGCTGAAACCGCAGAAGAGCCCAAGGCTGAATAATTATTTTTAAGGAGAATAGAGAGATGGCATTTACGGCAAAAGACGTAATGACTTTGAGAGATAAGAGCGGCGCAGGTATGCTCGATTGCAAAAAGGCCCTTACCGACGCCGACGGCGATATGGAAAAGGCAGCCGAGCTTTTGAGAGAGCGCGGCATTGCAAAGGCTGTTAAAAAGGAAAGCCGTATTGCGGCTGAGGGCGCAGTAGGCGCATACGTTTGCGCTGAGTGCGGCGTGGGCGTGCTTTTGGAAATCAACTGCGAAAGCGACTTCGTTTCCAAGGGCGACAAGTTCCACGGCATAGTTGACGCGGTTGCAAAGGTAATCGCGGAAAACAAGCCCGCAGATGTTGACGCTCTGCTTGCGTGCCCTCTGGACGGCGCAACCGTTAAGGACTATATCACTAACGCAACCGCGGTAATCGGCGAAAAAATCGCTATCCGCAGGTTCGAAATTTATGCAACCGCAGGCAAGGTTGAAACCTACATCCATATGGGCGGCAAGGTCGGCGTTATGGTTGAGGCTACTGATTTCACCGCAGGCAGCGAGGAAACCCTTCACGACGTAGCTTTGCAGATTGCGGCAAGCAAGCCTTCCTACGTAACCGAGGCGGAAGTTCCCGCGGAAGTTATCGAAAAGGAAAAGGAAATTATGCTCGTTCAGATGCAGAACGACGAAAAGAACGCAAAGAAGCCCAAGGAGATTCTGGAAAAAATCGTTATGGGCAAGATCGGCAAGTTCTATTCGGAAAACTGCCTCTTGAAGCAGGCATTCGTAAAGGACGATTCTCAGACCGTGGAGCAGGTTATCGGCAAGAAGTTCAAGGTTGTCCGCTTCGTTCGCTGGGAAATGGGCGAAGGTATCGAGAAGAAGCAGGAGAACCTGCAGGATGAGGTTGCTAAGCAGGTTGAAGCTATGAAGAAAGCGTAAGCTTTGTTTATATGCGGAACAATTTAATTTAACTTTTACAAAGGGAGGCTGAGCCTCCCTTTCGTTTTGTGCGGGCGTTATATTCTATAATTTTAATTTATTATAAATTTATCGTTGATTTAAGGCGCGGCGTATGCTATAATTAAGCGGTGGAAATATAACGAAAGGGGAAAAATATGCAACCTAAGTATAAAAGAGTTTTAATTAAACTCTCGGGTGAAGCGCTTGCGGGCAAGGAAGGTCACGGACTTAACGAAAACGTCATTTCGGGCGTTGTGGACCAGATTGAAGCCATAAAGAAAATGGGCGTGGAAATCGCTCTGGTTATAGGCGGCGGCAACTTCTGGCGCGGTCGTCAGGGCAAAAAGATGGACAGGACCACCGCAGACCATATGGGTATGCTTGCAACCGTTATGAACTCGCTTGCAATGATGGACGCGCTCGAACAGCGCGGAATTCCCACCCGCGTGCAGACTGCACTCATTATGACGTCGGTTGCCGAACCCTATATACTGCGCAAGGCTCTGCACCATTTCGAAAAGGGCAGGGTGGTAATAATGGCGTGCGGCACGGGCAATCCCTACTGCTCCACGGACACGGCGGCGGCACAGCGCGCGTGCGAAATTCAGGCCGACCTTTTAATGATGGCGAAGAATATCGACGGCATTTACGATTCCGACCCCAAGACCAATCCCGCTGCCAAGAAGTACGAGCATATAAATTATATCGACATTATCAAGAACGGCATCAAGGCTATGGACGCCACAGCCGCAACGATGTGTATGGAAAACGACGTGCCCGTAATTGCTTTCGGGCTGGACGAAAAGAATTCTATCGTCCGCGTAGTGTGCGGCGAAAAACTCGGCACGGTTATAGACAATCATTAAAATAAGAATTAAGGAGAAAAACGATGGAAAACGAGCTGATTGAGGAAATATTACTCATTCTCGACGACAAGCTGGAAAAGGCGGTATCGGTACTTAAAGAGGACTTTGCGGCTATCCGTGCGGGACGCGCAAATCCCCACATTCTCGACAAGGTAACCGTCGATTACTACGGCGCAATGACTCCCGTAACGCAGATGGCAAACGTTTCCGTTCAGGAGGGCAGATGCCTCGTAATTTCCCCGTGGGACGTTTCGGCGCTTAAAGGCATCGAAAAGGCAATTCAGATATCCAACATAGGACTTACGCCCACCAACGACGGCAAGGTGATAAGGCTCGTATTCCCCGAGCTCACCGAAGAGCGCCGCCGCGACCTCGTAAAGCAGATTAAAAAGATGGGCGAGGACGCCAAGATTGCGCAGAGAAACGTGCGCCGCGACGCTATGGACGGACTTAAAAAATTGAAGAACGACAAGACCGTATCGGAGGACGAATTTTCCGCAGGCGAAAAGGAAGTGGAAAAGCTGGTTGCCGACGCGGTTGCCAAGGTTGACTCAACCGTTGCCGCAAAAGAAAAAGAAATTATGACGGTGTGAGGCGTGTCGCCTCCGCCAAGTCCTTTAATTGCTTTTGGGATAGGCAAGCAAATCACTGCAAAAAATGGTTGAAAATGAAGTTTTAAAAGTACCCCGTCACGTGGGTATTATAATGGACGGCAACAGGCGGTGGGCGAAAAAGCGCCTGCTTCCCGGCGCCGCGGGACACAGCGCGGGTATGAAGCGTATGATTTCGCTTGCCGAAAGAGCAATGCAGGCGGGCGTGCGCTATCTCACCGTATACGCGCTTTCCACCGAAAACCTTTTGCGTCCGCAGGACGAACTGGATAAAATGTTCGCGCTCATCAAAAAGAATTTCGACCCCAACGTCGAAAAGCTGGTTGCGCGCGGAGCTGCGGTAAAGGTCGTGGGCAACCTTTCACTCCTGCCCGACGACGTAAGGGAGGTAATAGAACAGTCCCTTAAAAAATCGCCCGACAAGGCGGACTTTACCTTTATTATGGCGCTGGGCTACGGCGCACGCAACGAAATAGTGCAGGCTGCAAACCTTGCGGTAAAAAATAGGCAAGAGGTGGACGAGGAAAGCTTTTCCTCGCTGCTGTATACCCGCGGAATACCCGACCCCGATTTCATCATAAGGACGGGGGGAGAGCTAAGGCTTTCCAACTTCCTTTTGTGGCAGGCGGCGTATGCGGAGCTGTATTTCACCGACGTGCTTTTTCCCGATTTTACAAACGCGAAATTCGATAAGGCATTGGCAAATTTTTCAGCGAGAGCAAGACGCTTCGGCAAGGTTTAAAGGAGTTTTATAGTAATGAAAAAGAGATTTATAACCGGCATATGCTACGTCATAGTTATGGTCGGGCTGCTGGTTATGAAATTACTCATACCCGTTTCGTCAAACGGAATTGACTACGGCGCGATAGGCGTAGACATACTTTTCTGGTTGATTTCGGTCATAGGCGCGTTCGAATTCACACGCGCGCTCGGCGAACATAAAAAGGCGGTTGAAGGCGAGGGCGTATCCGCACCCGCGACGGGCGGAATTTCCAAGGCGCAGAGGTGGGTGGCAATAGGCACCTGCGCGCTGCTCACCCCCGCGTTCGTAATCGGTAAAATAGTTGCTATTCTGGTCGGCAATACCGAACTGCCCGGTGCGGCATCGCTTATAATTCTTCTTGCGATAGGCAGCGTGGGCGCGATGGTCGTCGCCTCGCTTACCGTTTTCGACCACGAGAGGAGCGACCTTAAAAGTACGGCTTACGCGGAACTGTGCCTGCTGTACTGCGGCGCGCTTGCAAGCGTGGGACCCAACATAAACCACCTGATGGAAAATTCCGAGGTTGCCGTTTTGATGCTCTTTATGCTTGTGCCCTTCGTGGATACGGGCGCATTCCTCTTCGGCAAGCTCTTCGGCAAGCTTCTGCCCTACAAACTCGCACCGCACACAAGTCCCAACAAGACGATAATCGGCGCGGTGGGCGGCGTGCTCGGCGGCGTGGTGTCGGCGGTGCTCGTGTGGGTAATCTGCGAATACTCGGGCGCGCTCGATTTCGTATATGCGGGACCCATTCCCAAAGTGGTGGTGCTTATACTTTTCGCTCTGCCCACGGCGGTGTTCGCACAGCTGGGCGATCTGTTCGAAAGCGCGATAAAGCGCGGCTGCGGCATAAAGGATATGGGCAACATTCTGCCCGGTCACGGCGGCGTGCTGGACAGGTTCGACAGTATGCTGTTCGCTTCGGTGTCGGTAGTCGTCTGCTTTATGCTTCTGTAAATTACATTTCAAATATAGGGTAAAGGTGGCGTATGCCTCCTTTTTCTTTAAGCGGGCGAATTTATCGCGCAATCAGACATTAAATAATTTTTTACGGGTATAATAGATATGAAGAAAATCGCTCTCGTCGGCAGTACGGGTTCAATCGGCAGACAGGTAATAAACGTCGTTCAACGCTACCCCTCGCGCTTTAAGCTTGTTGCGCTCATCGCAAACAGCTCGGCGCAGGCATTTGCGGGGCAGCTTGACGTGATAAAGCCGCAGTACGCCGCACTTACCGATAGCCGCGCAGCAAAGAGTATGGACGGAGTGCCCGACGGCGTTACCTTGCTTTCTGGAGAGGACGGCGCGCTCAAAGCTCTTGAAGAGTGCGGCGCGGACGTCATAGTCGTTGCGTGCGGCGGCTTTGCGGGGCTCAAATACAGCCTTAAAGCGGCAGAGCTGAATATCCCTCTCGCGCTTGCCAACAAGGAAACGCTGGTATGCGGCGGCGATTTGATTATGCCGAAGCTCAACGAAATTATGCCCGTGGACAGCGAACATTCGGCAATCTGGCAGTGTCTTAATTTCAACCGCAACGCCGACTTTTCGCGCCTTGTAATTACGGCGAGCGGCGGACCATTCCGCGGAAAGAAGTGGAACAGTCTTGCTTCCGTCACGCCCGAAGAGGCGCTCTGCCACCCCACCTGGAAGATGGGTGCGAAGATAACTATAGACAGCGCAACCCTTTTAAACAAGGGCTACGAGGTAATAGAGGCGCACCACCTGTACAGCGCGCCTTACCAAAAGATTACGGCGGTAATTCATCCGCAGAGCATTGTGCACTCTATGGTGCAGTTTGCCGACGGCGCGACGCTGGCGCAGACTTCCTACCCCACGATGGAGCTGCCCATACAGCTTGCGCTTACATATCCCGAAAGGCTGGACTGCGACTTGAAGCAGCTCGATTTTTCGCAGGCGTTGTCGCTGGATTTTCAGCCGCTCGTACGCGGCGACTATCCTCTGTACGACCTCGCTCTGTCGTGCGGAGAGGCGGGGGGAGTGCTTCCCACTGCGCTCAACGCCGCAAGCGAAATTGCGGTTAACGCGTTCTTAAACGGGCGCATACGCTTTACGGATATTTATACGGTTGCGGATAAAGTCGTTCAGGCGACCGGGAATATGCGGGTGGAAAGCTATCCGCAGCTTGAACAAGCGGACGCCCGCGCAAGGGAGGGCGCGCTTAAAATTATTGAAGAGGTATAATGGCAAATCTGCTCGTGTCGGGCGTAGGCGGTATAATACTGTCGGTACTGCTCGCAATCTTAATCCTTCTGTTTATGATATGCGTGCACGAATTCGGGCACTTCATTTCGGGCAGAATACTTGGGTTTAAGATTAACGAGTTCGCCATAGGCTTCGGACCTGCGCTGTTTAAGCGCAAGGGCAAAAAGCGCGGAACGGTTTTTTCGGTCCGCGCCTTTCCTTTGGGCGGATTTTGCGCGTTCGAGGGCGAGGACGGCGAACAGTCCGACCCTAATTCATTCAATAATAAGAAGCCCTGGCAACGCATTATCGTGCTTGTAAGCGGCGCGCTTATGAACTATATCGTCGCGCTTCTTCTGGTTATAGTCGGGTTTTTCGCCTACGGTCAGCCGTGCTATAAGATGGGCGCAATGCTGCCCGACGAGCAGTATACCGCGCAGTATTCGCTTGCCGAGGGCGACGTCATTCTGGGCGTGGAGGGCAAGAACGCTTACTTTGCTACCGACCTCATTTTTGCCTTGAAGGGCAAGACCGAGGGGGAGAGCGTCGACTTCGACGTGTTGCGCAGCGGCGAAAAACAGCGCGTGGAAGTCAAGCTGCGCGCAGACTGCAATTTCAAGAATTCTTCAGAAATAAGCAAGCTGTGGCGCGCACTCGGCTCGGACACGTACGAGGCGGAGGACGGCAATCTTTATTGGTGCGTCACCGCGCAGAACTGCCGTTTTTCATTCTTCGAAACCATAGGGCGGTCGTTTGCCTATTCGTTCAAGACGGCGGGCACAATCTTCAAAGTACTGGGCGAGCTATTAACGGGGCACCTCGGAATAAGCGCAATGGGCGGGCCCGTCACAACAATAAGGCAGACGGGCGCAATCGCCGTGCAGGGCTTTCAAAGCTTTTTGCAGGTTGCGGCATATATAGGCGTAAACCTTGCCGTTTTCAATCTGTTGCCTATACCCGCGCTGGACGGCAGCAAGGTGGTCTTCTGCATTATAGAGTGGATTTTCCGAAAGCCCGTGCCGCGCAAGGTGGAGGCGGTTATACACGCCGTCGGCTTCGTGCTGATAATCGGGTTTGCAATACTCGTGGATATACTGCAATTTGCTAGGTGTTAATAAAAAGGCGCCCCGCGGCTATCGCCGCGGGGCGCTTTGTTTTTGTCTTGGATTATTCGTCTTTGCCTGCGGGAATTTCTTCAACCTCGGCAGGCTGTGTATCCGCACCTTCGGGCACGGGTTGAGCCGTCTTTTTGTTCTTGTTATCCATCATTGAAAGCAGCTTGTCAAGCGCCTTTGTCCTTGCGGTGATAAACAGCACAACAATACAGATAACGCAGTCCGCAGGCAGATAAACGCACTGATAGATAAACGAATACACAAACATATTCGGCGTGGGCAAATCGACCCAAATAGAATTTTCGGCAAAGTAGATAAAGCCCGAAAGAAGGTGAAAGATAAACCTTGCAACGTATACCAGCACGGTGCCAATCGAAACCTTGGCTGCAAGCGGCAGCTTGCCGAACTTGGGCGCAAACCCCATAAGCCCTATGCTTGCAAACGCCAGCGCGTAGTCCAGAATAAACGTGAGCGGCGTGAGAATGAAGGGGTCGGAAATAAAGTTGAAAAGCCCCAGCATAAGGCCCGCAAGCGTGCCTTTAACCGGTCCGAACTTGTAGGAGTAGATAAGGAGCGGCACGAAGCTTGCAAGGGTTATCGACCCCCCGAACTGTACGGGCGACACCTTTATAAAGGACAGCGCAAAGGACAGTGCAAGGCATATTCCGGCGTATGCGATTTCGCGCGTGGAATACTTTTTGCCGAATATGCAAAGCAGAGTAAGCGTTATTGCAAGCGCCGCTATGCACCCTATCGACACCCAGGTTACGATGTCCGTCGTCTTTTCGGAAACGGCGGCAAGTAGTGAAAAGTGAAACATAAAACCTCCTCAACCGCCGTAAAATTTTAAGCACCCCGAAAAATAAATTTTCGGGGTGCAAAGAAAACACTTCTTTGGTACTATCGCTCAACCATTACGTTGCCGATTCAAAGGGTATAATCTCAGCCGCAGATTGTGAAAATTTTCTGCAACACCCCCGACGGTTATTATATTGTGATAAAATTATATTACCAAAAGTACGCAAAGTCAATTGAATTTTAACGGCAATTGTAATATAATGGGTGAACAGGAGAATTGATATGTACAACTTTTACGCGTTTATGGACAGAATGAAGTATATAAGAAGGTGGTCGCTTATGCGTTCGGTGCGCGACGAAAACATTATGGAGCATTCCCAGCAGGTGGCAATGCTGGCGCACGCGCTCGCCATAATCAACAACAAGATTTATAACGGCACCGTGGACGCGGAAAAGTGCGTTATGTACGCCGTCTATCACGAGTGCGCGGAGGTGCTGACGGGCGACTTGCCTACGCCCATAAAATATTTCAACAAGTCCATTCAGGGCGCGTACAAGGGGTTGGAGGACGAAGCCTGCAACAAGCTGCTCACAATGTTGCCCCCCGAACTGGTCGGGGAAATTTCCGTTTACGTCAGACCCGACACGGAGAGCGACGAGTATAAAATAGTAAAGGCGGCGGACAGGCTTGCGGCGTATATTAAGTGTCTGGAAGAGCACCGCTGCGGCAACACCGAATTCGAAAAAGCCAAAAAGAGTATAGAGGCGGATCTGCACGCGCGCAATATGCCCGAGGTCGAGTATTTTATGAAAAACTTTATTAAGAGCTTCTATCTTACCCTTGACGAGCTGGAAGGCGGTATGACCGACTGAAAAGGTAGAGGGAGAGCAAAAACAAACCCCGTGCAATGCGTCGCACGGGGATAATTATTTATTAAGTTTTATTTTCGGAACCAACGTCCCGCGGTGCACAATGCCGTTCGGGTTATGACCCTTGCAACTTCGGTTTGCGCATACCAAAATCGCTTAAATTAAACCGCTTCGGATTTCAGATTCCACCTATAAAATGGTACATCGGAGTTTACCTTACCTTATCTTCGTTAGCTTTGCAAAACAGTTTTTTCATAAACTTCACTCCTTTTGCAAGACTTTTTAAGTTTGGTATATATGGTCGGGCGGTTGCCGTAAGCTATCCGCTCGTGTGCATTGAAACTCTTTTTAATTTACGAAAGTCCTTGTCCGGCTTTCGCCGCTACTTATCTTTCATAATAGCTTACTCCTTGAATTAATGTTGCTAGCTAACATTTTTTGTAAGTTATTTTCTTTTTGTACTTCAAGTATAACACGGTTTTGACGCTTGTCAATACTTTTTTTCAAATTTTTTTGTTCAAAATTTTTCCAAGGGTTTAAATCGCTAACCATTTTATTTTTTATTTGCTATAATTTTTCTATGTTTTACATCAATAACGGACTGGGCTTCGTTGCGGTTCTTGCAATAATTTTATTCTTCACAAAGTCTATCGGGCTTATCTTCCGCAAGCTCGGTTTGCCGCAGGTACTGGGCTATATAATAGCGGGCATTATAATAGGTCCCGCGATATTCGGCGACTTATGCGGTTTTACCCTTATCGGGTTCGAAGGCAAGGCTTACAAGGCTATGTTCAAGCTGGCGGTGGACAGCGAGGGGCACGGCTTCGGTCTTGAAATATTTTCAAAGATAGGCGTGCTTTTCCTTATGTTCTGCGCGGGACTGGAAACGAATATAAAAGATTTGAAAAACACCGGTCTTGCAAGCTTTTTGGTGGCGTGTGCGGGCGTAGCCGTTCCCCTGCTTTTGGGCTTTTTGATTTCACTGCCGTTCGGCAGCCTCGGACTCGGCGTGGACAACCTTTATAGGTGCGTATTCATAGGTACCATTTTAACGGCAACTTCGGTTGCTATAACCGTTTCGGTGTTGAAGGAGTTGGGCAAGATAAACACCAAGCTCGGCACAACAATAGTTTCCGCGGCGATTATCGACGACGTTATAGGCATAGTTTTGTTGTCGGTCGTCACGGGCTTTGCAAAGAGCGACAGCGCGCCTGCGGCAAACGGCTTCGAGGCGTTTAAGGCAACCCCTTACGGCACGGTGATAATGATAATCGCGTTCTTTATCGTGGGTATCGGGCTGGGTTTTCTTGTTTCCAAAGCATTCAGGTGGCTGGATAAACGCTGGCCCAACAAGTACAGACTTTCCATTTACTCGCTTGTAGTTGTGTTCGGTTACAGCTGGCTTGCCGAGGAAATCTTCGGCGTGGCGGACATAACGGGCGCGTTCCTTGCGGGCATAATTCTTTCCACCGATCACCGCGCAAGCGTGTATATCGACAAGAATGTGGACGTGGAGGCGTCAACTCTGTTCGCCCCCGTGTTCTTTGCCAACATAGGCATAAGCTCAATTTCGTTCGCGGGTATGAACCCCGCAATACTGCTGTTTGCGTTCGTCGCCGTTATTGCCGGAATTGCCGGCAAGATTATAGGGTGCGGCGCAGTTTGCAAGGCGTTCAAATATTCCTGGCGAGAGAGCGCGATAGGCGGCGTAGGAATGATGGCGAGGGGCGAAGTCGCGCTTATCGTCACGCAGACGGTAACGGCAACGGCGTTGGGAGCAAACGCGCTGGGCGGCGAATTTATGCTTATGACGGTCTTGCTCATACTTGTTTCGTCCATACTCACGCCCGTGCTCTTAAAGGTGCTGTACAAGGGCGTAAAGGAGCCGGAACATCAGCACCTGCTTATCGACCCAGACGATTAAATATCGGCAAAAGAGCAATTCCGCAGAGAATTAAAAGTTTATATACAAGGCTTTCGGATAAATTTTCCGAAAGCCTTTTTTTGTAGCCGATAAAAAATTTGTTGACGCGTCAACTAAAACGTTTGACGATGCGCATAATATAGGATATACTAAATTTTGTTGATTAATCAACAAGTTCAATTTATAAGGAATTGGTAAAAAGCGATGATTAAAATTTTGATAGACTCCGCTTCCGACGTGGAAATGGGCGAGGCGGAAGAGTTGGGCATTTTCCTCATACCTATAAAGGTGCGCTTCGGCGACGAGGAATACTCCGACGGCGTAAATCTTTCGCACAGGGAATTTTTCGAAAAGCTTATAGAGAGCGCGGAGTTGCCGCAGACAAGCCAGATAAACGAATTCAGCTGGGAGGAGAAATTTAAGGAGCTCACCGCGGACGGCAGCGAGGTGATAGCCATAACCATTTCCTCAAAGCTTTCGGGCACGTACGCCTGCGCGGTTAAGGCGGCGGCAAAGTTCGGCGGCAAAGTTCGCGTTGTGGACAGCATACAGGCGTGCATAGGCGAAAGAATTTTATTGCAGTATGCCATACGACTTGTAAAGGAAGGCAGAAGCGCTGCGGAAGTTGTAAAAGAGCTGGACAACAAGAAGAACAGAATTCAGCTGCTTGCCGTTCTGGATACTCTGGCGTATCTGCGAAAAGGAGGGCGCATATCCTCGGTTGCGGCTATTGCCGGCGAAATGCTCTCCATAAAACCCGTTATATCCGTCGTTGACGGCGAAGTCAAACTGGTGGGTAAGGCAATGGGCTCTAAGAAGAGCAACAATCTTTTAAACCAGCTAGTCGAAAAATGCGGCGGCATCGATTTCGATATGCCGTACGTGCTTGGGTATTCGGGCTTATCGGACGATTACCTTCAAAAATATCTCAGGGACAGCGAGCAGCTCTGGAAAGGCAAAACTGATAATATACCTTCCAGTATGATAGGCAGCACCATAGGCACGCACGTAGGTCCCAATGCAATCGCGGTTGCATTCTTTGCAAAATAAGTGTATGAAAATAGGAATACCGAGGGCGCTGTTATATTTCAAAAACGAAAAATTCTGGACGACCTATTTTGACGAAATAGGCGTGGAATATATCGTCAGCCCCGAAACCAACAAAGAGATACTGACCAAGGGCGAAAATTTAGCCATTGACGAAACCTGCCTGCCCACAAAGCTTTTGCTGGGGCATATAGACTGGCTAATCGGCAAATGCGACTATATATTCATTCCCCGCGTGGCATTCCACCGCGGGTATGAGATGTGCACCAAATTTCTGGCGCAGACCGATCTGGTGAGCAACGTTTTCCGCGACAGGGATATAAAGCTGCTGTTCTATAATGTGGGAGATAAAAAGATTTACCGCGAGCGCAAGGCGGTTATAAAGATGGGGAAGTTTTTAAAGGTAAAGCGTTCCCAGAGGAAATACGCCTACATTATGGCAAAGCAGGCGCAGCAGTATTTCGAGATGTTCAGAGAGCAGAATCAGGAAAAGGTTTTGCAGGAGAGCAGCAGAACCAAAATTCTGCTTGTCGCACATTCGTATAACGTAGGCGACAAGTACGTCGGCGAGCCTGTAATTAATATGATTAAATCTCTCGGGTGCGAGCCGATAATCGCCGAATATATGGACGAAATGAAGTGCATACGCGCCTCTCACGAGGTTTCGGAAAATATGCCCTGGGCGTATAACAGGCACCTTCTGGGCGCGATAGAGCTTTTGAAAGACAAGGTGGACGGCATAATTCTTTTAACGACTTTTCCCTGCGGCACCGACAGTATGGTAAACGAATTCATCGTCAGAAAATATAAGCATAAACCCGTAATGACGCTCACCGTCGATTCGCAGGACGGCTCCGCGGGAATGGAAACCAGAATAGAGAGCTTTATTGATATAATACAGCTGAGGAAGGAAAAAGTATGATTAACGGCGGGATAGTGGCGTGTTTTCCGCATCTGGCGAATTACGCCTATGCGTTCAAATATATCTGTGAAAAGGGGTTCGAGGTCAAATATCTCATTCCGCCGCCCATCAGCAAAAAGACGCTGGAGCTGGGAAGCAAGAACAGTCCCGACTACGTCTGTTCGCCGTTCAAGTATTCGATGGGTTGTTTTCTTGAAGCGCTCGACTCGGGCGCGAACTGCCTTATGCAGATTTACGGCGGGTGCAGACTCAATTATTACGGAGAGCTGAACGCAACTATTCTGCGCGATATGGGCTACAAGTTCGAATTCTTCGATATGGCGGCGGTTGATTGGCATTCCCGCAAATCGGTGTTTGAAAATTTCAGAAAGATAAACCCCGAAATGTCCATCGTCAAAGTGGGTCTGGCAATTCCCGTAACGCTTAAAATTATAGAAACGCTGGACAAGTTTGAGGACTTTATCCGCCGCAACGTGGGCTTCGAGGTCAACGACGGCGAGTTTGACGCAACCTATAAAGAATTTCTGGGCAGGCTTGAAAATCTTTCGGGCGGCAAGGAGCTCAAAATTTTAAAAAAGGCGTATTGGAGAAAGCTCAATTCGATAAAGCTGAATAAGCCCGCCGGGACGATAAAGGTAGGGTTTGTGGGCGACTACTTCACAGTGCAGGAGCCCTTTTCCAACTACTTTATGGAAAAAGAGCTTGCCAAGTTCGGTATGGAAGTTTACCGCCGGATGAACATCACCTGTTCGGTTATTCACAAGGAAAACAAAAAGAAGCGAAAGATTGCAAAGAAGTATGCAAAGTACAATCTAGGCGCAACAGCAAACTGCACGGTCGCCGAAGCCATAGAATTTGCAAAGGCGGGCTGCGCGGGGATCATACAGGTAAAATCGTTCGGCTGTACTCCCGAAATAGACGTGATGCCGATTTTGCAGAACGTCAGCAGAGATTTCAACATACCCGTTTTGCATTTCAGCTTCGATTCGCAGACGAGCGAAACGGGCGTCAAGACAAGACTGGAAGCGTTTTACGATATGGTAGAGGCAAGGAGCGGAAAGTAATTTATGAAGGCATATTTAGGCATTGATATAGGCTCGATTTCCACGAAGGGCGTGGTGATTGACGGCGACAACAATATTCTCGCAAAGGAATACCTGTGGACGGAAGGTGACCCGATGGGCGCGGTGAAAAGGCTGTTGAAGGCGCTGGAAAAGCAGCTTGACGGCAGGGACGTAAAGATTGTTGCCGTCGGCACGACGGGAAGCGCAAGAAAGCTTATCGGCGTTATGACCAACGCGTGCGTGGTCAAAAACGAAATAACCGCACACGCAATAGGCACAACGACCATACACCCCGAAGTAAACACCATTTTCGAGATAGGAGGGCAGGACTCCAAAATAATTATAATCGAAAACGGTTTCGTTGTGGACTATGCAATGAATACGCTGTGCGCCGCGGGCACGGGTTCTTTTCTTTCCAGTCAGGCGCACAGGCTGGGCGTGTCGGTGGAGGACTTCGGCGAGATTGCGCTCACGTCCCAAAAGCCCACCAATATTGCCGCGCGTTGCACGGTCTTTGCCGAAAGCGACCTTGTGCACAAGGCGCAGATAGGGCATAAAAAAGAGGATATAATTGCGGGGCTTTGCAAGGCGGTCGTCACCAATTACCTCAACAATATAGGCAAGGGGAAGAAGATAAACGCCCCCATAGTATTCCAGGGCGGCGTGAGCAAAAACGTAGGCGTTAAGAAGGCGTTCGAGGACGCGGTGGGAAGCGAGGTAATTGTTGACGAAAACGGGCACCTTATGGGCGCGTTCGGCGTTGCCGTGCTGGCGAGAAGGAGCGGCAAGGAAAAACCTTTCTCCTTCGATACGGCGGATATAGAGTTTAAAACGCGCGGCTTCGAGTGCGGCAAATGCGCCAACCACTGCGAGATTATCTGCGTGTATAAAGAAGACGAGCTGATAGATTCGTGGGGCAACAAGTGCGACAACGGCGCGGTAAAAATCAAATCGACGGTTTAAAAAATACGACAATAAAAAAGCGCGGCTTCACGCCGCGCTTTTTAGTTCGTTCGTAGTCTTTATGTCCTAATAAATGACGGTTGACAATCAGTATATTAAATGATATATTGTAATTGACTTAAACTGTCGGTGTTTTTAAAGAAAAAAACAGCATAAGGTATAAAGTGATGTTGAAAAGAAAGAAATTAAAAAATATTATAGTCGGTGGAGTTGCGATATGTATGGCGACGATGGGCGCGGCGGTTTTATCCTCGTGCGCAAAAAAAACTATCAGTCCCGCCGAGGTGTATGAACAGTTAAAAAATGCTCCGACGAGTATAGAGGTGACTTTTAGTGACGAGTATATCGGCGAATTCACTTTAACCGATAGCGAGCAGATAAACACTGTTTACAATTTTATAATCGGGCATAAATACGAACTTACCGATTCTTTGATGCCCAGCACAAACAGATATCTTAAACTAATATACGGGGAAGGGGAAGATATTTCAATGAGTACGCGTTACATTACGTACCGCGACAGGCTATATTCGCTGGGGGCTGTTTCCGAATATATTGAGTTGGACGGTTATTTAGAGGAAATAGGACTGGAAAACGGTTGGATAGAACCGCATTGATTTTAAAAGCGCCGCGGCAAATGCCGCGGCGCTTTCTTTTCGCTTTTAATTACTTCAGATAGAAGTCGTTGCCGACTTTGATTACGTCAACCTTGACGGCGGGCTCGCCCAACGTTATTTTGAGGGCGTCGTGGTCTGCCGTCTTGCCGTCGAATTCAACGGCAAGCGTGGTCTTTTCAACCGCGGCGATGTGGAGCACTTCGCCCGATTCCGTATTCTCGATTAAATTGCCTGCGGCAATCTGTTCGTCATCGTCAATGGTCACGAGATAGTTCTCGTCCAAATGCTCCTCAACGGCAATTTCGGGACTGCTGGTCAGAATGGAAGTGCCGCTGTAAATAGCGTACTTCTTGTGCGTTTTTCCGAAATCGCTCTGCAAACGCATCTCGTAGGTTGCGCTGTCGAATTTCTTGCCCAGGTTCTTGAAGAAGCCGGAAACCTTTCCTTCGTTCTTGTTCTCGTTGTCAGCCATATTATTTTACTCCTTTTTTGTTTTCTGCCGCAGCTTCGTCCTTGACGTGAACGTCCACCTGCTTGAAAGGAATTTCGATGCCGTTTTCGTCCAGCGCCTTTTTAATGTTGTCCAGAAGCGCAAACTTAACCGTCCAGTAGTCGGGTCTGTTGCACCATACGCGCACGGTGAAGTCAAGCGAGCTTTCATTGAGTTCGCTCATCTCCACGAAGGGAGCGGGGTCCTTGAAGGCAAGCTCGTTTTCGTCGCAAACCTTTTTAATCAGCTCCTTGACAAGCTTGACGTCCGAGCCGTAAGCAACCTGCATAACTATATCCACGCGCCTGGTATCCTTTGCCGAAGCGTTTACGATTACGTTGTTTGCAAGCGTTCCGTTGGGGATAACCACGGCTTTGTTATCGGTAGTTACTATGTGCGTATAGAAAAGTTTTATGTCCTCGACAGTGCCTTCGACGCCGTTGCTGGTTATGTAGTCGCCTATCTTGAAGGGGCGCATTACTATGATAATGACGCCGCCCGCAAAGTTGCCCAGCGTGCCCTGCACGGCAAGCGAAATACCTATACCGATGGAGGATATGACCGCGGATATGGCGGCGATTTCAAAGCCGAGGTAGGCGATTAAGCAGACGAGAACGAGTACTTTTAAGGTTATTCTCGCCGCCTGCGTAGCCACGCGGGAAATGGTTTCGTCGGCGTGCTTTTTCTGGCAGGTCTTGTAAATCTTCTTGGTTACGGCGTTTATGATTGCAAACGATATAAGCAGTACGGCAATGGCAATTACTATTTTAATTCCCGTGTGCGTAAGCCAGTCCACGACTGTGCGCCACACCGCCGACCAGTCTATACCGCTTGAAGCTTCGCCTTCTAGCAGGTTGAAAAGCATAGTTACCTCGCGTTATTTGTTATCAGTGGGAGAGCACCCAGTCTTTGACCTGCTCTCTTTCAATGGGCGTGATGTCCTCGTGAGTGTACTTGGAGTGCGCGCCGCCGTTGGTGTAAATGAAATATTTACCGTCGAAGGTTATGTATAAAGTTTCCTCGTAGCCGGTTGAGTCGCCGGGTGCGCCGAAGGTGAATTTTTTGTCCAGAGTGGCGCTCTGCGTATCGTATGTGGTTCCGTCAACAGTCTTTTTCATTTCGTTTAACCTCTACAAATTATTCTACCATTATTTACAAATTTAGTCAATACCGCTTTTTAAGTTTTGCGTTTGAAAATAAAAAGTAAAACGGCTTTCATTTTGTGAAATTTAATTACTTTTTTAAAACGGTAACTTTGTCAAGTAAAAATGCTTGACAACAGTGCACAAGTGGTTTATACTTACCAAGCAAGTTTATGGATAAAATTCAGTTTATGCGCCTTTGGGATCTGTATGGCAAGCTTTTAACGCCCACCCAACAGGAAATTACCGATATGTATTTCAACCTCGATTTGACCGTTTCGGAAATAGCCGAGCAGAAGGGCATATCCAGGCAGGGCGTTTCGGAATGTCTGGCGCTGTGCAAAAAGCAGCTTGCCGACTACGACGATAAGCTGAAGCACGACAGGCTGTTGTCCGAGGGGGACCTTTTTACTTCCTTTATGATGACGGACGTCGGTATATGGGCGGAAAAGTTTGTAAAGTTGCACCCCGAGTATTCGGGGGATATAGCCGAGTTAACGGCTATTTTGGACAGGGATTACAGCAAAGAGATTGCCGCAGGTTTGAAAAAGCTGGGCAAAGAGTAAGGTAAAGGGAAAATAATTATGGCGTTGTTCGCATCGTTATCCGAAAGATTAAATCATATATTTTCCAAGCTCACCAAGAGGGGCAGGCTTACCGAGCTCGAAATAAAGACGGCAATGCGCGAGGTGCGCGTTGCGCTGCTGGAAGCGGACGTCAATATAAAAGTTGCAAAGCAGTTCTGCGCCGAAGTTTCCGAAAAGGCGGTGGGACAGAAAATACTCGAAAGCCTTAACCCCGCGCAGCAGGTTATTAAGATTGTAAACGAAGAGCTTATCGCTTTGATGGGCTCGCAGAACGCAAAGCTGACGGTTGCGCCCAATCCGCCCACGGTAATAATGATGTGCGGCTTGCAGGGCGCGGGCAAGACTACCCTCTGCGGAAAGCTTGCTCTGCTTTTGAAAAAGGGCGGCAAAAAGCCCCTGCTTGTCGGGTGCGACGTATACCGTCCCGCGGCTATCGAACAGCTTAAAGTAGTCGGCAAAAACGTGCAGGTGGAAGTGTTCGAAAAGGGAACGCAGAATCCCGTAAAGACCGCGCCTCAGGCGATTGACTATGCTAAATCTATGGGCTATGATACGGTAATAATCGATACCGCAGGTCGTCTGGAAATAGACGAAGCCCTTATGCAGGAGCTTGAAAATATCAAAAAGGCCGTGCGCGTGGACGAGATACTTTTAACTGTAGACTCTATGATGGGACAGGTTGCGGTAAACGTTGCAAAGACGTTCAACGAAAGGCTGGAAGTTACGGGCATAGTGCTGACCAAGCTGGACGGCGATACGCGCGGCGGCGCGTGCCTTTCCATAAAGGCGGTAACGGGCAAGCCAATAAAGTTTATCGGCGTGGGCGAAAAGTCAACCGACCTCGAATATTTCTATCCCGACAGAATGGCTTCGCGTATTCTGGGTATGGGCGACGTGCTGTCGCTTATCGAAAAGGCGCAGGAGGCGGTGTCCGCCGAAGAAGCCAAGAAGATGCAGAAGAAGATGCTCGAAAACACCTTCACGCTCGAAGACTATCTTACGCAGTTCGAGAGTATGAAGAAGATGGGCGGCGCGCAGGCGCTTGTTTCGATGATGCCCGGACTCGGCGGAAAGATTAAGGACGGCGACATCGACGAGAGCAAGATAGAGCGCACCAGGGCGATAATACTTTCTATGACTACCAAGGAGAGGAACGAACCGTCGATTATAAACGCGTCCAGAAAGAAGCGTATTGCGGCGGGCTCGGGCACAAGCGTGCAGGAAGTAAACCAGCTTTTAAAGCAATTCGAGCAGACCAAGCTTTTAATGAAACAGTTAAAAAGCGGTAAGCGCAGATTACCCTTTTAAATAAAAAATAATTTTTAGCCGAACAGGCAAAAGGAGAATATACAATGGCAGTAAAGATGAGACTTACGAGAATGGGCGACAAGAAGTCCCCCTTCTACAGAGTAGTTGTTATCGATTCCAGAAAGGCGCAGTCGGGCGAGTACATCGACAAAATCGGTTACGTTGATCCCCTCAAGAGCCCCGCTGAAATCAATATCGACGTGGAAAAGGCAAAGGCGTGGCTTGCAAAGGGCGTTCAGCCTACCGAGACGGTTAAGAGCTACCTTGTAAAGGTCGGCGCAATGGAGCAGTCCAAAAAGCTTTCCGCTCCCAAGACCAACGACAAGAAAAAGAAGAAGTAATAAACTATGGATACCTTAGCTTTAATTAAATACGTCGTCGAGCGTTTTGCCGACAAGACCGAAGAAATCGAATATCAGGTGGAGGAGAAGGAAACCGCGGTTGAAGTCACCGTGCTTCTGGACCCCTCGGATATGGGCAAAGTAATCGGCAAGCAGGGCAAAATCGCAAAGGCGCTCAGGACGATTGTCAATGCTTATACTCCCAGAGAAGAGAAAAAGTATTTTATAGAAATTAAGGAAAAGGCGTAACTTCGCCTTTTCTTTTTATTCAACGCTATGAAAGATTATTTAACTATTGCAACCATAGTAAAGCCGCAGGGCATACGCGGCGAAGTAAAAGTACTGACGATGACCGACTATCCCGAGGATTTGCAGGCGTTCGACAGGGTATATATCGGGGGAAACGCCTACAAAATGCTTAAAGTGCGCCCCCAGGGCGGCAACTGCGCGTTTGTAACGTTGAGCGGCATTGCAGACAGAAACGCTGCCGAGCTTCTGCGCGGACTGGATATAGAGGTCCTGCGCGAGGACGCCCCCGCGCTTCCCGAAGACACCTTCTATATCGCCGACTTAATCGGTTGTACGGTGGTTGACGACGAGGGCACGGAGATAGGCGAGGTCGAAAGCGTGACTCCCGCAAGAACGGATATTTACGAGGTGGTAAAGGGCGACGGCAAAAAGGTCGTTTTCCCCGCGGTCAAGGGACTGATTGCCGACGTCGATTTGTCCGCGCGTAAGATTACCGTAAGCGCGGCGAGATTTAAGGAAGTCGCTCTGGACGAGTAATATCTATTATGAAAATAACGGTCTTGACGCTTTTCCCCGAAATGTTCGCGCCGCTCAAAGAGAGCATAATAGGGCGCGCCGTGGACGGAGGAAAGCTTGAAATTGAAATTGTGAATATACGGGACTATTCCGCGGACAAGCACAAGAAATGCGACGACTATCCCTTCGGCGGCGGTGCGGGTATGGTAATGATGCCCCAGCCCGTGGGAAGCGCGGTAAACGCCGTTGACCCCGAACACAGAGCGCACAGAATTTACACCTCGCCCAAGGGCGGGCGGCTCACACAGCAAAAGGTGCTTTCCCTTGCGCAGTGCGGGCATATCGTCATTCTGTGCGGTCACTACGAGGGGGTTGACCAGCGCGCACTGGATATGTATTTTGACGAGGAAATATCCATAGGCGACTACGTGCTTACGGGCGGCGAGCTGCCTGCAATGGTCATCTGCGACAGCGTTGCGCGCTACGTGGACGGAGTGCTTGCGGCGGGCTCGCTCGTAGACGAAAGCTTTTCGGACGGGCTGTTGGAATATCCTCAGTATACGCGCCCCGCGGTATATAACGGGGTGAGCGTGCCCGAGGTTCTGCTTTCGGGCAACCACGCGGAGATAGACAAGTGGCGCAGGGAGCAGAGCGAAAAGCTGACAAAGGAGCGCCGTCCCGACCTTTTTAAAAAGTAATTACAGGTGATGCGAAATGAAGACCCTACAATGGTTCCCCGGGCATATGACCAAGGCAATGCGTATGATGGAGGAGAACGTAGCCGTCTGCGACGGAGTTATCTACGTGCTCGACGCGCGTTGTCCCGCTTCGTCGTTCAACCCCGCGCTCAAAAAGATGTTCGGGGCTAAGCCCGTTTTGTACGTTCTCAACAAGGGCGACCTTGCCGACGGAAAAGCCGACGCGTTTGCAAAGCTCATACGAGAGAGCGGCGCGCCGTGCGTGCGCATCAACGCCGCGGACAGCCGTTCGCGCAGGGCGTTGTCCGAAGCGGTTGCGGCGCTTGTTCAGAGCAAGCGCGAAAGGAACGCACAGAAGGGGTACACCCAGACTTTCCGCTTTATGGTGTGCGGCGTGCCCAACACGGGCAAGAGCACGGTCATCAATCTGCTTGCGGGCAACGCGCGCGCACAGACGGGTAACAAGGCCGGCGTAACGCGCGGCAAACAGTGGATACGTCTGGACGGGTACGAGCTTTTAGATACGCCGGGCACCACGCCGCCCTCCTTCGTCAACCAAAGCCTTGCCGTGCGCCTTGCGTACGTGGGCAGTTTAAACGACGATATTCTCGACCTGGACGATATTGCCCTGGCACTGTTGGCGGAGCTTAAGGAAAAGTACCCCGCGGCGCTTGCCGAAAGGTACGGCATAGGCGTGGGGGCGCAGACGGACGGGGAGATTACTCCGCTGGAAATGCTGGACAAGGTTTGCGCGCGGCGCGGCTTCGTTCTGCGCGGCAACGATTACGACTACGAGCGTGGCGAAAAGGCGGTTATTGACGACTTCCGCAAGGGCAGGCTTGGCAAGGTAACGCTCGACGATTTAAACGATTGCAAAGGCTTTGTTTTTTAAAATGGATAAACTGGAATACGAAAGAGAATTGCTAGCAAAGGGCTGCAAATATATTTGCGGTGTGGACGAAGTGGGCAGAGGTCCGCTTGCCGGTCCCGTGGTGTGCGCCGCCGTAATAATGCCGCTTGACGACCTTATTGAGGGCGTGGACGACAGCAAAAAGCTTACCGCTAAAAAGCGCGAAAATTTAAGCGAAAACATAATAAATAAGGCGGTTGCCTACCGCATATGCCGCGTCGAACCGCAAATTATCGATGAAATCAACATTTTGCAGGCGACAAGACTGTGTATGAAGAACGCGGTTGAGGGGCTGAACGTTGCGCCCGACTTCGTACTTACCGACGGCAATATGACCCTGGACATTGCTATTCCGCAGAAGTCGATAATCAAGGGCGACGCGTTAAGCTATTCCATTGGCGCGGCTTCCATTATCGCCAAAGTGTACAGGGACAAGCTTATGGCGGACTACGCAAAAGAATATCCGCAGTACGGCTTCGAAAGCAACGCGGGCTATGGCTCGCAGGCGCACATAAAGGCTATCGAGCAGTTCGGGCTGACGCCCATTCACCGCAGGAGTTTCACCAAAAAATGGCAGTAAACGGCGAGAAGAGAAAGCTGGGTTTTGCGGGCGAGAGCAGGGCTGCGGACTATCTTGAAAAGTGCGGCTACAATATTGTGGAGCGCAATTACAGGTGTCCTTTCGGCGAGGTGGATATAATTGCCGAGCAGGATGGCGTGCTTGCTTTTATCGAGGTCAAGACCCGTTCGAGCGACTATTTCGGCGCGCCCAACCAGGCGGTTGATAAAAAGCGTATGCAGCGGTATAAAAACTGCGTGCGTTATTATTTCGTTCACAGGGAAATAGATTGCACCGTCCGTTTCGATATTATCGAAGTGACGAAGGCGGGCATAAACCATATCGAAAACGCCTTCTATTGAGGTATTTATATAATACATATTATATATAGGGGCGGGGAAAATTTGTTTTGTGAAATTTGCGACACACCCTGTAAAAATAGTTGCATTTTTGTTTTTCATTTGCTAAGATAGTATGGCAATCGCAAAAAAAGCAAATAAAATTTAAAAGACTTCGGGTATTCCGCTACGGCAGAACCGCCGCAAGAATACTTGGTTAATCGGAGGAAAAGTCAAAATGAGTAAGTTGATTGAAGCCATTGAAAAGGAAGGAATGAAGGACAGCGTTCCCGCGTTCAACGTAGGCGACACCGTAAGGGTCGGCTTTAAGGTTATCGAGGGTACGAAGGAAAGAATTCAGAACTTCGAGGGCGTTGTAATAGCCAAGAAGCACGGCGGTATAAGAGAAAGCTTCACCGTCCGCCGCTTATCTTTCGGCGTAGGCGTTGAAAGAACCTTCCCCGTTCACTCTCCCAAAATCGCGTCCATCGCGGTAGTCAAGAAGGGTAAGGTAAGAAGAGCTAAACTCTACTACCTGAGAGGGCTGACCGGTAAGGCTGCTAAGATACAGGAAATAAGATAATTAAATAAGCTCCCGCCACGCGCGGGAGCTTTTTTAATTTGCTTCTCCGCTTATAAGCGTCGCATTTCGGCGTTGCGTTCCGTGCCGCCTCAGTCACGTACTTCTGTGTACGCTCCTTCGGTGGTACTCACGCGCCTTGAACTGCTCGCTTCTAATCGGAGTGATAAACTTGGGTTTTTGACCCGAGGGATAGACAAATGGTTTTACTAAGGAACAACAATGTTATCCAAGATTGCAAGTTATACGGTCGTCGGGCTGGACGGCGTGCCGGTAGAAGTTGAAACGGATATAAACAAGGGAATGGTCTCCTACGAGCTGGTCGGGCTGCCCGATACCGCCGTAAAGGAGAGCAAGGAGAGGGTGTTTTCGGCAATACGCAACAGCTCGCTCCGTTTTCCCGTAAACAAAATAACCGTCAACCTCGCGCCCGCGGATATAAAAAAGGAGGGCAGTCAGTACGACCTGCCCATCGCCGTATCCCTGCTTGTCGCAAGCGAGCAGTTAAAGGCGGATACCGACGGCATCGTTATGCTTGGCGAGCTTGCTCTGGACGGCGGATTGCGCGCGGTGACGGGCATACTTCCCGTATTAATTTCGGCAAAGAGCAAGGGCTTTAAAAAATTCATAGTGCCCTATGGCAACGCAAACGAGGCGAGCTATATCAAGGGCATAGAGGTTTACGCGTTAAAATCTTTAAGGGAGGCGTTCGACTTTTTGAGCGGCACACCCTTAGAGCCGGTGCCCGTGCGCAGCTTCGAGGCGGCTAAAAGGCGCGCTTCCTACAACTGCGATTTATCGCTGGTGCGCGGACAGGCGGTTGCCAAGCGCGCGCTGGAAATAGCCGTTGCGGGCGGTCACAACATACTCCTGTCGGGCCCTCCCGGTACGGGTAAAACTATGCTTGCGCGGTGCATACCAACCATTATGCCCGATATGACCTTTGAGGAAGCTTTGGAAGTTACCAAGATACTTTCTGTTTCGGGCGAACTGGGCGAGGACGGAATTGCCTCATTGCGCCCCTTCCGCACGCCCCACCACACGGCAACCACCGTTTCGCTGTGCGGCGGCGGAAATACAAAGATTAAGGCGGGCGAAATTTCCAAGGCGCACAGGGGAGTGCTGTTTTTAGACGAGCTGCCCGAATATACGCGCGGCGCGCTGGAAGCGTTGCGCCAGCCTCTGGAGGACGGCAAGATAACCATAGCCAGAGCGGGCGGCGCGGTGACATTCCCCGCGGACTTTATACTGTGCGCGAGTATGAACCCCTGCCCGTGCGGCAACTACGGCTCCAAGGAAAAGCCCTGCACCTGTACGCCCGCGCAGATACGGAAGTACCGCGGCAAAATTTCGGGTCCCCTTCTGGACAGAATAGATTTACAGGTTGAAGTGGACGGAGTAAAATACGAGGAGCTTGCGGGCGGAAGCGACGGCGAGCCGAGTGCGGAAGTCAAAAAGCGCGTGGAGCTTGCAAGGGCGATTCAGCGCGAAAGGTTTTCAAGCGAGGAGGGCGTGAACGTCAACGCCGATATGGGTGAAAGGCAGATAAAGGAATACTGCCGCCTGTCCCCCGACTGCGAAAGTATATTGCGCGCCGCGTTCGAAAGGCTCAACCTTTCCGCAAGGGCGCGTTCAAGAATAATCAAGGTCGCGCGCACTATCGCCGATCTGGACTGCTCGGAAACGATAAAGCCCAAGCACATACTCGAAGCGACTTCGTACAGAAACTTCGACAGTACGGCGGAAAGATGAATTACACGAGCAAAGAAACCGACTTAATCGTCGCGGACAGCATAGCGGAGCTAAACTATAAGCAGAAGAAATTGCTGCTGGCTTCCGAAAACCGCGAGGCGGAGGACGGGCAAAAATATGCCGAAGCGCTGATTAAAACGCTTGACGGCGGAGTATATAATAAAATAAGGGAAAAATTCCGTGACCAAACGTATCGCGGTCAGGTGCTTGCCGCTCTCGAAAAAAAGGGAGTCGAGTGCACTACCGTAAAGAGCGCGGACTATCCCGAACATCTCGGACAAATTCCCGCGCCGCCTCTGGTGCTCTATCTGAAGGGCGACAGGGCGCTGCTGGGTACGCGCAAGTTTGCGGTAGTCGGTTCGCGCAGGACGACGGCGCAGATGACGGAAGCGTGCAAAAAGATTTGCGCGGAGCTTTCCGAAAAGCTTACCATAGTCACGGGCGTAGCCGACGGAGCGGACGGCGCGGCGGCAAAGGGCGCGCTGAAAAACGGCAGAGTTATATGCGTGTTGCCCGGCGGTCATTCGCACAGCGGAGCGGCTAATGCGGATCTTCTGAGAAAGGTTGAGCAAAACGGTCTGTCGATAAGCGAGTTCCCGCCGTCAACAAAGGTGCAGAGGCATACGTTCCTGCTTCGCAACCGCATAATAGCGGGGCTTTCGGAGGGTGTGCTGGTCGTGTCCGCCGCGGAAAAGAGCGGCGCGCTGTCCACGGCGTCGTACGCGGCAAACTATTCCAGGGACGTCTTCGCGTTCCCCTACGGACTGGGTTCGCCTTCTGGTGCGGGCTGTAACGCGCTCATTAAGAGCGGCGCGTATCTGTGCGACGGCGCGGGGGATATTCTCGGCGTTCTGGGAATAGAGCAGGTAGAAAAGAAGATTGAGCCCGAGCTCAACGGCGACGAAAGGGCGGTTTACGAACTGCTGAAAGAGCAGGGCGAAACGCACGCCGAAGCGATAGCCGCGGCGTTGGGAGTCACTCTGACCGACGCGCTCACGCTGTGCTCGCTTATGGAAATTAAAGGACTGATAATAAGGACGGGCGGCAACGCGTTTGCCGCAATATAAACAAAGACAGGTGAAAGTATGGATTTAATCATTGTCGAATCGCCTTCCAAGGCAAAAACCATCTCCAAATATCTAAAGGGAAAATTCCGCGTGGACGCTTCGGGCGGTCACGTAAGGGATTTGCCCGAAAAGACTCTCGGCGTCAAGATAACCGAGAATTTCGAGCCGCATTACGAAATTACGCCCAACAAAAAGGACGTCATTAAAAGACTGACCGACGAGGCGAAAAAAGCCGACCGCGTCTATCTTGCAACCGACCCTGACCGCGAGGGCGAGGCTATAAGCTGGCACTTGCAGACCGTTCTGGGTATGGACCCCGACGGCGCAAATAGGGTGGAGTTCAACGAAATTTCTCCGCGCGCGGTTCAGAACGCTTTGAAAAATCCGAGGAAGATAGACTACAATCTGGTTGACGCGCAGCAGGCAAGACGCGTGCTCGACAGACTTGTGGGCTACAAGCTTTCGCCGTTTTTGAACAACCGCATACAGGACGGACTGTCCGCGGGGCGCGTTCAGTCGGTCGCGCTGCGTTTAATCGTAGACAGGGAACGCGAGATTACGGCGTTCATTCCCGAGGAATATTACACGCTTACCGCGCAGCTGCGCGATTTGCCCGCCAAATATGCGCCTTTCAAAGCTGTTTATCAGCTGAAAAAGAGCGGTAAATCGATGACCGCGGAGGATGCGGCAAAGGCGGAGGCGGAAATAAAGGGCGGCAACTTTGTCGTCACCAAGGTCAAGAGCGGCGTAAGCAAACAGCACGCTCCCGCGCCTTTCACGACGTCGTCGCTGCAGCAGGACGCTTCCAACAAGTTCGGAATGTCCTCGCCCGAAACGATGTTGGTTGCGCAGCATCTGTACGAAGGTATGGAAGTGGGCGGCGACCATATCGCGCTCATCACCTATATAAGAACGGACTCCGTGCGCATTGCGGTTGAGGCGCAGAAGAGCGCGCTTGAATTTATCGAGCGCACCTACGGCAAGGATTACGTGCCCGAAAAGCCCAACTATTACGCTACCAAAAAGGGCGCGCAGGACGCGCACGAGGCTATCCGTCCCATAAACCTGGAGGTCACTCCCGCAAGCGTAAAGCAGTATCTGGATAAAAAACACTACAATATTTACAAGCTCATATACGACCGTTTCGTCGCTTCGCAAATGGCGGAAGCGCAGTACAACTCTATGCAGGTGGAGGCGACAAGCGCGGGCTATGTATTTAAGGCAAGCGGCAAGACCGTGCTGTTCGCGGGCTATACGGCGGCGTATCAGCAGGCACAGTCGGGCGAGAACGAAGAGGAGGAGAGCGGCAAGCTTTTACCTCCGCTCAACGAGGGCGACAAGCTCGACCTCACCGCGCTTTCCAGCGAACAGAAGTTCACCCGTCCGCCCCTGCGCTATACCGACGCGTCGCTCGTAAAGGCGATGGACGAAAGGGGCATAGGCAGACCTTCCACATACGCTTCCATAATCTCCGTATTGACCAAGCGCAAGTACGTGGAAAAGGACGGCAAATATATGGTGCCCACCGAGGTTGCCTATAAGATTACCGACGTGCTTGTGCACTATTTCACCGACATTATGGACGTCGATTTCACCGCCAGAATGGAAGAGGACCTCGACAAGATAGAGGAAGGCGGCGTTGACTGGCACAAGATAATTTCCGACTTCTATCCTTCGTTTGCCGAAAAGCTGCGCACCGCCGCGTGCGACGGCGACGAGGAAACGGACATCAAGTGCGAGAAGTGCGGAAGCGTTATGATAAGGCGTATGGGCAAGTACGGCAAGTATCTCGCCTGCTCCAACTATCCCAAGTGCTCCAACATAGTCAGCGAGAGCGAGGTGGAAATTTCCGACGTGCGCTGTCCCAAGTGCGGCGCGAATATGGTGGTCAAGAGCGGCAAGTACGGCAAGTTCCTCGCCTGCCCCAACTACCCCGAATGTTCGGCTATATTGCCCATCGACGTGAAGATAACCGAAGAGAAGTGCCACGAGTGCGGCAGCTTTATGTTCATAAAGAAGGGCAAGTACGGCAACTATTATGAGTGCCCGACGTGCGGCGCAAAGCAGCCCGTCAACAAGCCCGACGGCAACGCGAGGCAGGGCGAGCACACGGACGGCAAGTGCCCGACGTGCGGCAAGCCTATGCGCCGTATGCGCTCCAAAAACGGCAAGATATATTACGGTTGCACGGGCTATCCCGAATGCAAATTCTTAAGCTGGGACGTACCCACGGGCGACAAGTGCCCCAAGTGCGGCAAGGGCTACGTGGTAAAGCGCGGCAACGAATTGAAGTGCTCGGAGAAGGGCTGCGATTATTCTGCGCCCGCACCCGCGGAAGATGAAAACGGTTAAAGTCATAGGCGCGGGCCTTGCAGGCGCGGAGGCGGCATATTACCTTGCCGCGCACGGCGTAAAGGTGGAGCTTTACGACATAAAGCCGAACGGCTTTACGCCAGCACACTCCTCGCAAAATTTCGGCGAGCTGGTGTGCTCCAACTCCTTAAAGGGGGCGGACGCATACTCCAACGCGTGCGGACTTTTAAAGGAAGAAATGCGGCGGATAGGCTCGCTGACGATGCAGGCGGCGGAAGCTTCGCGCATACCCGCGGGCGGCGCGCTTGCCGTGGACAGGGAAAAGTTTTCGGCGTTCATAACTCAAAAGCTTAAAGAGCAGGAAAATATACAAATAATCTGCGGCGAGGTTGAGGCTATTCCCGACGAGCCGTGCATAATCGCAACAGGTCCGCTCACGTGCAATGCGCTTGCGGAAGATATAAGGACCAAGCTGGGCGGCGCGCTTCACTTTTACGACGCGTCCGCACCCATAGTCACGCGCGAGAGCGTGGATATGGATAACGCATTTTTCGGCGACAGATACGGCAAGGGCGGCGACGATTATCTCAACTGCCCTATGGACAAGCAGGAGTACGAGGCGTTCGTCTACGAGCTTGTAAACGCCGAGCGCGCTCAGCTTCATTCGTTCGAGAAGCGTGAAATTTTCGAAGGCTGTATGCCGCTGGAAATAATGGCGGCGCGCGGTGCGGACACTCTGCGTTTCGGACCGTTCAAGCCCGTGGGGCTGCGCGACAAGGACGGCAACAGGTTCTACGCCGTGTTGCAGCTAAGGAAGGAAGACGCGGACGGCACGACGTACAATCTCGTCGGCTGTCAGACAAATCTGAAATTCGGCGAACAGAAGAGGGTGTTCTCCTTAATCCCCGCGCTGAAAGAAGCCGAGTTCACGCGGTACGGCGTTATGCACCGCAACACCTATCTCAATTCGCCCACGGTGCTCAATACGGACTTTTCCTTAAAGTCCTCCCCGCTTACTTTTTTCGCGGGGCAGATAACTGGCGTGGAAGGGTACGTAGAGAGTGCGGCAAGCGGGTTGCTATCCGCCGTATATATGGCAAGAAAGCTTGCGGGCAAAGAGGTCGTTATTCCGGACAATACCACCGTTTCGGGCGCTTTGTCGGCGCATATTGCGGGGCAAACGGACAATTTCCAGCCTATGAACGCCAATTTCGGAATATTGAAGCCTCTGGATAAAACAGTGCGCGACAAGAAGCTGCGCTATGCGGGTTTAGCCGAACGCGCGCTGGAAAGCATAGATAAATTCGTAAAAGAAATAAGTGAGTAAAATGCTCCGCGGCGTTTAACCGAGGGCGCGGCGCGTTTATCTATAAATCGGATAACAAAATTTTCGGAGTTAAAATTATGTCAGTTGAATTTCACGCAACTACCATTTGCGGAGTTAAAAGGAACGGAAAGATTGCGATAGCCGGCGACGGTCAGGTCACTATGGGCGAAAGCGTTATTTTCAAAAACAGCGCAACCAAGGTGAGGAGAATTTACGGCGGCAAGGTCGTTCTGGGTTTTGCGGGTTCGGTTGCCGACGCCTTTTCTTTGAGTGAAAAGTTCGAAGGTATGCTCAACAAATTCTCGGGCAACCTTATGCGTTCGGCGGTGGAGCTTGCCGAGCTGTGGCGCGGCGACAAGATGGGCAGAAAGCTCGAAGCTTTGATGATAGTCGCCGACAAGGAAAGTATGCTAATCGTTTCGGGCACGGGCGAGGTTATCGAGCCGGACGACGGCATAGCGGCTATCGGCAGCGGCGGCAACTACGCCTTGGCGGCGGCGCGCGCACTCGTGCAGAACACCGACTTTTCGGCGGAAGAGATTGCGCAGAAGTCGCTTAAAATCGCAAGCGAGATCTGCGTATACACCAACGATAATATTAAGGTGGAAAGTATTTAAAAAATGAAATACAGACACCCCAACGATAAGAGAATAATTCTATGCGCGGTTGCCGCGGTCGTTTGTCTGGCAGCGTTTGTCGCTGTTATATTGCGCATCTGCCTTGCAACCGGCGCGCCGCGCGTTCTGTTTATCGTTTTCATTTTAACTGCCGTCGGCTTTTTGCTGAGCGCAGGTTTCTTAACCCGCTTCTGTATAGAGAGGGCTAAGGATAAGCGCAACGGCGTTGCAATCGACAGACCCGTAAGCAAACGCCCGCTCACCGCGGCGGATATTGCCTGCATAATAATACTGGTTATAAGTCTGATAAGCTTTCTTATCTCCATAGTATTTATGTGCTATCCGGGTATAGTGCCCGGCGGCGTTACGGCAGTGCTGTTTATTATAGGCATTGCGGGATATATTGCGGGCAGTCTGTGGGCAAGGCTCTTGTTCATAAAATCGGTTAAGAGAAATGCCGAGGAGAAAAGGCTGTTCGAGCAAAGCAGCAACAACGCGGACAACGGCGGAGATAACGACCCCGCCGACAACAAATAAAGAAATTGCAATTACGAGGTAATCTAAAATGGATCTGACACCCAAGCAGATTGTACACGAACTCAATAAATATATCATCGGGCAGGATGAAGCCAAAAAGGCGGTTGCGATAGCGCTGAGAAACCGTTACCGCCGCTCGCAGCTCTCCCCCGAGATGCAGGACGAAGTTACGCCCAAAAACATCATTATGAAGGGTCCCACGGGCGTGGGTAAAACCGAAATCGCACGCAGGCTTGCAAAGCTTGTAAAGGCGCCCTTCCTTAAAGTGGAAGCCACCAAGTACACCGAAGTCGGCTACGTCGGCAGGGACGTCGAGAGTATGGTGCGCGACCTTGCGGAGTGCGCAATTCGCCTCGTAAAAGAGGAAAAGACGCAGGAGGTCAGCTACAAGGCTACCGCCGTTGCCGAGCGCAAAATCGCCAAGGTGCTTGCCGAAAGTCTTAAAGCCGAGCGCGGCGAAATGTCAAAGGAGCTTTTCGAGCAGAACCTTGTGGACGGTATACACGCGGGCAAATACGACAACACCGTCATAGAGCTGGAAGTTGCCGATAATCCCAAGCCCTTGGAAATATCCCCGGGACAGGGCGCGGCAATCGACCTCGGCTCCATATTCAGCGGGTTGGGAATGGACAGAAAGAAGAAGCGCAAGGTATCCGTCAAGGAAGCTAAAAACCTGCTGATTGCCGAGGAGGCGGATAAGCTTATCGACAACGACGCGGTAAACGCGGAGGCAATCCGCCGCGCCGAAAATGACGGCATAATATTCATTGACGAAATCGACAAGATAGCGGGCAAGGGCAACCAGGGCGCGGACGTATCGCGCGAGGGCGTTCAGCGCGACATATTGCCCATTGTCGAGGGCTGTACGGTAATGACCAAGTACGGACCCATCCGCACCGACTACATTCTTTTCATTGCGGCGGGCGCGTTCCACGTTTCCAAGGTGGAGGATTTAATTCCCGAATTGCAGGGCAGGTTCCCCATTCAGGTGGAGCTGAAGAGCCTTACAAAGCAGGACTTCATAAACATTCTCACCCAGCCGCAGAACGCAATAACAACGCAGTACGCGGCGCTGCTTAAAGTGGACAATATCGATTTGCAGTTCAAGCCCGACGCAATCGAAAAAATTGCGGAGATTGCCGAGCTTTGCAACGCTACGTCGGAAGATATCGGCGCACGTAGACTGCACACCGTAATGGAGTATCTTTTGGAAGATATTTCGTTCAACGCGGGCGGCAATGACTATCCCGTAATCACCGTGGAGGTCAACGAGAAGTACGTTGAGGAGCACCTTGAAAACATTTCCAAAAACCGCGATCTGAAGAAGTACGTTCTGTAATATATGTTAAAGAATTTTGCCGTCGTCTTTTTCGTTGTGATTTTTATTGCCGTTATCGTCTGTCTTATCAGGGGACTTGGCACCAAAAAGAACGGCGGCGGGAACGATAATTTAAAAGTTACCGACAGGGAAACCGACGAGCTGTGTAAAACGCTTACGGCGGAGGAGCTGTACGAAAGGGCCTGCAAGCTTGTGGGCAAGTACAATATACCGACCGACTTTTACCGTTGGAAAAATTTTATGCGTACCGCGGCGGAAAAGGACTATACCCCCGCCGTCCGCGAGTGGGGTATCCACCAGAAAAATAAGGATAACGCGCTGGCTGTTCAGCTGCTTACGCGTGCGGCGGACAAGGGTGACGGGAAGGCTTTGGAAGAGCTGTACAAGCTGTATTATTACGGCTCGCACAGCGGCGCTCCCGAGATAAAAAAGGACGGCGAAAAAGCCGTAAGCATAATAAAACCTTATGCTGAGAACGGCAATGCTGTTGCCCAAAGGATTTTGGGAAATTATTACTACTACGAAAAGAACAGCAACAAGAAAGCGCTGGAATGGTATCTGAAAGCCGCCGATGGCGGCGACGCTGAAGCTATGGTGGAGGCAGCGGATATCTACGCTTTCAAGGACGACGTTGAGTCCGAAAAGAAAATGCTTTTAAAAGCCGCCGAGCTAAACTATGCCGATGCGGAAATCAATCTGGCTATTTGCTACCAATCATATGAAAGGGATGACGAAACGTACGATTACGAGCAGGCTATGTACTGGTATAAACGCGCGTACGAGCACGGCAGTGCTAACGCCGCCAGCCACGTCGGCGAGATGTATCTGAACGGCGAGGGCGTGACTAAGGACGAAAAGCAGGCTTTCGACTGGTTTAAAAAGGCGCACGAAAAAGGTTCGGTATACGGCACGTATCTTTGCGGCAAGTGCTATATGGAAGGCACGGGGGTTGCGCAGGATAAGAAAAAGGGCATAAAGCTCTATACCCGGGTGGAAAGATTCGAAAGCCGCGCCCAGTATGCGCTGGGGCTGTGCTATCTGGAAGGCGACGGCGTAAAAAAGAATTTGAAGACTGCGGTTGATTATCTTAAAAAGGCAGCTCGTAAAGAGGCTACCTATGATAACGTTGCAAGCAAAGACGCAGAGTATAAGCTTTTCGAGCTTTACCGCTCAGGCGTAATTAACGAGGATGATTTATGATTAACGTACCCAAGGGCACAAAGGACGTTTTGCCCGAACAGAGCTACAAGTGGCAGTTCGTCGAAAGCACGGCGAGAGAGGTCGCAAAAGTTTTTAATTTAAAGGAAATCCGCACGCCCGTATTCGAGCATACGGAGCTCTTTCAGCGCGGCGTGGGCGAAACGACGGACGTCGTCACCAAGGAGATGTACACCTTCGAGGACAAGGGCGGCAGAAGCATAACCTTGAAGCCCGAGGGCACCGCGGGAGTTGCGCGCTCGTTCATAGAAAACGGGCTTGTCAATTCGCCGCTGCCCTTAAAGTCGTTTTACATAACGCCCTGCTACCGCTACGAAAGACCGCAGGCGGGCAGGCTTAGGGAGTTCCACCAGTTCGGCATAGAGGTATTCGGCTCGCCCGAGCCCGATACCGATGCGGAAGTAATCTTTGCCGCTTCGACTTTTTTGGACAAGCTGGGCATAAAGGACACGCGCCTGGAAATAAATTCGATTGGCTGCAAGACCTGCCGCGCCGAATACAATAAGGCGTTAAAGGATTATTTCCGTCCGCACCTTGATAATATGTGCGCGACGTGCAGGGAGAGATTTGACAAAAACCCCCTGCGTATGATTGACTGCAAGGAAGAGGGGTGCAAAAAGATTACGGCTAACGCGCCTAAAATTTTAGACTATCTCTGCCCCGACTGCGCGGCGCACTTCGAGAAAGTAAAGGGCTATCTCACCGCTCTCGGCGTTGATTATACGGTCAACCCCGACATAGTGAGGGGACTGGACTACTATTCGCGCACGGTCTTCGAATTCGTTTCGACTTCCATAGGCGCGCAGGGCACCGTGTGCGGAGGCGGCAGATACGACGGACTTATTTCCGAGCTGGGCGGCGGCAACGTGCCCGCAATAGGCTTTGCCGCTGGACTGGAAAGACTTATTCTGCTTATGGAAAACACGGCGGTGCAGTTCCCCGAGCCTTCCGCTCCCGAAATATATCTTGCGGGTATGGACGATAGTACGCGCTTGAAGGCGTTCGAGATTGCAAACTCCCTGAGGCTTAAAGGCGTGCGCGCGGAGTGCGACCATATGGCGCGTTCTATAAAGGCGCAGTTCAAGTACGCGGACAAGCTGGGCGCGAAATATACCGCGGTTATCGGCGAAAGCGAAATGGCAAGCGGCTCGTGCAACTTGAAGCGTATGAGCGACGGTCAGACTTTTTTGACTGCCTTCGCGGATATTTACGGCTTTCTGAGAGATAATAAATAAGAGGACGATATTATGGTTGAAAAAGTAAACAAGGAACAATTCGATAAACTTATAAGCGGCGATACGCCCGTGGTGTGCGACTTCTACGCGACGTGGTGCGGTCCCTGCAAGATGCTTGCGCCCGTAATGGAAAAGTGCAGCGAAAAGTTCGGCGGCAAGGCCAAGTTCGTAAAGGTGGACGTCGGTGAAAATATAGAGCTTGCTTCGCGCTACGGCGTTATGAGTATTCCCCTCGTTGCCGTATTCAGAAAGGGCGAGCTGGTTGAAAAGTCGCTCGGCTTTACTCCGCAGTCCGAAACCGAAGAATTTCTGGAAGGCTGCATTTAATTAAATAAAAAGTTCAATGCGACCGCGCGGCGACAAGCCGCGCGGTCACTTTTTTTATTTCCTTATAAAACCTGCGGTTTTCTTGTAGAAATTGCATAAAACCTTTATTGACTTGCGGTTGTTTTGAGTGATATAATTCTCTTGTAAAAAATCATAGGAGGATTGAGAAATGACAATCGGAATTATTTTAGGTTTTATCTTTATGCTTGGGACTATCGCCTGCATACTGTTTGCAATTATGTTTGCTTCGGGCGTAAGACCCCTTGCTCCCGCGGGCAGAAAAAGGGTATCCAAAAAGCCGCTCGCAAGCGGTTTGTCCCTGGGCGCGGCTGCGCTGTCGTTCATACTGTTCCTGTTCATACCGTTCAGCTTTCACACCGTGCAGGCGGGCGAGGTTGCGGTAGTTAAGCATCTGGGCAAGGCGCAGAACGTAAGAACGGCGGGCACCTATTTCGATTTCTGGATTACGGAAACTTACGACAAATACGACGCAAAGGTGCAGAATCTGGACATTAAGACCTCCGCATATTCCAGCGACGCGCAGACGATGGATATTCTTATGACCGTTCAGTATCAGATAGACAGCGGCAAGGCGATAGAGATTGCCACCAACTACGGCAAGCTGGAAACGCTTTCCAACCGTATAGAGAGCGTCACTATCGAAAAGGCAAAGTCCGTGCTTTCCTCTCATTCCGCTATGGATATAATAAAGACTCGTGAAAGCATTTCCCCCGACGTTGAAAGCACCGTTAAGAAAGCGATAGACAACAACTATTTCGTAACCATAAACACCGTGGTTCTTACCAACATCGATTTCTCGGACGCATTCGAAAAGACGGTCGAGGATAAGATGATTGCAGAACAGCAACAGCTTAAAGCCGAGTACGAGGCGGAGAAGGCGAGAATAGAGGCGGAGGCTGCGGCAAAGGTTGCCACCATCGAGGCGGAAGCAAAGCTCCAGATTGCCGAAGCAGAGGCAAAGGCAAAGATTGCGGCTGCGGAAGGCGACGCTTCGGCGCAGAAGCTTATCGCTCAGGCGGAGGCGTATGCGACTCAGATTAAAATAGTCGAAATCGCGCGCACTCTGGGTTATGCTGTAACCGAGAATAAGGACGAGGCAGGCGCCGTTACCAGCTACGCCGTAGAGTGGGGCAGCGACGAGGAAGGCAGAAAGCTTTTGGTAAGCCATATGCAGTACCTCGAATATCTCGCAAAGTGGGACGGCAAGCTTCCCCAGGTTGTGACGGACGGCTCCAACATTATGCTGACCATTCCCGGCACGGCTAACTGACAACTAAATAAAAGTACGCCCCGCGCACTCTTTCGGTGCGCGGGGCTTTATCGTTTTTATATTCTTTATTTTCCGAGTAGCTTTTTTTGCTTTGCTCTTGCAACCGCTCTTTCAATCAGCTTCTGCAATTCTACGAAGGGGATAATGACTACGGCAACGCCTATAGCAATCAGCCATTCCCAGCCCGACAGCCACGCGGTCTTGAACACGGTGTCCATACCGGGTATAAGCACTACCGCAACGGTAAGCGCAATTCCCACGGCAGCCGATATGTCAAGGAACTTGTTGGAGAAGAATTTCTTGTTCAGCACGCTGTTCCTCTGCGAGCGCAGGTTGAACGAGTGGAAGAGCTGAATGAGGCACAGGCTCACGAAAGCCATTGTCGAAGCCTGTCTGTGCGCAACTTCGGGGTTGGCGTCGCCTATCACGAAGTAACCCAGGCAGAACGAAACCATAACCAGCGCAGCCTGCATCAGACCCTGCAAGATTATATCCTTGCCCATATTGCCCGCAAACAGCGATTTGTTGCTCTTTCGCGGCGGCAGACTCATAACGTCGTTTTCGGCTTTCTCAATCCCTAACGAGAGGGCGGGGAAGGAGTCGGTCACAAGGTTTACCCACAGTATCATCACTGGCGTAAGGAATACGAATTGAGGGTCGCCAACGATGCCCGCGAGTATTACCGAGGAAATGAACAGGCACAGCACCTCGGCAATGTTTGCGGATAGCAGGAACTGTATCGCCTTGGTTATGTTGGAGAAAATCTTTCTGCCTTCCTCAACCGCGCCCACTATGGTTGCAAAGTTGTCGTCGGTAAGAATTATGTCCGCCGCGTCCTTGGAAACCTGCGTGCCCGTAATTCCCATTCCTATGCCTATGTCGACTTCCTTGATGGAGGGGGCGTCGTTTACGCCGTCGCCCGTCATAGCCACTACTTTCTCGTGGTGCTTTATTGCTTTTACTATGCGCACCTTGTTTTCCGGGCTGACGCGCGCAAACACCGCATAGTTGCCTATATTTGCGTACAGCTCCTCGTCGGACATTGCGTCAAGCTCCGCGCCCGTAGCTTTGAGGTTTCCGTCGCGCAGAATATCGAGCTCGCGCGCAATCGCGCTTGCCGTATCCAGGTGGTCGCCCGTAATCATAATTACGTGTATTCCCGCCGCGCGGCACTGCGCAACCGCGTCCTTTACTTCCGCACGGGGCGGGTCGATCATACCCATCAGCCCCACGAAAACCATATCCTTTTCGTCAAGGCTCTCGCCCTCGCAGTAAGCCGCCGCAAGCACCCTGAGCGCTTTGTTTGCCATTTCGGAATTGGCTTTGCTTATCTCCGTTGCAACGCTCTCTGTCAGTGGCTTTACGCCGTCGGGGGTTAAAACGTATTTGCACCGTGCAAGCAGCATATCGGGCGCGCCCTTGGTGTAGCTCACCTTTTTGCCGTTCGCCTCGTGTACGGTGGTCATCAGCTTTCTGTCGCTGTCAAAGGGCTTTTCGTTCACGCGCGGATTGCTTGCGGATAATTCGTCAAAGTCGATGCCCATTTTCTGCGCGTAAGCCACAAGCGCGGTTTCCGTGGGGTCGCCCGCGAGTCCTTCGCTGCTTACTACCGTGTCGTTGCACAGCGCCATAATAGTCTGTAACAATTGCTCGTTCTCGGAGGGACAGTAGGTCTCGCGCACGGTCATCTTGTTTAATGTGAGCGTACCCGTCTTGTCCGAACAGATTACCTCGCAGCAACCCAGCGTTTCGACCGACGGCAGATTCTTGACTATCGCGCGCCTTGCGCTCATCTTCTGCACGCCCAGCGCAAGGACTATGGTGACTACCGCGGGCAGACCTTCGGGGATAGCCGCAACCGCTATTGCAACCGCCGTCATAAAGGCGTCCAGAGCGTTTTTGCCGTATGCGAATACGCTGATAAGGAAGATGACAAGCGCAATGGCAAGTACGCCTATAGAAAGTATTTTTGCCGTCTTGCCCAGCTGCTTGTTGAGGGGTGAGGGAGCTTCCTTCACCTCGTTGAGCATTTTCGCGATTTTGCCTATCTCGGTGTTCATACCCGTTGCAATTACAACGCCGCTGCCCCTGCCGTAGGTAACCGTACCGCCCGAGTATGCGGTGTTTACTCTGTCGCCAATCGCGGCTTTTTCGGCAAGCACCGCTTCGGCGTCCTTTTCGATGGGTACGGATTCGCCCGTAAGTGCGGCTTCCTCGATTTTAAGGGAGGAAGAGGAGATGAGGCGCAAATCCGCCGGCACGATGTCGCCCGCTTCCAGAACGACTATGTCGCCTACGGCAAGGTCTTCGGCAAGCACGCTTATTCTCTCGCCGTCCCTCAGCACCTTGGCGTACGGTCTGTTTTTACTTCGCAAAGCTTCCAGCGCGCTCTCGGCTTTGTTTTCCTGTATGAAGCCTATGACCGCGTTGATTATTACGATAATCAGAATTATGCCCGCGTCGATGAGCTCGGTGTATTCCGCTTGAACGATGGAGATAACCGACGACACGATTGCTGCCGCAAGCAGAACGATTATCATCGGGTCCACGAACTGCGATAAAAACTTGACTATCGCGGGCTTTTTCTTTACCTCGGCAAGCTTGTTTTTGCCGTCCCGTTTAAGACGTTCTTCCGCCTCGGATGCGGTGAGTCCCGTCTGTCGGGAGCAAAGTTTTTCAAGCGCTTCCTCGCGCGTTACGTTATGAAATTGCATATGTACTCCGTATTCGGTTTTTTCAATTATCGAAAGTACCACACAAATATATTATTGTCAAGTATATTCGGTTACAGCCCCGTAACGCGAAATTTTTGGGTTATTTGGTAAATGTCCTAAAAATATATGAATATATCCGTTTTGTATATGGACGGAGGGAGTGCAAAGGGGCTATAATTATTGCGTAAGATTATGTTGCGCATTACGCGCGCGTTAAGGAGAAAAAATGACCATTAAACAAAAGTTGGACAATCTTGTTGACGAGCTGGGCAACGTGGGTATCGTCCCCGTAATCAAGCTCGACAAAGTCGAAAACGCAAAGCAGCTTGCAAAGGCTTTGCGCGACGGCGGAATCAACTGCGCGGAAGTCACCTTCCGTGCGAAGGGTGCCGATCAGGTAATCAAGGCGATGACCGAAGCTTACCCCGATATGCTTGTCGGCGCGGGCACGGTTCTCACCTGCGAGCAGGCTGACGCCGCTTACAAGGCGGGCGCAAAGTTCTGCGTGGCTCCCGGACTCAACCCCAAGGTGGTAAAGCACTGCCTCGACAAGGGTATTCCCTTCGCGCCCGGTCTTTCCTCGGCAAGCGAGATAGAGCAGGCTCTGGAGCTCGGACTTGACTTTGCGAAGTTCTTCCCCGCCGAGCAGGCTGGCGGACTTCCCTACATAAAGTCTGTCTGCGGCCCCTACACCACGATGCGCTTTATGCCTACGGGCGGCGTTACGGCGGATAACCTCAACACCTATCTCGCATACGACAAAATCGTTTGCTGCGGCGGCAGCTGGATAGTTCCTTCCAAGCTTCTGGAAGCAGAGGACTGGGCGGGCATAACCGCGCTCTGCCGCGAAGCTATCGACAAGATGCTCGGCTTCAAGATGGTGCACGTCGGCATCAACTGCGCCAATCCCGAGGAGGCGGAAAGCGTTGCGGATAAGTTCGATGCGGCTTTCGGCTTTACCAAGAAGGTGGGCAACAGCTCGGTATTCGCTTCCACGTACGTCGAATGTATGAAGTCGCCTTTCAAGGGCGATATGGGTCACATCGCCGTATCCACCAACTCTGTAAAGAGGGCTGTATACCAGTTAAAGCAGCGCGGCTTCGAAGCTGACGAAACCAGCTTCAAGTACGACAAGGCGGGCAATATGACCGTTGCGTATCTCAAGGACCAGTTCGGCGGATTTGCCGTTCACCTCGTTCAGGCAAAATAAATTAAAAAAATAAAAAACTTTATTTATAAAGGAGATTACATATTATGAAAAAAATCGTAACTATGGGCGAAATTATGCTTCGTCTTTCCACCCCCAACAATGAAAAGTTCATTCAGGCTGACGAGTTTGACATCAACTACGGCGGCGGCGAAGCCAACGTTGCGGTTTCCTGCGCAAACTACGGTCACAAGGCTGAATTCGTAACCGCAGTTCCCGCAAACGAAATCGGCGACTGCGCGGTTGCGGCTTTGAACAAGTACGGCGTTCAGACCGACCACATCGCTCACTGCGGCGAAAGACTTGGTATCTACTACCTCGAAACGGGCGCTTCCGTTCGTCCTTCCAAGGTCGTATACGACAGAGCTCATTCTTCCATTTCCACGGCTACCGCTAAGGACTTCGACTTCGACGCAATCTTCAAGGGCGCCGACTGGTTCCACTTCACGGGTATCACCCCGGCTGTTTCCGACAGCGCGGCAGAGCTTACCGAGGCTGCTTTGAAGGCTGCTAAGAAGCACGGCGTAACCGTTTCCTGCGACCTTAACTTCCGCAAGAAGCTGTGGTCCAGCGAAAAGGCAAAGAAGGTTATGACCAACCTTATGCAGTACGTTGACGTGTGCATCGGCAACGAAGAGGACGCAGACCTCGTTCTCGGTTACAAGCCCGGCGCAACCGACGTTACCAAGGGCGACCTCGAGCTTGCAGGCTACAAGGATATCTTCCAGAGAATGTGCAAGGACCTCGGCTTCAAGTATGCTATTTCCTCGCTCCGCGTATCGCACTCGGCTTCCGATAACGGCTGGTCGGCTTGCATCTACGAAGCAAAGAGCGGCGAATTCTATCACTCCAAGACCTATTCGCTTCATCCCATCGTTGACCGCGTAGGCGGCGGCGACAGCTTTGCGGGCGGCACTATCTGCGGCTTCCTTGACGGCAAGAACTTCAAGGACGCTCTGGAATTCGGCGTTGCGGCTTCCGCTTTGAAGCACACCATCCCCGGCGACTTCAACCTCGTTTCCAGAAAGGAAGTAGAGGCTCTCGCAGGCGGCGACGGCTCCGGACGCGTTCAGAGATAATTTATGCAAATAGCTTTTCGTACGCACGACCTCGGCGTCAAAGGCGCCGAGGCTGCGGTAGAAAAATGTAAACAATGCGGTATAGACGCGGTACAGCTGGTGGCGTATAAGTTTATCGACGAAATACCTTACCGGCCGTCCGCACTCACCGCGGAAGCCGCCCAAGAGCTGGGGCGCGCGCTCAAAGACAACGGTATATCCGTCGGGCTTATAGGCGCGTACTTCAACCCCGTCCACTCCAACAAACAGAAGGTGGCGGACTGTAAGGCGGTATTCAAGGACTACTTAAAGTATTCCTCGCTTCTGGGATGCAACGTCGTCGGCAGCGAAACGGGTTCGTTTAACGACGACAAGTGGACTTATAATCCGCTCAACCGCACGGAGGAAGCGCTTCAGACCGTCATATCCACGTTCCAGGAGCTTGCCGACTACGCAAAGTCGGTGGGCGCGTACATAGGAATGGAGGGCGCGGCGGGTCACGTCTGCTATGACGTAAAAACGCTCAAACGCGCAATTGACGGTGTAAACAGGGATAACGTAAAGGTCATATTCGATATATATAATTATCTGGATATGTCCAACCACGCCGACTACCTGCAAATTCTCGACGAGGGTTTAAAGACCTTCGCGGGCAAGATTGTCGTCTTCCACCTTAAAGACTACGTCGTGGAGGAGGGGAAGATTAAGCAGGTTGTTCCCGGCAAGGGACTGTTCGACTATCCCGCAATTCTTTCGAAAATCAAGGCATACGATAAAAACGCGGTTCTGGTGCTGGAAGGCACGACGGGCGAAAATATCGTACCCTGCACGGAGTTTGTAAAAAAGCTCTGGGCGCAGGTTTAATTTAAAGGAGATTAAAAATGAAATTTGATGTTCGCTATGCAAACCATCCCGACGATTCCAAGAAGTACGACACCGCGGAATTGAGGGAAAAATATCTCATTGAAAAGCTGTTCGAGGCGGACGATATTTTACTCACGTATTCCCACCAGGACAGAATTATAGCGGGCGGCGCAATGCCCGTTAAAAAGTCGCTGTCGCTCGGAACGTTCAAGGAGCTTGCAACAGATTATTTCCTTGAAAGAAGGGAACTGGGCGTCATCAATATCGGCGGCGCAGGCGTAATTACTCTCGACGGCAAGAAGTACGATATAGGCTTTAAAGAGGGCATATACGTAGGTATGGGCACCAAGGAGGTTACTTTCTCGTCGGTTGACGCAAAGAACCCCGCTAAGTTCTATATCAATTCGTCGCCCGCGCACAAGACCTATCCCACGGTCAAGATTGTAAAACCCGTTGAGGGCAAACCCGCACCCGAGGGCGTGCGCTACTGCGTACAGAGACATCTCGGCACCGCGGAGGGTATGAACAAGCGTACCATCAACCAGTTCATAATCGGCGACGTTTGCGAAAGCTGCCAGCTTGCTATGGGTATGACCGAGCTTGCGGTAGGCAGTTCGTGGAACACTCTTCCTTCGCACACTCACGAAAGAAGAATGGAAGTATATATGTACTTCGAAGTACCCGCGGACCAGGCTGTAATTCACCTTATGGGCACGCCGCAGGAAACCAGGCATATCATTATGCATAACGAGCAGGCGGTCATCTCGCCCAGCTGGTCTATACATACCGGCGTAGGTACGTACAACTACACCTTCATTTGGGGTATGTGCGGCGAAAACCAGGCATACGACGATATGGACAATATCAAAACTCAGGATCTGAAATAAATTTTAGGGGAAATATAAATGGCACAATTATTATTCAAAGACGTAAACAAAGTCTATCCTAACGGCTACCACGCCGTGCACGATTTCAATATGGAAATCAACGACGGCGAGTTTATCTGTCTTGTCGGCGACTCCGGTTGCGGTAAGTCCACCACGCTGCGTATGATAGCGGGACTCGAAGATATAACCGCGGGCGAGTTCTACATCGACGGAAAGCTTGCAAATCAGATGAGCTCGAGGGAGAGGGGAATAGCAATGGTATTCCAGTCCTACGCGCTCTATCCTCACCTCACCGTGTACGAAAACCTTGCGTTCGGTCTTATGCTGGAAGGTATCGACGCGGACGTTATCGAGGAAAAAGTTCAGGCAACCGCAAAGATTCTGGGTCTTACGGACTATCTCGAAAGATTTCCCCGTAACCTTTCCGGCGGTCAGTGCCAGCGTGTAGCGGTAGGCCGTGCGCTCATCCGTAAGGTTTCCATATTCCTTATGGACGAACCTCTTTCCAACCTCGACGCAAAGCAGCGTGTTACGATGCGTTCGGAAATCAAGCAGATTCACCGTTCTGTCGGCGCAACGACTATCTACGTTACCCACGACCAGACCGAAGCTATGACTATGTCCGACAGGATAGTAGTTATGAAATCGGGCGGCTACGTTCAGCAGATAGGTACTCCTTACGAGCTGTATTTCTATCCGAAGAACCTCTTCGTTGCGGGCTTCATCGGCGAGCCTCCTATGAACTTCTTAAAGGGTAAGATAGAGGGCGGCAATTTCGTAAACGAGGCAGGTCTGTCGTTCGACATTAAGCCCATCGTTAAGGACGCCGCTTCCATAGAGGGCAAGGCGGTCGTATTTGCGTTCCGTCCCGAAGCCATCAAGCTTGCAAAGAACGGCAAAGCGGGCAAGAACGAATACCTCATCGAATCCTCCGTAGAGCTTACCGAGCTTCTCGGCGATACCACCAACGTATATGCAAACGTGGGCGACTTCAACGTTATCTTAAAGGTTAACCCCCACGACACCCCCGAAATGGGCTCGACGTTCAAATTCTGCGTGCCCTATAAGGCGGCTTACCTTTACGACCAGGAAACCGAAGAAGCGGTTCCCTCCGATATGAAGAGGCAGTAATTGCGCTTAGGAGATAATACTTATGGAACTTATCAGCAAAAAAATATATAATAAGCCCGAAAGACCCGTAAAGATTATGCAGTTCGGCGAGGGCAACTTCCTGCGCGCGTTCGTGGACTGGATTATCCAGTGCCTCAACGACGACGGCGCAATCAACGCAAGCGTTGCGGTTGTTCAGCCTATGCCCTTCGGCAGAGTTAAGGAGCTGGGCGAGCAGGACGGTCTTTACACCCTCCGTCTGGAAGGTATCGACAACGGCGAAAAGGTTAAGAAGAGCCGCGTCATCGACGTAATCGGCGACCTCATCAACCCCTTCGAGCAGTACGAACACTATCTGTCCTACGGTGAGAGCGAGGACTTGCAGATTATCATTTCCAACACGACGGAAGCGGGCATTGCGGTAGACCCCACGGACACCGATCTTACAAAGTGCCCCAAGTCCTACCCCGGCAAACTGCTTGCACTGCTTAAAAGACGTTACGACCATTTCAAGGGCGATATGAGCAAGGGACTTGCAATTATTCCCTGCGAGCTTATCGACAACAACGGCGACGAGCTTTACAGATGCCTTACCGAGCTTGCTGAAATCAACAAGATGGATAAGAAGTTCATCGAGTGGATGCAGAAGGCAAATCATTTCACTTCCACGCTCGTGGACAGAATCGTTCCCGGCTATCCCAAGAACGAAATCGCAGATATTCAGAAGGAAACGGGATATATCGACAACAACGTAGTAAAGGGCGAAATTTTCCACCTTTGGGTATTGAAGAAGGAAGCGCACGTTCAGAAGGTTCTTCCTGCCGACAGCACGGGCTTAAACGTTATCTTTGCGGACAGCATCAAGCCCTATAAGCAGAGAAAGGTTAAGATACTTAACGGCTCGCACACGGCTATGGTGCCCGTCGCATATCTCTGCGGCATCGACACGGTAGGCGAGGCTGTCAACGACGAGGTTATCGGCAAGTACGTACGCGACTTCGTATTCGACGAGGTTAACCCCACGATCGACCTGCCCCAGGACCAGATGGTTGCGTTTGCAAACAGCGTTATAGAGAGGTACAAGAACCCCTTTATCCGCCACGAGCTGATGTCCATTGCGCTCAACTCGACCACCAAGTTCAGAACGCGTCTTCTGCCTACGCTCGAAGATTATATCCGCATTACCGGCAAGCTTCCCCAGCATCTGCTGTTCTCGTTTGCTGCGATAGTAGAATTCCACAAGGGCAAGAGGGGTAGCGAGAATATCGCGCTCAACGACGACCCCGCATATCTCGAGCACTGGGCTAAGCTCTGGGCTGAGTTCGACGGCGACTATACCAAGCTTGCAAAGAACGCGCTCGGCTGGAAGGAAGCGTGGGGCGTGGATATGAACACGCTTCACTCCGACATCACCGCAACTGTTGCAAAGTATTTGCAGGCGATGGATACCAAGGGTATGCGCGCCGCGGTTGAGTGCTTCGTAGGCGGTTGCAAGGGCGCTTGCAAATAAAACAAAGAGGTCTTTATGGCTAAAAAATCAATTATAATCAACCCGCTCGACAACGTCGCGGTTGCGCTTTGCAACCTTAGAAAGGGCGAAACCGAGCAGGGCGTTAAGCTTGCCGAGGACGTAAACAAGGGTCACAAGTTTGCGCTCCGCGCAATTGCAAACGGCGAAAATATAATCAAGTACGGCGTGCCCATCGCACACGCTACCGAGGATATATCCGTCGGCAAATGGGTGCATACGCACAACGTCAAGACCAATCTTTCGGAAAATCTGGAGTACGAGTACAACAAGGTTGACTGTGCTTTAAAGCCCGGCAAGATGCGCAAGGTCAACGTATATGCGCGTGCCGATGGAAACGTAGGTATCCGCAACGAAATATGGGTTATTCCCATCGTCGGCTGCGTCAACGGACAGGCTAAGGAGATTGTGGAAACCTTCAAGACGGAGTGCGGCGAGGACGGCTTTGACGGCGTGTTCACCTACACGCACCCCTACGGTTGCTCCCAGCTCGGCGACGACCACGAGAGGACCAAGCTGATATTGCAGAAAATGGTTCGTCACCCCAACGCGGGCGGCGTGCTTGTGCTCGGCCTCGGTTGCGAAAACAACCAGATGGACGCGTTTAAACAGACGCTCGGCAAGGTGGACGAAAGCAGAATTAAGTTTTTGGTCTGCCAGGAAGTGGAGGACGAAATCTCCGCGGGCGTTAAGCTCCTCAAGGAGATTGCGGCGATAGTAAAGAGGGACAAGAGGGTTGAAAAGGATATATCCTGCCTCAAAGTGGGATTAAAGTGCGGCGGAAGCGACGGACTTTCCGGCATAACCGCAAACCCCCTGGTCGGCTATTTCTCCGACTATATCGTATCGGTGGGCGGCACGTCCGTGCTCTCAGAGGTGCCCGAAATGTTCGGCGCCGAACAGCAGCTTATGAACCGTTGCAAGGACAGGGCAACCTTTGAAAAGGCTGTAAAGCTCATCAACGATTTCAAGGACTATTTCCGTTCCAACGGTCAGCCCGTGGGCGAAAATCCTTCCCCCGGAAACAAGGCGGGCGGCATCACCACGCTCGAAGACAAGTCCTGCGGCTGTACGCAGAAGTCGGGCTCGGGTCCCGTAAACGACGTCGTATTCGACGACGGCTTCGTAACGCAGAAGGGACTTAACCTTCTCAACGGACCGGGCAACGATATGTGCGCCGTTACCAACATTGCGGCGGCAGGCTGTCATCTCGTGCTTTTCACTACGGGACGCGGCACGCCTTTCGGCGGCTTCGTGCCTACGGTCAAGATTGCCACCAATTCCGAGCTTGCGGCTAAAAAGAGCAACTGGATAGATTTCAACGCGGGCGCCGTGCTCGATTCCGATTTCGACACCCAGCTTGAAAAGTTTATCGATTTAATCGTAGACGTAGCCAACGGCAAGAAGACAAAGAACGAGCTCAACAACACCAAAGAAATTGCTATCTTTAAAACAGGAGTAACCTTATAATGAAAAAGTTTATGGATAAAGATTTCCTGCTGGAAACGGATACGGCTAAAAAGCTGTATCACGACCACGCGGAAAAAATGCCTATTATAGACTATCACTGCCACCTGCAGCCCAAGGAAATTTACGAGGACAAGAAGTTCCGCAATCTTGCGGAAGTCTGGCTGGGCGCGGGCGACAGATACGGCGACCACTACAAGTGGCGCGCTCTCCGCGCAAGGGGCTACGAGGAGGATTCCATTTCGGGACCCGACGACGACTACAAAAAGTACCTGCAGTTTGTCGAGAGTATGCCCTATTTCGTGGGCAACCCCTTATATCACTGGTCGCACCTCGAAATGCAGAGATATTTCGGCATCGACGATATAATCAATCCCTCCAACGCCAAAAAGATCTGGGACAAAGCAAATAAGGTTCTGGAAACGCTTACGGCTCGCGAGATGATGTACAAGTTCAACGTAAAGACCGTGTGCACCACCGACGACCCCGTGGACAGCCTGGAATGGCACAAGAAGATGAACGAGGACAAGACCTTGAAGGTTACCGTTCGTCCCGCGTTCCGTCCCGACAAGGCTATCAACGTAGAGCTTTCGTGGTTTGCAAGCTGGGTTAAGCAGCTTGCCGGCGTTGTCGGCAAGGAGATTAAAACTCTCGAAGATCTGTGCAACGCGCTTGCTGACAGAATCGCATACTTCGACAGTATGGGTTCGCGCCTTTCCGACCACGCTCTCGACGTGGTATGCTACGCGCCCGCAACCTACGAGGAGGCTAACGCCATCTTCTTGAAGGGTATGAAGGGTCAGCCTATCTCCGTGGAGGAGCAGGACAAGTACAAGGGCTACGTTCTTCTCTTCCTCGGCAAGCAGTATAAAAAGTACGGCTGGGTTCAGCAGTACCACATCGGCGCACTCCGCAACAACTCCAAGAGTATGCTTGCAAAGATCGGTCCCGATACGGGCTTCGACGCAATCGAGGACGCCGTATATATGGAAAAGCTCTCCGCGCTTCTCGGCGAGCTTGACGGACAGGACGCACTGCCCAAGACCATTTTGTATTGCCTCAACCCCCGCGACAACTACGCGCTCACCGTTCTGGCGGGCTGCTTCCAGAAGGAAGGCGTAAAGGGCAGGGTACAGGTCGGCACGGCTTGGTGGTTCCTCGATCAGCAGGACGGTATGAAGACCAACCTCGAAACGCTTATGCAGGTCGGCTTGGTTGCGCAGTCCGTCGGTATGCTTACGGACAGCCGTTCCTTCCTTGCATATCCCCGTCACGAGTATTACAGAAGAATACTTTGCAATATGCTCGGCAACCTCGTAGAAAGCGGACAGTATCCCGCAAGCGAGCTTGACACGCTGGGCAAGATTGTGGAGGACGTTTGCTACAATAACGCTCAGGAATATTTCGGCTTCTAAATTGAACATTAAAGCGCCCCGCGGCTTGTGCCGCGGGGCGCGTTTTCTTTTTTTATTTATTATTCGTCAAAGTACTTCTTTTTAAGTGCCGTGAAAGCATTTATAATTTCACTTGCGCGTTCGGTTGTATGCTGTTTTGCCCAGGGTACGGGTGTAAGACTTTCCGCCGTCAGATTGTAATAGCCGAATCTTGCCGTCTTATCGCGGTAGGTATCATTCCACTTGTCAAAGAGCGCGGGCGAGATATGACTTTCCAGCCTGCAGTTTATAAAGTCGCACCTGCCGAAGTCGCGCCAGGGCCGCGCAAGGTAAACGCCCTTATCCTCCGCGCCGCCGTTTGCGAACACGCAGTTGTGGAAGAGATAGCCGTATTCCTGCCTGAGGGAGTGGGAGGGGGCGGCAACGAAGCCCAGCTTGCGCTTGTCGTTCAGGGACACGAGCCTGCAGTTTTCAAACAACGCCTGCGCGCCGCCGAAAATAAAATCGACAGTGCCGTAAACAGCGCAATTTTCATAATAATGAAAGGAATTGCCTTCCATATAGAGCTGGTCGCGGGGAATAAATCCATCGTAATAAGTCTTATCGTCGGTCAGTCCTGCATAGCGTATAACAAGGTCGTCGGGGAACGGCGCGGTGAACAGCGTGTCCTGCGTGGACCTTAAATCGACGTTGACTGCGTGAAACAAACGGGCGTTGACCGACAGCGCAACGCACTGCCCGACAAGCTCGGGGGAATCGTTCGTATTGGCTATGGTGAGGTTTTCAATCACAACCCTTTCACCCGTTACACACACGGTGAAAGTGCGGAAGGTGTTGTACTCCCGTCCGTCGGCGTGCGCCTTTTTCGCGTAATCGCCGTAGCGGATAATTGTTGTTTCACGCTCTTCGCCTATAAGCTTAACGTCGTCTGCGGCAATTATAAGCTTGCAGTCGTACACGCCTTTTTTTAGGTAAATAGTGGTAGGCTGACTGATTTCAGCCAAAATAGACTGCAAATCGTCGTCGGGTGTGACGCGGATTATTTTCATATTTTCCGTCTCCTTTTAACGGGTATATTGTATCACAATTTTTTTTGTGAAACAATTAAAAAAAGTATTGATTTTTATATTTGCCCGTGTTATAATGATAAAGCTAAATGTGATAATGTCACAAAATGACGGCGCAAAAAGTGTGCGATTTTATATACTATGCGAAAAAACGGTTCAAGACTGATTTCTGTGAAACAATATAGAGCGACGGACTTGGTCATTTTCGCGGGTATACTTATAGTATCCGAATTGCTCGGATATTTCGCAACCGTCTGGTTTGCCGACGCGGCGTTCTTCACGTTGTCGCTTTCGATTCCCATAACCTGCCTCGTTATTGCGAGATGGGGGTGGTGGGGAGTGTTTTATCCCGTAATAGGCGGAATAACCCACTGCCTGGTAGGAAAGCTCGGTGCAAACCACTACTTCGTTTACTCCCTGGGCGGAATGTTCATAATGCTTATGCTTCTGCCAGCTAAGCTTATCGGAGTGGATAAAATAAGAAATAAATGGTACTTCACGGCGCTATTTGCTATAGGCGCGTGGGTGTGCGTATATCTGGGGCGTTCGGTGTTGTGGGCGATATGCTTTGCAATCAACCCCGTGGACGGTGCAACCGTCACTTCGGGCTTTACCGGATTTGCTCTCGATTTGATGTCTTTATTCGCCGCGGTGGCGGTGCTGCTTATAATGCGCAAGCTTGACGGAATGTTCGAGGACCAGAAAAGCTACTTAAAGCGCGTGGATAAAGAGCGGCGCGACAGGATGAAATACGACGGCTTCGGCGACGAGCCTGTGGAAATCGACGAAGAAGCACTGAGTATTCTCAATAAAGACAACGATTTATATAAGTAAAATATATATCATATATATTTAATGATAGGAGGGTTGATGATGTTCAAACTCAAGTATGACGACTTTCTCGTATACGATGAGCAGTCGGGTACCTACTCGATGCCTCAGGAACAGAAGGTCAGAGATGAGACTGAACGCAATCATTGGAAGACGACGGGCCTTACGATTCTGAAGGACTGGCGTCTTTATGCAATGCTCATTCCAATGATTTTGGTGTACTTGCTTTGGAAGTACCTGCCTATGTACGAGCTCATCGCCAGCTTCAAGTCCGGTAGAGAGGCGCAGGCTGTCGATAGAAACTGGGTCGGTATAACCAACTTCGCACACTTGTTCCAGAGCGGATCGGACGCAATAGATTTCTGGCGTGCGTTCAGAAATACGTTTGCGCTGGCGTTCTACGGGTTGCTGTTCGGCTTCCCCTTCCCCATAATATTGGCGCTGTTCTTCAACGAAGTGCGTTCCAATATTGCAAGAAGCGTAATGCAGGTCTGCGTTTACCTTCCCAAATTCCTTTCGACGGTTATCGTTACCACGCTCGTCATATCGCTGTTCAGAGGTACGACGGCTGCGGGCGGCCAGATGGGTGTTGTTTCGAAGTTCCTGACGTTGATCTTCGGCTCGGGCTCGCGCCTTGGCCAGCAGGCTTCTTCTACAAGCGGTCTGATTCAGTCGGTTAAATACTTCCGAATGATCTATATCGTTGCCGAGTTGTGGGAACACGCGGGTTACGACTCGATAGTATTCTTCGCGGCGGTAATCGCGGTTTCGCCCACTTCGTACGAAGCGGCGCAGATAGACGGCGCGGGCAAGATGGCGCAGATGAGATACGTCGTTCTTCCCAGCATTCTTTCGACCGTCGTTATTATGCTTATAATGAAGATGGGTTCGTTGCTGTCGGTCGGCTACGAAAAGCTGTGGCTGTTCTGTAACGCGCCTACGATCGATAACTACGAAGTCGCAAGTGTCGTTTCAACGCTGGCAAATATGTGGAACGCTAAGGGTTCCGTATATCAGGGCTACGGTATAGCGGCGGAAATGATGAACAACTTGATCGGTATGATCCTGGTTATAGGTTCCAACTTCATAGCCAGAAGAGCTTCCGACGTTTCGTTGTATTAAGGAGGGTACCCGGTTATGAAAAGAAAATACGAAGTATCCGAACTGATATTCAAAATAGTTGCATACGTGTTCCTGATTGTATTCTCGCTCATATGCATCTATCCTCTTATCTACGCGCTTGCCTCGGCGTTCAGCTCCAAGTCGGCCGTTTCGGCAAGTAAAGTCGTGCTTTGGCCCGTAGGGGATAACGGAAGTATCGGTTTTTCAATCGAAGCTTTCAAATACGTAATAGTAGATAAGGGTAACGATTTCTGGATTGCTTACGCAAACACGCTGTTTATGTGCGGCGTAGGTACTATCTGGTGTATGGTTTACACCATTATGGGCGCTTACGCACTGTCCAAGAAGAGACTGCTCGGAAGAAAGGGCTTCAACTTCTTCCTCGTGTTCACTATGTGGTTCTCCGCAGGTATTATTCCCCAGGCGATCAACTACAGTAACACCGGTAACTTCTTTGCGGCTCTGGTAGGCAAAACCTATAACACTATCGACCTTAAATGGCTGGTAATAATCGCAATGGGTATGAACGCGACCAACCTCATCCTGCTGAGAAACGCATTCGAAGGCGTTCCTTCCGAGATAGAGGAGGCGGCAAGAATAGACGGCGCAACCGAAATGCAGGTTCTCTTTAACGTCTATATCCCTATGAGTAAGGCTACCATTGCAACCGTTGCTTTGTTCTTCGGAATTTCCCGTTGGAACGGCTACTTCTGGGCGGCGAAGGTAATGCCCGATCAGAAATACTCGTGGCCTGTGCAGGTATTCATACGTAACTTCATCGAAAAGGAAACCGCACTGATTGGCGGATCTATTCCCGAGGACCATACGTTTGAAAGCGATACGCTAAGCGAATTATCCGTCGTATATGCAATGGTTATCTGCGGCGTAATTCCCATACTCATTATTTACCCCTTCATTCAGAAGTATTTCGCAAAGGGCGTAAATATGGGTGGTGTAAAAGAATAATTATAAAGGTCAATACGGGCGTGAGCCTGAATTACATAAAACCAATAATAAATTAAGGAGAAAAATAATGAACAAGAAACTCAAAATTGCTACTGCTGCGGTTTCCGTAGTTATGGCAGGAACGATGGTTGTCGGAATGGTCGGCTGTACGCCGAAGCCTCCCGTCAGCGATCAGCCCAAGTACGAAGTTGCTGCTGCTGATGCGGATATTAAAGACGTAACCCTCAACATTAACATCGGCGACGCTGCACAGAGATCTATAAGCTTCGGTTACGGCGAACTTCTTTCCGGTACCGTTAAGCTTCCCGACGGCAAGGACTATTCGTCCTCCTCGCTTAAACCCGCTTGGGCGGCATTCCAGGATATGGTAGGCTGCAAATTCAAGGACGTATGGCAGAATGCTTCCAAGAAACTTACCAACGCGGTTACCGCAAGCACCGAAGGTGCAAGACTTTCCGATATGGATATCATCACCGACGGCGCTGCAAACGTTGCAACCAACAAGGCAGACCTTCTTGACCTGTACAACTATCTGGACGAAATGCCCAACTACAAGAAGTTCCTCGACGAGAACCCCATCGTTCGTCTGTCGCTGACTTCCGATACCAACCACGGTTCGATGTACTATGCTCCTTACTTCGACGGTAACAACGATATCGAAAAGTATGAGCTCTTCAAGACCAACTGGGTAGCAACCCTTCTTGACACCGACGGCGGTGACGAAACCACGACCTACGCTGCACACGGCACTGCTAAAAAGACCAACGGCGGCGACTATGCCAACACTCTTACGACCGCTACCGCAATCGAGTCCTTTATGGGCAAGACCGGTAAGTGGACGGCTGAAGTCCTTGATAAGGACGGCAAGAAGCTCGAAGCAGGCATCACCGTAAATTACGACAAGGCTCTTGCAGCTGCTAAGGGCACCGACGGACTCGGCGCTGCAGTAACCGCAGCCGCAGGCAAGGCTTACACGGGCGACAGCGGTAACATCGTAGATATAATGAACTTCGCAATCAACGAAAAGCAGGGTGCTGTTACCGGTGCTCAGCTCAAGAAGATTCTGCAGGAGTACGTCAAGGTTGCTTACTACGTAGGCAATACCGATACTGCTTTCTACACCCAGAGCGGCTACAAGCTTTCCGACGTATTCAACAGCTATTCCGCAGCTTGGGACGTTGACCTCTATGCGGCAATCGGTAGAGTTCTCGTAACCAACCCCGGCATCCTTAAGTCCGGTAAGGCGGGCAACACCATCGGCGGTGAAAACGCAACTCCTCACAAGAACCTGTATCTTCTCAGCGCACGTAAGAACGATATGCAGAGAATGAGCGATACCGTATCTTTGGTTGGTCAGCTCTACGGCGTACGTGGTCTTGAAAGCAAGAACCTGTATTCCTATATCGGTTCGGACGGCAAGATTAAGGATCCCCGCGGCGACGCTAAGTCCTACGAGGCAATGGAGAAGTTCAACGCATTCTGGAAGGAAGGTCTTATCTACACCGGCGCGTCCGGCAACAATGCAGACCAGTCCTACTATGCAGATAACACTCCCGAAGCGCTTTCCTGCTACGACTACGTTAACACCCAGACTCCCGTAGGCTTCACCCTTCAGGGCGCTACCACCAAGTCCTACAACGCAGAAGAGGGATACAACTATACGCCTATCATCACCCCCGTATCCAAGTGGAACGACGGCAAGGAGCAGGTAATGAGATTTACCGAATCCTGGCGTACCACCAAGGATACCGGATTCTGCGTACCCGTTGCAAACGTTAAGGATAATCCCGTTAAGCTGAGAGCAGTTCTTACCTTCATCGACAAGATGTTCTCCAACGACGGTCAGATCCTTCTTACCTACGGACCTAAAGCTACCAGCGCAACCGCAGGTGACGGCTACTGGTACAACGATGAGGCTAACGACGCACAGGTTGCTGCAGGCACCTACTTCGAGTACGGCGGCAAGAAGCTCTATTCGACCGTTGAATACGGCGGCGTATATCAGCCTCACATTCTTGAAAACGTTTACAACGCATATTACGGCAAGTCAACCACTCAGAACGTTAAGTTCGACGGTTCCGGCCTTACCTATGCGGGCGGCGACGACGTAGTTGCGCCTGAAGAAGCTTTGGAGCTCAACAAAGACAACAAGAAGGTTGTTAAGAGCGACTATCAGAAGAAGAAAGATGCAGTCTGCGATTACGACGTTTACTGCGTAGATTCAAAGGGTAAGTTCAATAAGATCGCCGCAGGCGCTAAGATGTCGGCAGCCGTTTACGTAGTTGAAGCTACCGTAGCTGCAAACACTGACGTTACCGGCGCAGCTCACTACATCGTAGACGCAAACGGTAAGCTTGCGGCTAAGGACGGTAAGAGAGTAGCTCTCATCAGCGATACCGTAAGCCAGTGGACGACCAACTCGACCCTTAACTACACCAACTTCGCAAGATACGTCATCGGTTCTGCACTTCCCATCGGTAACAAGCTTCAGTCCTTCGAATTCCAGCTTACCTCCACGATGGGTAGAACGGGCGCTCTCGTAGTTAACGCAGGCCTCGGTCTTCCCAGCGATCCTACCGACGGCGTTATCAAGCACACCGTAAACGTTATGACCAAGAATCCTTGGTACACGGTTGTTCCTACGCTCCTTCCTTACACAGAAGCAGATACGCAGTCGCTTAGCGGCGCACACGTAAGAATTTATACGGGTGACGAGGGTAACTACTTCTCCAACAACAAGAACGATAACACCAACCTTTACTGGCAGATTATCAAGTACGGTATGGATGCAGGTCAGATTACTGCTAAGTACTCCGGTCTTGGCTTAGGTTCCGGCACGACTACCGCACAGGCTATAATGCAGAAACTTGAGGATGTAGACGGCTTCACCGCTTACGTCAACATCAAGAACAAGGCTTGGCAGGCAAGCAAGAAGTTCTACGAATCCATTAAGAATTCTTAATTAGTACTGTTTCAAAAATAAATACTGTTTGTTACGCGCCCGCCTTCGGGCGGGCGCGGAATAAAACATTTGGGGAATGTGATATGAAAACTCAAATGAAGTTTCAAAAAATCTTAGCATTGGTTTCTTTGATAACCGCTGCCCTTGCCGTAGTGTTATCATTGTGCTTTTGCAGCGGCGTTTTGAACGCTATCATTAACTATACGTCAGCAAATTACGGATATGACGAATGGGGCGTTGATAATCTCTATACGTTTTCTCAGAGTGTAAACAACGCGCTCCTTATTGTGGCAATAGTTTTCCTTCTTGCAACCGTACTTCTGTATATAATGGGTTGCAATAAAAGGAGGAATTACTACACGACCAACTACGTGGCAATCGGCGTATATGCAGCGGCTGCGTTCGCATTCGTAATCTTTATGATTATCGTCTGCGCTATGTGCTTCTCCTATATGAGCCAGATTGACTTTGCCGCGTGGAAAGAATACGAATCCGAACAGGAAATCGGTATCGGCGGCGAGCTTGTTTACTCGCATACGCGTTATTACAGCAACAACTGTGCGACGATGGTGCTCGGTATTCTGCTTTCCGTTGTGGTTATTGCGGAAATAGTCGTGTGGATACTCAACTTAGTTTGGAAATTAAAACTTATGAAGGGCGAAAAAGCACTCCTTGCACAGGGCGTGGTTGAATCGGCAACTGAAATGGAGGTGGCGTAATGGATAAGAACCTCATTATACAGGACGATATTCTCCGTTATAAAAAGAACAAGTTTGCGTCTATGTTCGCAATACTTGCACTCGTTTTCAACTGCCTGTACTTCACGCTTCTGTACGCAGTTTGCGAAACGGCTTTGTATAAAGTCCCTCTTGGTTTCTCGGTTATAGTAAACCTTTTGGTATTGCTTGCAGGCTTCTATGCTTCGGAAGGTATCAAGGGTTACAACAAAAAATTCTCGATAGTTCTTATCGTGCTTGCGGCAGTGCAGGTATTAAGAATTATCTATTATCCCATTATCGGTGCGGCTAAGAATTGGCTTGCAAACGATAACCACTACTTCGGTATTTCGATGAACAATGCGGCAAACTCCGTATTGATGGTTATCTATCTTGCAGGCTCGGCAGCTTGCTTCATCGTCTCTGCCGTTCAGGGCTTTATCGTAGCTAGAAGACTCGAAGTCTTCCAGAAGAAGCTTGACTCCGGTGAAATCTCGGTTGAAGCTACCATTGCCGAAATCGAAGTGGAGGAAGCCGAGATGAAAGCACAGGTTCCTCAGGAAGCTCAGCCTTCCGTAGCGGAAGCAACCGTTGAGGCAGAAGAGAAGACCGTTTCTTCCGAGGAGGCAGAAAATGGCTAATTTAAGTTTGCAACATATTGAAAAGATATACGACGGCGGCGTTCAGGCGGTTTGGGATTTCAATCTCGACGTAGAGGACGGCGAGCTCATCGTTTTGGTAGGACCTTCGGGCTGCGGTAAATCCACCACGCTCAGAATGGTTGCGGGTCTTGAAGATATTTCGAGCGGTCAGCTCATTATCGACGGTAAGGACTGTACAAGACTTCCGCCCAAAGACAGAGATATATCGATGGTTTTCCAGAACTATGCGCTCTACGGGCATATGACTATATACGAAAATATGGCATTTTCCCTTACGCTGAGGAAGGAAAAGAAGGATATAATCCACAGAAAGGTTATGGCTGCGGCAGAGATTCTCGATCTGAAGTCCCAGCTTAACAAAAAGCCCAAGCAGCTTTCCGGCGGTCAGCGCCAGCGTGTTGCAATGGGACGTGCAATAGTACGTAACCCCAAGGTGTTCCTCTTCGACGAACCCTTGTCCAACCTCGACGCAAAGCTGCGCGGCTCGATGCGCCGTGAAATAATGCTTCTGCACAAGAAGCTTAACGCAACGATGATGTACGTTACGCACGACCAGACCGAAGCTCTTACGCTTGCGGACAGAATCGTATGTATGTCAATGGGACACGTTCAGCAGATAGGCAAGCCTATCGACCTGTACGAGCACCCCGCAAATACGTTCGTTGCAACCTTCATAGGACTTCCTCCTATGAATATGTTCGAAGGTAAAATAGAGGGCGGCAAGTTCGTAAGCGAGCTTTTCGAGTATCCTCTCACTGCGGATCAGAGCGAAAAGCTTAAAGAATACGAAGGCAAAGAGGTTATCCTCGGCGCGCGTCCCGAAAATATTGTGCGCGACGGCACCATACCTTTCGTAGTAACCAATAACGAAAACCTCGGTATGAACACCTTGGTACACGGCAAAATCGACGGCAAAAAGATAGTCGTATGTAAGTTTGCGGAGTGGTGCAACTACAAGTTCGGCGACGAAATCAAACTTGGCTTCGACCCCGAGCGTATGCACTTCTTCGATAAAGAAACTACGCAGGCGATTATTTAAGGAGGTGTAGTTATGGAAGAGAAAGAAAACGTATTAGTTGAAGAACAGCAGACTACACCCACGGAAACGGTTGTTGAAGAAACCGCCGTTGCATCCGCAGAAACCAAGAAGCCGGGCATCGGTGCAAGAATCAAGGAATGGTTCAGAAAGCAGGCGGTTACTCTTAAAAGAAAGCCCCAGAGAATTGCGTTCCTGTTCTTTGTAATCAGCTCGGTTATGTATCTGATCGGCCTGAATGTGTTCTCGCCCGGTCCCGTAATCGATTTCCCTTCGCAGAGCTATCTGGGTCTGTCGGTATTTATTACCACGCTTTTCTCCATTCTGGTGTTGGTGCTCTTTATGAACACCTTCCCCAAGCGCGGCATCAAATACAAGAAGAACGGCAAAAAGCATACTATGAACTACATAATGCTTGCGCTTACGTTCGTGTTCCTGATTGTAATGTTCCTTATGGACTTGCTCTATTATAAGCAGCTCACCGGCTGTATCAACGGTAACGAAGCAAAGTTCTTCCTTAACGCTGAGCAGGCTGCGCCCTATGCGAAGTATTTCAGCGGTGATGCGGCTAGCTTGGCTTACGACGCGGGCAGCTACAAGTCCTACCTTGTCAGCGCACTGCATCTTGACATTGCGCATATGGTATTCCTCGGAATATCCGCGGTGTTGCTTGCAACGCTTCCTCTCTACAAGAAGCTCATTATGAAGATCAACACCTCCAAGGTTGTCGAGAGCACGGAGATCAAGGAAGTTATCGACACCGAAGACGAGTAATCGGCAATAAAATTATTTAGCAGGCAATTTGATATAACCGGCAAGTATTCTTGTCGGTTATTATCAAAAATAGGATAAAATGTCAAAAAAGAAGAAAAAGAACAAAGAAACCACAATCGAAAACTACTACGATTTAAAAACGAAGGAAGTGGACGAGCTTGTGGCGGCGTTGAAGGGCGAGCTTGACGAAACCGAGGCTGAACCGGTGCCCACCAACATTGCCGAAATAACGGGTGAAGAGCAAAAGGTAAAGCCGGGCTCCAAAAAAGCCGACTTCGACCCGTACAAGATAGACAAGCTTTCCCGTATTCCCGTTTGGGTTAAAGCCATTTTCATAAAGTGGTGGTTTGCAGGCGCGGTGTGCTACTTCATACTGATGGGTTTGGGCAGAGTCGTGACCGACGCGCTGGACCAGGCGGTGCTTGCAGGTTGTGTACTGGGCATATTTACGGATATTTTCGTAAACCCCATTTTCAGATATATGGAGTCGTCGGAAAAGGAATACAACAAGTATATGATGTTTCCCTTTCCTTTCAAGCAGTTCTGGACATTCTTTACCAACATTATCTATTATCTCGTCGTAGGACTTTTGGTAATGTTAATGTACGGCGGCATCAACCAGCTGTTTAACCTTATCAATAACAACTACGACGGTTACGTTACGATTGCCGTAGGACCGCTTATATACGGAACTTTCTGCGTAATGGTCGATATGGCGTTTATCGGCATAAAGGACCTTATAGTTTTCCTTGTCAAGCGAGCAAAGCGCAAAAAGGCGGAGGAAAAAGGACTTGCAGACGTCTTCGAAGACGCGGCGGAGAGCAAGGAGGAAAAACGAGATGTTTAAATTGTTGTTTGCGTCAAGCACCACGGCGTGTTTCGAATTGGAGAATACCAATCCCTATTACGCACCCCAAAAGTACCGCGTTACGCTCAACGGGCAGGCGCAGGGAGAGGAAAAGGACAGCAACGTTTTTTCGCTCTTTAACCTTACTCCCGACACGGAATATACCGTTGGTACCACCGCGGACGGCTTTACGCTCAAATTCCGCACCGACAAGGAAAGCGGCTGCGTAAACGTCAAGGACCTCGGCGCAAAGGGCGACGGCGTTACGGACGACACCTACTATATCCAGATGGCGATTGACAGCTGTCCCAGAGGCGGCAGGGTAATAATTCCCGAGGGAAGCTTTTATACCCGTCCCATTGTTCTCGCTTCGGATATAACAATAGAAATTTTAAAGGACGGCGAAATTTTAGGCGACATAGTAGAGGAGCATTATCCCTACGTACCCGCTAAAATCGAGCACGACGACGGCACGGAAGAAATTCTGGCAACCTGGGAGGGCAATCCCTATCCCTGCCACCAGTCGTTCGTGTCGGCCTATAAAAAGCAAAATATAAGAATAGTCGGCGAGGGCGCAATAAACGGCAACGCCGAGAAGTCCACCTGGTGGGCTACCCCCAAGGGCAGGGCGGTTGCAAGACCCCGCCTTGTCACGCTGAACAAGTGCAAGAACGTAGTTTTCCACGGCGTAACCTGCAAAAACTCGGGCGCGTGGAACCTGCATCCCTTCTTTTCCGAGAATTTGGGCTTCTACGACTTGAGAGTGCAGAATCCCTACACGGGGCCCAACACCGACGGACTTGACCCCGAAAGCTGCGACAACGTTGAAATTGTCGGCTGTATCTTCTCGGTCGGCGACGACTGCGTGGCAATCAAGGCGGGCAAGCTCTATCTGGGAGCAAAGTACAAGACGCCCGCAAACCACCACACCATAAGAAACGACCTCTTCCAGAATGGTCACGGCGCAATAGTACTGGGCAGTGAAATATCCGGCGGCGTAAAGAACCTCACCGTTTGCCAGTGCGTATTCAAGCACACCGACAGAGGTCTGCGCATTAAGTCGCGCAGGGGCAGAGGCAAGGATTCGATAATCGACGGCGTAGTATTCGAAAATATCAAGATGATAAACGTCATCACGCCGCTGGTTATCAATATGTACTACTTCTGCGACCCCGACGGTCACACAGAATACGTCTGGTCGAGGGAGAAGCACCCCGTCGGCGACGACACACCCTATCTGGGCAAGTTCGTATTTAAGGACATCGAGTGCACCGAGTGCGAGTGTATGTGCGCGTACTTCGACGGACTTGTAGAACAGCCCGTCAAGGAAGTTGTGCTTGAAAACGTAAGCTTCTCGTTCAAAGAGGACGCAAAGCCCTTCAAGCCTGCAATGCTGGAAAACGTGCGCGACTTCTGCAAAGAAGGTCTTTATATCGACAACGTTGAAAAAGTCACGCTTAAAAACGTCACGTTCGATGGCGTTGAGGGCGAAAATATAATAAAGAAAAATTGCGGCAAGCTCACCGTAATCTGAGTTTTGTTAAGGTTTAATATGAAATACGACGTAATTGATAAATACATTGACAGACTGATTGAAGAAACGCAGCCAGACGCTCCCATATGGAATATCGAGAACATCAGGCTGGGTAAAAAGCCCGCGTGGAACTACATCGACGGCTGTATGATGACCTCGCTGTACACCATATACAAGCAGACGGGCGACAAGAAATATCTTGACTTTATCGACAGGTTCGTAGACTACTACGTGTTCGACGACGGCAGCATACGCGGCTACAAGCTGGAAACCTACAACCTCGACAACCTCAACGAGGGCAGAATTTTATTCGACCTCTACAAGGAGACGGGCAAGGAAAAGTATGCAAAGGCTATCGAGCTTCTGCACAGGCAAATAGTCGAGCAGCCTCGCACCGAATACGGCAACTTTTGGCACAAGGCAATCTATCCCCACCAGGTGTGGCTGGACGGAATGTATATGTCCGAGGTGTTCTATACCCGCTACGTTGCGGAAGCCGGCAACGGTGATTTTTCGGAAATCGTCAAGCAGTTCAAGAGCGTTTTCGACCATATGTACGACAAGAAAAAACGCCTTTACTATCACGGCTGGGACTGCTCCAAGCAGGCGTTCTGGGCGGACAAGCAGACGGGGCTTTCCAGAAACTTCTGGCTCCGTTCAATCGGCTGGTATTGCGTTGCGCTCACCGACGTTCTTTCCTATCTGCCCGAAAGCGCGGTAGAGGAAAAGAAGGCGCTCGGAGAAATCTTCAAGGCTACAATCGAGGGTTTGGAGCAGTATATCGACCCTCAGACCAATATGTTCTGGCAGGTAGTTGACTATATCGGCAGGGAAGGCAACTACGCCGAAACTTCGGGCTCCTCTATGATTGCGTACGCAATGATGAAGGGCGCAAGGCTGGGCTACGTTGACAAGCGTTTTGCCGAAGTGGGCAAAAACGTTTTCAACGGCATCTGCGACAAGTATTTAAAGGAAACGGACGGCAAGCTCAACCTGGGCGGCATCTGTCTGGTTGCGGGGCTCGGTCCCGAGAACAATCCCAGGCGCGACGGATCGTATGAATATTACATCTCCGAACCCGTAGTCGAGAACGACGCAAAGGGCACGGGACCGTTCGTAATGGCATATACCGAAATCAAACAACTTTAATAGTTAAGCTTACAGACGGCGGGCGCAAGTACTTGCGCCCGCCTTGATTTTACCGTTTTTTATTGCAACATAAAAGCGAATATCGGCAACTTAGCGGTTTTATATTTCGCGCGCAAAGGGAAATATGGTATTATAATCACGGAGATAACGATGCGCATTATTTACGAAAAAGTTAAAGATGGCGAGGAGGAGATCATAATCGTGCGGTGCAAAAAAGTCACCGAGGATATGACCTACGCCGCAAGGACTTTAAACGCCGTGATAGGCGGAGTCACCGCCGTTAAGGACGGCGAGATTTACAAGCTGCCACTGGGCGATATTTACTATTTCGAGGTAGTGGACAACAACTCGTTTTTGTACTGCGAAAGCGAGGTGTACGAAAGCAAGCTCAAACTTTACGAGTTCGAGCAGCTGACCTACGGCACGCACTTTTTCCGCGCCACAAAGTCCACGGTAATCAACGCGGACAGAATAGTGTGCGTTTCGCCCGCGCTCTACGGCAGGTTCACGGCAACGCTGGACAACGGCGAAAAGGTTATGGTTTCTCGGTCTTACGTGTCCTCGCTGAAAAGGATAATGGGGCTATAAGGGGGCGGTTATGAACATTAAGCAGATTTTAAAAACTTTTTGTTTTCACTATTTTTTGATTTACGGCTTAACGATGATGGCTTCATTTTTCTGGTGCCTTGCAAGCGGCGGAACGTCGATTTCACTCGACTTTTTCTGGAAAGCAATGATATTCTCCCTAGTTGCGGACGCGCCGTTATTCGTGTTCTGGTCGCGCAGGGAGCCGACTGGCAAACAGACGCTGATACGCATTATAATTCACGGTATTCTTCTGGAAATACTGTTGCCTGCGGCGGGTTGGTTCATAGGTATGTGGCGCGGCGTGGGCGGATACTTTATCTTTTTCGCCACGGTGCTCATAGTGGACGCAAGCATTTTCGGCATAACCTATTTGAAAATGTCCGTCGAGGCGGGGAATATAAATACGGCGCTCAGAAAGCGCAAGATGGAAAAAGAGAAAAAGGAGGAAGAGGGCGATGGATTCGGAGAAGATAATAGAGATTCGCAATCTGAATAAGTCGTTTAAGGAAGTGCACGCCGTAAACGATTTGAGCTTTTCGGTGCGCAGGGGCGAGCTGTTTGCGTTTTTGGGCGTAAACGGCGCGGGTAAGAGCACGACCATTTCCATAATGTGCGGCAAAATTGCAAAGGACAGCGGCATAGTTTTAATTAACGGAGCGGACGCGGACGACGCGACGGCCCGCACAAAAAGCTGTCTGGGCGTGGTATTTCAGAACAGCGTGCTGGACAAGCATCTGTCCGTTTACGACAACCTGCAAAGCCGCGCCGCGCTGTACGGCATCACGGGCGATAGGTTTAAGGCAAGGTATAACGAGCTTGCCGCACTTTTACACTTTGCCGACTTTTCGAAGCGCACGCTGGGCAAGCTTTCGGGCGGTCAGCGCAGGCGCATAGACATTGCGCGCGCACTTCTGCACAGACCCGAAATTTTAGTGCTGGACGAACCGACCACGGGGCTCGACCCGCAGACGCGCAAGCTCTTATGGCAGGTAGTTACCGACCTTCGCGAGAGGGAGGGGCTGACCGTATTTTTAACCACACACTATATGGAGGAGGCGGCTGACGCGGACTACGTCGTCATTCTGGACAGCGGCAAAAAGGCGGCGGAAGGCACGCCGCTCGATCTGAAAAATAAATACACCAACGACTATATCAACGTTTACGGGCGGAATATGGACGAGGTAACCGCCCTTGGCTATCCGTGCAAGGAGGTGGGCGGAGCGGTGCGCATAAGCGTGCCCGACACCGCGCACGCCGCAAAGCTGGTTGCGGAGCACGGCGAGCTTTTCACCGATTTCGAAATTTTCAAGGGCAATATGGACGACGTATTCCTTGCCGTCACGGGCAAGGAGCTTGCGGGAGGCGAACTTTTATGATCAAATTTCTTCACTTGATAAAGCGCAACGTAAAGCTGTTTTTAAAGGACAGAGGTATGGTGTTGACCTCGCTGATAACGCCGCTCATTCTGCTCATTCTGTTTGCAACCTTCCTGGGCAACGTCTACCGCGACACGTTCAAGTCAAACCTGCCCGAGGGGTTTGAAGTGAGCAACAAGATTATCAACGGTCTTGTGGGCGGACAGCTGTGCTCGTCGCTGATTGCCGTTTCCTGCGTGACGGTTGCGTTCTGCGCAAACTTTTTGATGGTACTGGATAAAGTCAACGGCGCGCGCGACGACCTTTTAATGTCGCCCGTAAAGCAGTCCACGCTTGCGCTCGGCTACTACGCCGCAACGGTGATAAGCACGCTTGTAATCTGCGTCATCGCAACGGGAGCAAGCCTTATATATCTGGCGTGCACGGGCTGGTTTTTAAGCTTTGCGGACGTAATGCTGGTGCTTTCGGACGTCGTAATTCTCACGCTGTTCGGCACGGTGCTGTCCGCAATAATCAACACATTCCTCACGTCGCAGGGACAGATTACGGCGGTAGGTACAATAGTATCCGCGGGCTACGGCTTCATTTGCGGCGCATATATGCCGCTTTCACAGTTCGGCGCGGGGGTGAGGAACACGATTATGTTTCTGCCCGGAACGTACGGCACGTCGCTCGTGCGCAACCATATGATGGGCGGCGTCTTAAAGGAAATGTCCTCCGTCGGCTTCCCCGAAGAGGTGGTAAAGGGTATAAAAGACTCGGTTGACTGCAACCTGTATTTCTTTGATAAAAGCGTGAGCGTCGGCGTTATGTACGCGGTTATGCTGGGGGCAATCGCCCTGCTCGTCGGCGTGTACGTTGCAATAAATCTAATTTCGTTCAAGAAGATAAAGCTTTTAAAGGTTAAAGCCAAAAGCGTGCCATAAAAAAAGAGGGGCGCAAGCGCGCCCCCTATTTTTAATTTGCGGAAGTGACCGTGTATTCGGTAACGTTCAGCACCGTTTCGCCGTCAATCTGCAGTGCGCACGGTCTATCGAACTGCACGGTAATTTTTTTGCCTTTCAGAATTTTTACGTTCTTCGTCTTCTTAATGTGCTCGCCCTTGAAGAGGGAGGGGAAAATCATCAGCGTTTTCAGCTTGCCCGAGCCGTAGAACACGCACAGCGAAAGAGTGCGCTCGGCGTTCAGCCTGTCCTGCGCGGGGGTAGGCATCATTCCGCCGCCGTACATTCTGCCGTTCATAGTGGGCGCAATCCACACCTTTTTAAAGCTGTATGTAACGCCGTCCACGGTAACGGTTGCGTTTGCGGGCTTGTAGTGGAACAGAAGCCCCTTTATGGCAATGCCCGTGTAGTTGACCTTCTTGTCCGCGGCTTTCAGCTTGTCGCCTACCTCGCAGCAGTAGCCGTCTATGCCGTAGCCCACGCCGTTAATAAATTTATAGCTTCTGCCGTTGACTTCGACCTCGGGCAAATCCTTTATATACGGCGCAAGCTCCACGGGCCTGTCGCCAGCTGACCTGCAGATGTCCGCCCAGAAGTCGTTGCCGTTGCCCGCCGCGTAGTAGTAGACGGGCGCTTTTATTTCCATACCGTCGGTCGCGTTGATATAGCGGTTCAGCGTGCCGTCGCCTCCCGCGATAATCACGCCTTCGCCGTTCTTAACGCCCGCAAAAAACTCGGCGTAGTCGGTCTTGGTTATGTCGTAGTATTCAATCTCGTCGCCTTCGAGAGCGTATTTAAGCTCCTCGTAAAAGTCGGTGTCGTTAATTGCCCCCGCAAGGGGATTGTATAAAACCTTGTATTTCATCAGTAAGTCCTCTTTTTAATTCTTATGTTCGGCACCGTTTAAATAGAGCGACGGCGCAACGCCGAAATATTTCTTGAACACGCGCGAAAAATACAGCGGTTCGGAAAAGCCGCAGGCTTCGGCAATCTGAGTGACGGTGTAGTCCGAATAGCGGTTGGTCATACCCGATAAAATTATGCCCTTTGCGCGCTCCATTCTCGCACGCGTAAGGTATTCGTGAGGGGTCGCGCCAACCTCTTTTTTGAAGAGCTTGCGCACGTAGTCGTAGTTTAAGGGCAGTGTGCGTATAAAGCTTTCCAGCGAATAGGTGGGGTCGCTCACGTGTTTTTCCGTGTCCTCGATAACCGCTTTTACAGCGGGCGAATAGCCGTCGGGCGCACAATACGCCGTAATCAGTGCGGCAATCAGACCGCCGTATGCCGAAAGCACGCCCTCGCGTTGTCTGCCGTCGGTGTTGCCGTAAGTAAGGGCACGGGTAGCCGCGTCGCATAAGTCGCGTGCGTCGTCCGCAGGAATCTTCACCGCGGCTTTAAGCGGCAGCAGAGCCTTGTCCAGCACCACGCGCACCGCGCTTCCGCTGTGCAGAAAGCGGGGGATAAGGGGAGGGAGGACTACCGCGTCGCCCTGTACGCAGTCAAACGTCTGTCCGTCCGCATCCAGCCTTCCGCAATCTTCAAAGCAAAGCAATTCAAAGTCGCCGTGCGCGTGCGCGGCGGTTTTTCCGCCCTCAGTCCTTTCTACGGTAGAAATATCGTTCATATCCGTATTATAGCATATCATATACGGTTTTGTCCATATATAATATCTGGAAATAAATAAAAGCGAGGGGCAAAAGCACCCTCGCTTGAATTTGTGTTTTCTTATTCGGCTACGGGATAAACGGAAACCTGCTTACCGTCCTTGCCGACTCTTTCAAACTTAACCTTGCCGTCAACGAGAGCAAACAAAGTGTCGTCCTTGCCGATACCTACGTTGTTGCCGGGCTTGAACTTGCTGCCGCGCTGTCTAACAAGGATGTTGCCTGCAAGCACGCTCTGTCCGTCGGCACGCTTAACGCCGAGGTATTTGGGGTTACTGTCTCTGCCGTTATCGGTCGAACCGCCGCCCTTCTTGTGGGCAAATAACTTAATCAATAACATTCTATCTGGTCCTCCTGTAAATTACTCAGCCGCGGTAACCTTTTCGGTCTTTGCCGCAGCGGGCTTGGCCTTAGCCGCCGTCTTTTTAGCGGGCGCGCCTTCGCCGATTGCCGTTACCTTAATGGAAGTGTAGGGCTGTCTGTGACCCTGCTTCTTTCTCTCGTTCTTCTTGGCCTTGTACTTGAAGACGATAATCTTCTTTTCCTTGCCGTGAGAGAGCACCTCCGCGGTAACCAGAACCTTTTCAACCTCTTTGCCGACCTTAACGCTTTCGCCGTCCGCCGTTAAAACAACGGGGAAGGTGACGGTTGCGCCAACTTCTGCATCGAGCTTTTCCACCTTTAAGGTGTCGCCAACGGAAACTTTATACTGCTTGTTTCCGTTATCGAAAATTGCGTACATAAAAAATCCTCCTCTAACCAGTCTCGTCGGATACTAAATTGCCAAAGGCGTAGGCGGCGCTTGGAAAAATTTGCGCACTTAAAAAGCCCGTTCCGAACGGCTCGACGATAAATATATCATAATAAAGTAGCCAAGTCAAGCAATTTTTGCCCGCTGACCGTATAATTAGGGCTAATTTGCGGCAAAGTATAGATAACGAAAATATTTTCAAGGAGAATAAAATGGACAATCTTAAAAGCGACAGCGAAGTTCTGGCGGAAATTTACCGCAACGCACAGTATGCTCAGACGTCGATAACCGACCTTCTGCCCGAAGTGGAGGACGAGGATATTAAGGAAGAGCTTCTGCGCGAGCACGAGGAATACGAAAGAATATGCTCGGAGGCGGCAAGCCTTGCAACAAGATACGACCTCAACTTAAAGGAGCCTTCGCCCATAAAGAAGGCTATGATGTGGAGCGCGATAAAGATGAACGCCGCAACCGACAACTCCAAGCAGAACGTTGCGCAGATGATGATTAAGGGCACCGTAAACGGCATTACGTCGCTTAAAACTTCCCTTACCGACGGCGAAGAAATTATGAACGTTGACGTCAAGAACCTTTTAAAGGAACTCATCGCCATAGAAGAAGGCTTCGAAAAGAAACTGAAAAAATATTTATAAAAAAATGACCTTGCGGCGACAGCCGCAAGGTCTTTTCATTTACTTATTTAACCAAATCAACAGCCGCCTTGGTTGCCGCCTTGATTTCTTCGGGAGTGCCCTTCATCATCCAGCTGCCGCCGCAGGCGATAATCTTGTCGTATGCAAGATATTCCAAAATGTTGTCCGCGGAGATGCCGCCCGTGGGCATAATGTGCAGGTAGGGGAACGCCGCGCAGATAGCCTTGATGGTCTTCAAGCCGCCGTAGTTGGAAGCGGGGAAGAATTTAAGTGTGGTAAGACCCTTTGCGATTGCCGCCATAGCCTCGGTGGGGGTAACGATACCGGGGAGGTAGAGCATACCGTGCTCCGCACAGCAGTCCGCAACCTCTTCGGAGAAGCCGGGGGAAACTATGAATTTGGAGCCCGCCGCAATAGCCTTTTCGCACTGCTCGCGGTTGATAACCGTGCCCGCGCCTACAAACATATCGGGGAAGTGCTTAACGGTAAGCTTAATCGCTTCCTCGGCGCACGCCGTACGGAAGGTGATTTCCGCGCAGGGCAGACCGCCTTCAACAAGCGCCTGCATCTTGGGCAGGGTCTCTTCAAGCGAGTTCAGCACCACAACGGGAACTATCTTCATTTTCTTGATTTGTTCTAATTTCTGTTCGTTGGTCATTTCAAATGCCTCCAGATTTATTTGTTTTACACCGTGTATTATATCACGCTTTATAGAATATTGCAATACCAAAAATTAAAAAACCACAACATATTGTGTTTTATGTAAATTTAACAACTATTTTTAAAAACTTTGCCGAAAAGTATTGAAATTTTCATTTACTTGTGATATAATCCATACACTAAAATAGATTTTGTTGTGAGGAAATTTGTATGAAACTGTTCAAAATGACTACTGGGGGGGGGGCAAGCACTTTTAAGTCGTAAGCAAAGCGTAAAGCGCGCGTTGCTTTATATACTCACGCCCATATTCTGTGTCGGACTATGTCTTGGCACAGTTTTTTCATTTTTGAATAACAAGATCAGCGCGGAAGCGTTTGTCGTAACGAGTTCGAATGACGTGCCGACAAGCAAGCTTATTACTTCAACCGACCTGTACAATTCGGCTTCCAGAACTTACGATATCAACGTTTTGGATAAGCTGGCGGAAAAAACGCTGGGCACCGGCAAAAAACTGAGCGACCTGGTGTTGGCTGCCAGAAGCGGCGGAAAGGATGCTTCCGATTTCAGGTCGGCAAACGGCGGAAACGACGTAACCGTGAAATTCGGCGGAATTATCTGGACTCCCGTTTACCTTTCCACGACGGACGGCACTGCAACTGGTAAGCCGATTCTTACGCTTTGGCATTCGGGTATCAATACCTCTCAATATACGTATAATACCGATTATTCTACTACGCAGGATATTTCTCCGTTTACTGACGGATGGTATAACGATTCAAGTAATAGTGCCACATCTACTTGGACTACTCCCGTAGGAATGTACGGTTCAAGTTATATGAGGGCGATAACGCTGAACAACGGCGGTTATTACAGCTCTGCGTATACTCCCGGGTCGTCTTCGATAGGCAATCACGTTTCAAAGTCGTCACAGCCGACTATTACGGACGCGACTAGCTTTGCCGTCAGCGATACAACCAATAAATATTACGAATTTACGAGAGGAGATATTGCAAGTTTACTGGTTGCTCCCGTCGAAGTCGAGTGGCAGGCAAACCAGAAAAATTCCGTAACCCACGTTATTGCTAACGGCTCGAATTATAAAAACTTAAACAACGAATCGTATAATGCGCAGGGCGGTATCACTTACAGCTTCGAAGGTAAAACTTATACGACGAGTAGCAGTTCTGTTATCGATTTGTACGGACAGTGGAAGAACGATAAAGTTTGGCTTCCCAGCATAACCGAGCTGGGTTCGACTGACGGTACCAGCGGAATATGGAAGACTTCTACCGATCAGAAGAAGACGGATATAGGTTCACAGGCTTCTTCGGTTAAATCGGGGGCAACTAAAGGCATATACAATTATACTTGGCTCAGAACGGGAGTTGACGGTAGTGCGTACAATGGTTATTATATAAAGGCGGATGGAGTCAGTGTAAATTCGACTGGTAAATATGCGAATGCATTCGCAGTTCGTCCCGCTATTCACCTGGATTTATCGCAAATAGAGCTGGACGCTCCCGGCAATATAACTTCGACTTACGCGTACGACGGTACTGCGCAACCTTTAACCTACAACGGCACGCAGCATACTTTAAATTATCTTGATCCCGACTGGTACAGGGACGAAATTTATTCCAGCACCGATTTAATGGAAGTTACTTACGAGCATATTGCACGCGAAGATACTACTTCCTCGTTCGACACGCCGCAAATCAGCGGCAGCAGCGTGGACGACGGTATAAAATCGTCACTGACGGTTGACCCCGCGATTGCCACAACTCTGAAAAACGCGGGCAAGTATAAAGTTACGCTCAAACTCAAAAGCGATTTCCTTAAATGGGAGGACGATACGCTGGACTACGATACGGCAACCGACGTGCAGAAGGCGTTGCAGCGCTACCGCGTAGTTGAATATACGATAGCTCCCAAAAAGATAAACGTAAGTTACAGTATATACGATACTTCGGGCGGAGGCTCGGTTGAAAAGAGCGGCACTTCGGTAGTCTATACTGCGGATACTACTAAAACGTATAAGGTAGACATTAAGACAACCGTATCTACCGAAAGTATTCCAACGGGTACGCCTGCAAACCGTTTCCCCGACTACGAAATAGTTTACAGCGGAGCGGCAAACGACGGAACTACTACTTACACCGAAGTTACAACCGTGCCCAGACTTGCCGGTTCATATACGGCTAAGTTTAAAGACAAGAACGCGAAAACGAGCAATTACGAGCTTAAATGCGCGCAGACATCCTTTGCGTATACGGTGGATAAAGCCGAAGTGAGCTTGCCTACGTTCAGCATAGATAAGCAAACGTACAACGCAAACGAGCAGGATTTTGCGCTTACAAGCACGACCTATGATACCGCTATTTTAAAGGTGGACAATATCAAGGCAGGCTCCGTTGCGCTTACGGCAAATGCGGCAGGAACGGAGTACGAGAGTGCGGACGGATATTTCTTAGTCAAGTACGACGCCGCAAGTAAGAAGTTTACTGCTACAAATGCGGAGGACTATAAGGTCACTTTCGCGCTTGTGGACGGCAACAACTACAAATGGGCAACGGCGCTTGCAACCGCAGAAAAGTCCAAGACATTCACGGTTGAAAAGAAGGAGCTTGTAATCAAATTCAAGTCGCCTCTTACCAACAATTCCAACTTCAATTTAAAGACCAGCACGACGGGTAACGTTACCGCGGACTACGATACTAACGGAGGCGGCGAAACCCCGACGGGCGGAAGTGCGGAAGAACCTGTATTATTGCTGTACTACACTTTCGGAAGCGGTTCGAAAGTACTTGTGGGAAGCAGCAGCGGCGATACTATAGGCAACTTCACGCTGGACGTAACCACGCTTAAAGGCGTAGGCAACAAATTCAGCGCGGGCACGTACTCGCTTGCTTTTGAGCTTGCACCCGAAGCCGCCAACGCGGTAAACAAGAACTATAAGCTGGGCACCAGCGCGGCGCAGGCTTTAACGGTTACCGCAGGCGAAGCCAGCATCGACGACATAGGCATACTTTACAATACGGTAAAGAAGGAGGCGGACGGCGAACCTGCCGTAGCAATTCCTTCGGACGGGTTGAAGTATGAATACGACAGCGTTTCCAAGCAGGCTACGGAATACAAATTCGAACTAGATTTTTCGAATATAGATTACTTGACGTATGCGGATTCTGTATCGTTACAATACAATAACGACAGCACCGTAACGCAGGCAATCAATGCGGGCACGCTGACCGTTACCGTAAAGATTAAAGTCAAGGACGACGAGGCGGCAAACCACAGCCTTCCCGCGGCGTTTGACGTAACGCAGACAAACACGTTCAAGTCCTATACGAATAACGGCGACGGAACGGCAACGCTGACCTTCGAAGTGGAGATTGGCAAGCACGAAATAACCGTTGCGGGCAGTGACATTCCTTTGAAATATCAGCGCGAGGGTGGATCGGTAGAAGACTATGATCCTAAGAACCCTCCCGAATTCAACGGTAAACCCGTTACTATATCGCTTCCTCACGAAAGCTTATACCCGCACGGTATAAAGTCAATCGAGTTTGACGAAACTGCACCCAAGAAAACGCAGGCAGGCTCGTACACAATCGGCGCAACCGTAACGCTGGACGACAACCATTGCCTTGCAAACGGCGGCTCTACCGTGCACGTGGATATTCCCTGGGAAATTTCCAAGGAAGTTATAAAACTGGCGTGGGGCAAACCTACTTACTTCGACGACTATTTCAACGATAGCTCCGTTGCGCACTTGCAGGTAATGCTTTTGAGCGGCCTGACGGAAGTGCAGGAAGGGGCTATCAAGTACAGCTTCTATAAGATGGTGGACGGCGCGCCCGACACCACGCCTTTGTCCGAAGCCGAGCTGAAAGCGCTTTGCACCAACGACAGATTTACCGACCCCAACGAAACGTGGCTGTACGTAAAGGCAGAGCTCACCGAGGACGGGGCAAAGAAGTATAAGCTGGAAGACGACGCCACCAAGAACCCCAAGAAGTTCAAGCTCGGCGGACAGATGACGCTTATAGAGCTTAAAGTGGACGATGAGAAAATCAACGGCTACGAGTACGGCGGCGAGCTGGATTTGAGCAAGGTGTTCACGCTTATCAATACCGAAACGGGCGACCCTTGGGACAGCTCCTACTATGAAATCCGCGTGCTGAAAGACGGCGTGGATATAGGCGAGCTTTCTGAGTTCAACCCTGCCGCAAACGGTGCGGGCAAGTACGTTATTCAGATAAATATCAAGCCCGAATATGCGGAAGACTACACTCTTGACAAGTCGAACAAAGTTGACTTCGAAATACAGCGCAAGGAAATTGCCGTGCCCACATTCAGCGGAATTTTGTTCAGCGGCGAGTATATCAACCTTGCCGACTACCTGGGCGGAAGCTATGCGGAGTACAAGGATATTATCAGTCTGAGCGGCGATTATCTGGAATTGAGAAACGTCAGCCAGAACGGATATACGGCACGCCTGACGTTGACCGACCCCAACTACAAGTGGGCGATACCGACGACGGCGGAACCCGCAAGTCTGAAGCTGTTTGCGGTTAAACTGTTCGACAACGAAATTTCAATTCTGGACGACACTATTGCCGAACTGAAGTGGAACATTACGCCGCTTGTAATCGACACCACCGAGATGTGGAACAAGAGCAAGACGGGTGCAACGCTGAATTTGCCCGAGAACGTCACCAAGCTTATCAATGCGGAAACGCTGAGCTTGCTTTACAAGTACTACGACGACGCGGGACAGTACATAGAAACTCCCGAGCTGAAGGGCGGCAAGTCGTTCAGAGTCGAAGCCGTATTCGGCGGAATAGACGCGGAGAGCGGCAACGTAGTATTCAAGACGGCAGACGGCAATTTCGCAACGACCAGCGACAAGATAAGCTACACCGTACCCCAGAGCGGCTTTGCGGCGGCAATGGGAAGCACGCTTAACTTCTTAAAGGCAAACTGGCTGTGGCTTGTAATAGCTGCTGCGGCGTTGTTATTCCTGATTATCCTTATCTGCCTGATAGCAAGCGCAAGGAAAAAGAAGCGCAAGAAGGAAGAGCTGGAGGAACAGCGCAGGCTGGAAAAGGAAGAGCGCGAACGCGAGGAGCGCAAGCTGGAGCGCGAGGAGAGAATGGCGCGTATGAATCAGCAGCAGCAAATGCCGCAGATGCCTCAGATGATGATGCCGCCTATGATGCCCCAGATGATGCCTCAAATGATGCAGCAGCAAATGCCTTCCCAGCCTCAACCCCAGCCCCAGTACGCGCCTCAGCAGCAGCCTATGTCAGCGGGTGGCGGAATGGTAACCGAAGCGCAGTTTATGCAGGTACAGGCTGAACTGGCGGCGCTTAAAGCCGCGCAGGAATCGGCAAAAGAATCCGCTATACTCAGGGCGGAAGCAATCCGTTCGGAGGCAGCGCTCAGGGCCGAAGCGGCAATGCGCAACGACATTAACGCAATGCGCAGCGGTGAAGTATCCAACATTAACGTGGACGCTATGACCGAGATTATGACCCGCGCGCTTAAAAACGTGATGGCTTCGGCGTCGCAGCAGCCCGTTATTACGGCGCCTCCCGCACAGCCCGCACAACTGACGGACGGCAACTCGTCAACGGCGACGGCAAACGCAGTCTATCCCCCCGACGCGGTAATGACTACCGTGACGACTACAAAGATAGACACGACCAAGAAGCCAGCGCAGAACGCGCAGGCAACGGCGGCACAGCCCTCGCCCTCAGGCAGGACGATAGTGCGTAACTTTGTTGCGCCTATGCCCGTGGACGACGGAAGGATATTTGACGTGGGCGGCTTCTATACGCCTGCCGACCCCGTTGATTTAGGTATAACCGACGAGGATACGGACAAGAAAAACTAAAACAAAAAAGCCCCGCGGCAACCGCCGCGGGGCTTTTACTATAAAGATTATAAAGTTTCTCTGAATCCCTTGCCGAGTATTTCGTTTGCGTCGGTTATAATCACGAAGGATGTGCTGTCTATAAGCTTTACCTTGGCTTTGATTTTAAGCGCCTCGCTGCGCTTGCACACGGTGATAAGCACGGTCTTTTCCGCACCCGTATATCCGCCCGTCGCCTTGTAGCTGGTGTAGTCGCGTTTGACTACCGTCGTGATATACTTGCCGATTTCCTCGGGCATAGTAGTAATTATGGTTAAGTACTTGCTCTTGCCTATGTTTTCTATTACGCCGTCCACTATGAACGCCTTGGAGAACAGACCGAGGATAGAGAACAGACCCGCCTGTACGCCGAAGATAAAGAAGGTGGAGAACGCTATCGCCGCGTCGGTGATTAGCAGCGCCTTGCCCGTGTTTATTTTGGTGTACTTTTTGAGTATGAGTGCAACTATGTCCGTGCCGCCCGACGACGCCTTGCAGTTGAACATTATCGCGCTGCCTATGCCCGTTAAAAGCATTGCAAACACGAGCTCCATAAGCGGCTGGTTGGTGAGGGTGCAGGCGACTAGTGTGCCGGCTTCATCAAATATTTTTACAGTTCCCGGTATTATATCCAGCGGCAAAAACTCTTCGAACAAAAAGTTTTCCAGCGAGTACATCAGCGAGCAGTAGATGGTGCGTACCGTACAGCCCCTGCCCAGAAAGATAAAGCCTATTATAATCAACGCGGCGTTTATAATCATTACCAGCGTGGACTGATTGAGCGGCACGTATTTTGCGATTATAATGGAAATACCGCTTACGCCGCCCGTCGCAAAGTGGTTGGGCGCCTTGAAAAAGTAAACGCCCGCAGCAACTAGAATCGTGCCTACGGTCATTATCAGATAGCTGACTATCTCGTGCAAAACCTGCTTCTTAGTAGGTTTTTTCCATTTCTTTTTCACCTTGCCTGCGGTAGCTTCCGCCACACTTTGAGCGGCGGGTTGTTCGGGCAGGGCGTTTTCATCTTCGGTGTTCGTCTGTTCGTTTTGATTTTCAGGCATAGTCTGTCCCCATCGGAAATGAATTTCTACCGCTCAATATTATCATATAAACGCACTTTTGTCAACGGTAGATTTTTGCGGGAGTATTGACTTTGGGCATTGCGTATGTTACAATCTTAAAGACAAATTATGATAAACAGACAAGCCCTTTTCACTGACGAAACCGAGACCTTTAAAACTCCATACGAGCCCGTGCCCGGCGATAAGGTAACGCTTACCTTCCGCACGCTCGAAAACGACGTGCTGAAAGTTTACGCCTTTATAAACGGCAAAATGCGCGTTATGAAGAAGCTTCCCAAAAAGTGCGAAAGCTTCGACTTTTATTCCCTGACGTTTACGTGCGGCTCCAAGCCAGTAAGCTACTTTTTCAAGCTGGTGGACGAGGACGACGAAATCTATTACAACCGTCTGGGCGCGGTCACAAACAATCAGGAGGAGTACAACTTTTCCTTTATGCCCGGGGTGAAGGTACCCGACTGGGCAAAGGGCAGGGTGTTCTATCAGATATACTGCGACCGTTTCTGCAACGGCGACCCTTCGAACGACGTGCAGTACAACGAATACTATTACACGGGCGGACACGTAAGGAAGATTGACGACTGGTACAAAATTCCCGACGCGCTGGACGTAAACAACTTCTACGGCGGCGATTTACAGGGCGTTGAACAAAAGCTGGAATATCTCAAAGAGCTGGGCGTGGAGGCGGTGTATTTCAATCCCCTATTCGTATCGCCCTCCAACCATAAATACGATACGCAGGACTACGACTATATAGACCCGCACCTCGCCGTTATCGAAAACGATTACGACCACTATATGCAGGGCTGGGAAAAGCACAACGGCTACGCACCCAAGTATATACGCAGGGTAACCGACAAAACCAATCTGGAAAAGTCCAACCAATACTTTGCCGAGCTCGTCGAAAAGATGCACGCTATGGATATAAAGGTGGTTGTGGACGGCGTGTTCAATCACTGCGGTTCCTTCCATAAGTGGCTGGACAGAGAGGGCATATATCTCGATAAAAAGGGTTACGAAAAGGGCGCGTTCCAGTCGCTGGACAGCCCCTACCGCAGCTACTTCAAATTCAACAAGCCGCGCAAGGCGGACAGCGAGTACGAGGGGTGGTGGGGCTATAAGACCCTGCCCAAGCTCAACTACGAAAAGAGCGAACAGCTGTGCGAAAGCATTTACGGCGTGGGCGCAAAGTGGGTGTCCGCACCCTTCAACGCCGACGGCTGGCGACTGGACGTTGCCGCCGACCTGGGGCACAGCCAGAGGTTCAACCACAAATTCTGGAAGACGTTCAAGGAGCGCGTAAGACAAGCCAACCCTCAAGCGTTCGTATTTGCCGAACACTACGGCGACCCCGAAAAATGGCTGTTCGGCGGCGAGTGGGATTCGGTTATGAATTACGACGCGTTTATGGAGCCCGTAACGTGGTTTCTGACGGGTATGGAAAAGCACTCGGGCGCGATAGATTACGGCAAGCTGTACGACGGCAAGGCGTTCTTCGACTCGATGCTTAAAAACGGCGCGCGCCTTCCCAGACCCGCTTTGGACAGCGCGATAAACCAGCTTTCCAATCACGACCATTCGCGCTTTCTCACGCGCACCAACCGCAAGGTGGGCACACTCAAATCTATGGGCGGCGACGCCGCGTCTGAGGATATAGACAAACGCGTACTCTATCTTGCCGTACTCATTCAGATGACCTGGACGGGCAGCCCCGCACTGTATTACGGCGACGAGGTGGGACAGGTGGGCTGGACGGATCCCGACAGCCGCAGGACCTTCCCCTGGGGCAGAGAGGACTGGGAAACGTACGACGTCCACAAGAGCGCAATCGCGCTTCGCAAAAGCATACACTGCCTCAAAATGGGCTCGCTTATGCCGCTGGACGCGGGCAACGGCTATATAGTCTATGCGCGGTTCGATAAGGAGGACTGCGCCATAATCGCAATCAATTGCAGCGACAAGAACATTTCGCTCAGCATTCCCGTATGGTCGCTTACGGGCAAGCGCACGGATATGCTCAAGCTTGCCTACACGGTCAATGCGGAGGCGGGCACTTTTCCCGATAACGCGCAGGTCAAGTTCGGCAGAACGGTGTTGAGCCTTGCGCCCAAGTCGGGCTGTGTTTACACTAAGAAATTTAATTTAGAATAAATAACGTAGCAAGCAAAACGACGCTTTTGCGCAGCGCGACCCAATTTGCGATTTATCGCCTGAGTAGGTGAATTTTTGCGATTTCTTATAATATGAGTGCTATCATATAATCGCAAAAAGAGGGCAACGCCCTTAAATTCGCAAATACTATTTCGCGACGCCAGCGAAAGAGTTTTGCGAGAAACTATGTTTTATGGGGGATAACATAATGGATAAGGAAAAAAGATTTTTCGGTGAGCTGGACAGGTATCTTTTCCACCACGGCACGCACTACGAGCTGTACGAAAAGATGGGCGCGCACATACGCTGTATCGACGGCGTGTGGGGCACTCACTTCGTAGTATGGGCGCCCAACGCAAGGGCTATCTGCGTGGTGTCGGACGGCAACGGCTGGACCCCGTGGCGCGATATTCTGGAAAAGGTTGACGACAGCATATGGGAGCTTTTCGTACCCGGTATGTGCGAGGGCGTAAAGTATAAATTTCTTGTCGTCCGCGCCGACGGAAGCGAGGTCTACAAAATCGACCCCTACGAATTCGGCAGCGAAAGGCGCCCCGCAAACGCTTCGGTGGTGACAAACCTCAACGACTATACCTGGGGCGACGGCGAATATATGAAAGCCAAGAAGGGTGAAAACTATCTCGCCAAGCCTATGGCGGTTTACGAGGTGCACCTTGGCAGCTGGAAAAAGAACACCGAAATGTGGTGGGACGAGGACCAGTTTCTGGACTACCGCCGCCTTGCGCACGAGCTGTGCGAATACGTTCAGTTTATGGGCTATACCCACGTTGAAGTTATGGGTATATGCGAATATCCCTTCGACCCCAGCTGGGGCTATCAGGTAACGGGTTACTTCTGCCCGACCGCGCGCTACGGCTCGCCTCAGGACTTTATGTACTTCGTCGATTATATGCACCAGCACGGCATAGGCGTAATTTTGGACTGGGTGCCCGCGCACTTCCCCAAGGACGAATTCGGACTTGCAAACTTCGACGGCACGCCGCTGTACGAATACGGCGACCCCCTGCGCGCCGAATATCCCGAGTGGGGCACAAAGGCGTTCGATTTGGGCAAACCCGAGGTTTCCAACTTCCTCATCGCTTCGGCGTTCTTCTGGGTAAATAGATACCACATCGACGCGCTGCGTTCGGACGCGGTTGCGGCAATGCTGTATTCCAGCTTCGGCAGAACGGAGTGGCGTCCCAACAAGGACGGCGGCGACTGGAACCTGGAAAGCTTCGAATTCTTCCGTCACCTCAACAGCGTGTTGAGAAGCCGCACCGACGCGTTCATAATCGCCGAGGACAGCTCGATTATAAACGGCATAACCGCGCCTGCAAAGGAAGGCGGTCTGGGCTTCGGCTTAAAGTGGAATATGGGCTGGATGAACGATACTCTTTCGTATATAAAGAAAGACCCCGTCTACCGCAAGTATCACCACTTCCTTATGACGCACACCTTCGAATACATTTTCAACGAGCACTATCAGCTTGTGCTTTCGCACGACGAGGTAGTGTACGGCAAGGGCAGTATGTACACCAAGATGCCCGGGTACCATTCGGACAAGCTCAACGGCTTGAAATGCTTCTACGCAATGATGATGGGACACCCCGGCAAAAAGCTGCTGTTTATGGGTCAGGACTTCGCGCAGATAAACGAGTGGTACTACAAGGTCAGTCTGGACTGGCACCTGTGCGACGACCCCGGTCACAGGAGCGTTATGGAGTGCTACCGTGCACTTCTGCATCTGTATAAGGAAAGACCCGTTCTGCACAACGACACCAACAGCCAGTCGTTCGAGTGGATAGAAAGCGGCGACGTTCAGCGTTCGATATTCGCGTTCATCCGCCGCAACCCCTGGAACTATAACGACGGACTTGTATTCGTCTGCAATATGACCCCTATGACGTATGAAAACTACGGCGTGGGCGCGCCCGTTTCGGGCAAGTACAAGCGCGTGTTCTCAACCTGCTACGACGAGGAGGAAATGGTAGTCAAGGCGGAAAAGGAGCTGTGCAATGGAAGACCTTATAAGCTCACTTTCAACTTAAAGCCTTACGAGGCTATCATTTTCGAAATTCCCTTCCACGAGAGCACGGAGGAGGAGAAAAAGAAGGAGAAGGCGGAAAAGAGCCGCGTAGACAAGGCGCATAAGGAAGCAAAGAGCGACCTCTCGCACGTGCCCCAGGTTGCCGCACCCGAAAAGGCTGCAAAGCCCGCCGCTAAGCCTGCCGCAGCCAAGACGACGGTAGCCAAAACGCTTGCCCCCAAAAAAGCGACGGTTGCAAAGAAGACTACGGCAAAGAAGTAAAATGTAAATGAAATAAGCGCCGCGGCGATATTCGCCGCGGCGCTTTAATTTGTAATTAGTAAGTGTCTGTTATTCCCAAAAAGTAATCAGCCGATATATGATATGCTTTTGCCATAGCTTTCAAAGTATCATAACCGGGTTTGGCTTTTCCTTTCAGCCATTCGCTAACCTGACTTGGCTTAACTCCGATTGCCTTAGCAAATTCTGTTTGAGTAAGTTGGTTTTCGTATAAAAACTCACTTAATATCCGACTGAACTCCTTATCCATAACGCTAGTATATAGAAAATTCTAAATTTTTACTTGACTTGTAGAAAATTCTATAATACAATATGAATTACAAAAGAAAAAACATTCGGAGAAATATTATGATTGATAAAGAACTTGAAGAGGAAACGCCGTTTTCGGCGGAAAGCTTTACGGAAGAAGTTTCGTTATTGTTGAACGATTATTTCCGTGGAGGGGAATTTACTTTTGACGGAAGTGTTGTGAACTGTAAGTTTGCAAACGGACAAAAATTTATTCTTAAAGCAGAAGAAGTTTAAACGGTATCAGGTTGCGCCGTAATAAGAACCTTATTGTTTGTCCGTGGATTGCCACGTCTATATTTTTTTGGCGCAAATGATAAATAGCGTAAGGGGTTTCCCTTACGCTATTCCTTTTATTTAAGTAAATCGGCGAGCGATTTGGAATTCAGGAAATTCATAATCACTTCGTCAAGCTCGCGCCAGAGGGGAAGGGTAAGGCAGTTGCAAGCGTTTTCGCAATTGCCGTCCAGACAGGACACGGGCGCAAGCGAGCCTTCCGCCGCGCAAATGATTTCCGCAACGGTATATTCCTCTGGCTTGCGCGCAAGGCGGTAGCCGCCAAGCTTTCCGCGCGCCGAAATAATCAGTCCCGCCGCCGACAACGCCGCAACGGTTGCTTCCAGATATTTCTGCGATTCCTTAACTCTCTCGGCAATATCCGCAAGCGAAATATTGGTGCCGTCGTTATGCTGCGCTAAGTCCAGCATAACTTTAAGGGCGTTTCTGCCCTTGGTTGCAATCATCATACGCCGCCTCAGCCTCCGTACTCTATCATTTTTTCTATGCACTTAACCGCGGCAAGGCGGGTCTGTTCGTCCATAACAATCTCTTCGCCGCCCTCGCCCTTCAAACAGTTATAAACGTCGTAAAGGGTGGTCACCTTCATATTGTGGCAAACCAAATCGAGCGAGAGGGGGTAAAACTTCTTGTCGGGGCAGGAGTGTTGCAGGTGCTCTACAATGGAGTTTTCCGTGCCGATAATAAACTCTTTCGCGTCCGACTTTTTGGCGTAGTCCATAATTCCCGAGGTCGAGCCCACGTAATGCGCGTGCTTTACCACCGACGGGCGGCACTCGGGGTGCACCAGGAACAACGCGTTCGGGTGCTTTTTTATTGCGGCAAGCGCGTCCTCTTCGTCAAACTTGGCGTGAGTGGGACAGCCGCCCGATAAAAGCTTGAAGTTCTTTTCGGGCACCTGCGCTTTAACGTACGTGCCCAGGTTTATGTCGGGAATAAACAGAATGTTTTTCTCGGGGATTGCCTTGCAGATTTTGACCGCGGACGAGGAAGTCACGCAGACGTCGGCAATGGTTTTAAGCTGAGTGGTGGTATTTATATACGCCACTACCGCATAGTCGGGGTACAGCTTTTTCACCTCGGAAATGACGTCCTTGTCCATCTGCTCCGCCATAGGGCAGCCCGCCGCGGGGTTGGCAAGATAAACGCGCTTTTGCGGCGAAAGCATTTTAACCGTTTCCGCCATAAAGCGCACTCCGCACATAATCACGTTTTTGTTGGGCGCGGTCTTTGCTTTAAGCGATAAAGCGTAGCTGTCGCCCGTAAAATCTGCAACCTCGCAAATCGCTTCGCTCATATAGCTGTGCGCCAGAATGCACGTGTCCGTGTCGCGTTTAAGTTTAAAAATTTCGTCCTGTAGTTCTCTTACCGTCATAAGTAAAACGATTATACCATACGGTCGGGTAAAAGGCAATAAAAATTTTGCAAACGATATAATTCCTATTGACTTGCTAGGAATTATTTATTATAATGAATTCATACTAATTCGGTAGGATATAAAACGGTATGGTTAAAACTGTTTACGTAGACAACGCGGCAACCACCGCAATGAGCGACAGGGCAATCGAGGCGATGACCCCCTATTTGAAGGAGGTATACGGCAATCCTTCGTCGCTGCACACGGTGGGGCAGGTCGCAAAGGAAGCGCTGGACAAGGCGCGTGAAAAGGTTGCTTCGCTCATCGGCGCAAAGCCAAACGAAATTTATTTCACTTCGGGCGGAAGCGAGGCGGACAACCAGGCAATACGCTCGGCGGCTTACGCGGGACTTGCCAAGGGCAAGAAGCACATAATTTCCACCGCGTTCGAACACCACGCGGTTCTGCACACTCTCAAAAAGCTTGAAAAGGAAGGGTTCGAGGTAACCTATCTCGACGTTCATTCCCACGGCAATATCACGGCGCAGGAGGTCGAAAAGGCTATCCGCCCCGACACCGCGCTTGTCACGGTTATGTATGCGAATAACGAGGTCGGCTCGGTTCTGCCCGTACGCGAAATAGGCGAAGTCTGCCGCGCGAAAAAGGTGCTTTTCCACACCGACGCGGTGCAGGCGGTAGGGCATATTCCCGTGAACGTCGTGAATGACAACGTAGATATGCTGTCAGCTTCGGCGCACAAGTTCCACGGTCCCAAGGGCGTAGGCTTTTTATACTGCCGCACGGGCGTGCCCCTCAAAAACCTTATAGAGGGCGGCGCGCAGGAGAGGAAACGCCGCGCGGGCACCGAAAATATCGCGGGCATATGCGCTATGGCGGCGGCTCTTGGCGAGGCGGTTGCAAACCTGGATAAAAATATGAAAAAGGAAGCGGCGCTGCGCGACAAGCTCATTGCGGGGCTTTCGAAAATTCCCCACTCCAAGCTCAACGGCGACACTAAAAGCCGTCTGCCCGGCAACGTCAATATGTGCTTCGAGGGGATAGAGGGCGAAAGCCTCTTGCTCCTTCTCGACGCAAAGGGCATATGCGCGTCGTCGGGTTCGGCGTGCACGTCGGGCTCTTTGGACCCCTCGCACGTTCTGCTCTCTCTGGGCTTGCCGCACGAGGTGGCGCACGGCTCGCTCCGCCTCAGCCTGTCGGAATACAACACCGAAGAGGAAATGGATTATATCATTGCGGAAGTACCCAAAGTGGTGGAATATCTCCGCTCCATCTCGCCCGTATGGGAAGCGCTCGAAAAGGGCGAAAAACCACATCTGATTTAAAAAGAGGTTAATATATATGGCACTGTATAGCGAAAAAGTAATGGATCACTTCACAAACCCGCGCAACGTAGGCAAGCTGGACGACGCCGACGGAATAGGCGAGGTAGGCAACGCGAAATGCGGCGATATAATGAAAATTTATATCAAGGTGCGCGACAATATTATTGTTGACGTAAAGTTCAACACGTTCGGCTGCGGAAGCGCAATCGCATCGTCCTCTATGGCTACCGAAATGATTAAGGGCAAGCCCATATCCGAGGCGCTGGAGCTGACCAACAAGGCGGTTGCCGAGGCTTTGGACGGACTTCCCGCACACAAGATGCACTGCTCCGTTCTGGCGGAGGAGGCTATCCGTTCGGCAATAAAGGACTACTACGACAAGAACGGCATTGAGTATGACCACTCGCAGTTCCCCGATCCGCACGACGAGGAAGAAGAGCATAACCACGACGAAGACTGATTTATGGCAAAAGAGCTTACCCCGTGCGGGCAGATAGAGCGCAGCATAATAACCAAATTCCGCAAGGGGATTTGGACGAAGTTTTTGCAGGCGGTAAAGCGGTATAAGCTGATAGAGGAGGGCGACAAAATCGCCGTGTGCGTTTCGGGCGGCAAGGATTCTATGCTGCTCGCCAAGTGCGTGCAGGAGCTTAAAAGGCACTCCGAAATCTCGTTCGAAGCCGAATATATCGTTATGAATCCCGGCTACAACGCCGAAAACCTGCAACTTATAAAGAGCAATCTCGACCTTCTGGAAATTCCCGCGCACGTATACGAGTCGGACATTTTCGACGTCAACGACCTAATTGGCGGCGAACACCCGTGCTACCTGTGCGCGCGTATGCGCCGCGGCTTTCTGTACGCAAGGGCAAAGGAGCTGGGCTGCAACAAAATCGCGCTCGGTCACCATATGTCGGACGTCATAGAAACCACGCTGATGTCAATGTTTTTCGGCGGTCAGATTCAGGGGATGATGCCCAAAATTTCAAGCACCAATTTCGAGGGGATGCAGCTCATCCGTCCGCTCTACTGCGTGCTGGACGACGATATAATCCACTGGAAGGAATACAACAACCTGCAATTCATCGCCTGCGCTTGCAAGCTCACGGAAAATCTCACCCTTGGCGAACAGGGGCAGTCGGCGCGGCAGGATATTAAAAAGCTGATTAAGGACTTCCGCACGCGCAACCCCGACGTGGACGCAAGCATTTTCAAGAGCCTGCACAACGTTCAGTTGGACACCCTGCCCGAATTCAAGTACAAGGGCGAAACGTATGACTTCAATTCCAAGTACGAAAAGGGAATAAAAATTACAAAAAACTAAAAATGAAATAAATTCACAAAAAGTGTTTACATTTAAAATCGTGAGTAGTATAATAATGTTATATAATTATTGTACTGCCACAACCGAGTTAAAATTAGCAAAAGCGCGGAGTACTCCGCGCTCTGCGTTTTTTAAACGCAGAGCGGTAATCGCAAACTATAAGCCTTAAAAAGGCAAGGGGGAAATATATAATGAAAAAGAAAGGAGCATTTCTTGCAATACTGCTTGCAGGCGCAATGTCTTTGGGCGTTGCCGCGGCAGGTTGTAAGAAGAAGCCCGAGGGCGATAAGAAAGACCCTAACGAAGCAGTGACGCCGACACCGGAGCCTACAC
>JAIEFR010000015.1:141411-183175 GCA_029066845.1 Clostridia bacterium | reverse complement strand
GCACTTTTAAGAAGTAAGCAAAGTGCCGTAAAGCGCGCGTTGCTTTATATACTCACGCCCATATTCTGTGTCGCACTGTGTGTAGGCGCAGTTTTTTCATTTTTAAAATTCGATAATAAGGTAACCGCCGAAGCTGCGGCAAATCAGCCTACGATAGAATTCGGTGAAATCAGATACCAAACAGCCAACATATTAACGCAGAATTGTAATTATTCTACTATGTCTGCAACGCAACCTACGGGCATAACGGCGCAGGCGGCTTCCAACAGTTTCACCTTTAGCGTCGAATCGAACAGTACTTATAAAAGTGCAGTGGCTGCCGCACCAGTAATTTTGAAAATTACTGTTCCAGCATATACGATTTATACGATAGAGTATAATACGTCATTTTCGTTGAATCCTAATGCGGGACGAACAAACAAGTTTTACGATAGTTGGTCAGAAGATGAGATTACGTCCTATGCTTTGAATACTTGGTCGTACGTGAGTAATATTAATAACGTTACGGATTGGGTCGGTAAACACCACGCCGACGGTGTAACTTATACTGTCGGACAGCATCCCGAACAATACGGGCTTGTAATTGAAAATAATACCGCAGAAGAAAGAGAGATAACCCGTTATGCGTTTTACAGTGCTCACGCAGACGCGACTGCTAGTTTTGCGCCGAGTAGTCAGGTATTTACGATTATCCCCACGAACGTAACCGCAACAAAGATAAAGGCGCCTACGACAACTGATACCACGCCGAAGGAGTATGACGGTAATAATAAAACGTTTGCGTTCAAATATGATGTACCGAGCGTAACCGCATACGGCTCTAATATAACGTATTCAAACGCTTATAAAAATATAGAAACAACGGTTGAAGCGTTGGATTTCGACGAAGATACGATAGCCTCAAGCACGTACAGTTTAAGTGCGGAAGGGGTAAACAGAACGCTTACCGCAACCGAATCGGGTACGTACAAAGTCAAGTTTAATTTAAAGGTTGCGGCAATCGCTGGCGGCATTGAATGGGTTGGCGGCGGCACGGCGGAAAAATCACTGACATTTACCATAGAGCAACAGGAAATCGACCCGTTCCTGCCAACCGTTGATTACGGTGAGGAAGCGGACGGAACGACTAAAAAGTATTTTTCGGGTACCGCGACCAGCGGTTTCCCCACCATAAAGCCACCTACATTGTGGGAAGGCAAGGGCACCCTCGTCTGGGATAGCGGTCAGGTTTTAAGCACTACAAAAGATTATAACTGGACTTTCACGCCCACGGACAATAAAAATTTCAAGACCCGCAATGGCAGCACGCGGATAAATGTTGAGCAAATAGCGGTTGGCGGTATATCCGCGACGTTTACTGGCTCGGGCGACATATTTACCTCGACCAAGCTTGAAGACGTACTTAATCGCTTAGAGGTTAGAAAGACCAACAATGACGGCACGGACGGCGGCATTGCCGACGTAAGTGAAATTCAGTTTGCAACCGGCACTACGCTGACTGCGGGCGAAAATAAGCAGCTTACAGTTCAGCTTAAAGACAAACCGAGCATAAGCTGCACGGTTACTATCCCAGAAATACTTGCGGTGGTTCCTGCAGAGCTTGTTATAACGCACGACGGCACGACGGTTTACACCTCCACAAGTGCTGACGCGCTTAAAGGTCAGCTTACCGTCAAGATTAAAAACAACGACGGCACGACGGGCAAGACGTTGAAAGCAACCGAATATTCTTTGCCCGATGATTTTGCTTTGGAAGACGGCGATTTTAAAATCGAAGTAATCTATAAATACTCTGTGGACGGCACCGAAAAGGAACTTAAAGGCGACACTACTATTACGGTTGCCGTTGCAGGGATAGATAAAGTTACTATCAAAGAAGTCAACGTTCCTGCTGGCACCAAGCTTTGGGAAGGTGACGCGGCAAATACAATTAAGCAATATTTGACGGTGGAAGTAACTTATGATGATGGCAACGGAACCAAAAAGACGTTGAGTGCCAGCGACAACTTCACCGTAAAGGTAACGCCTGCAAACGATAAAAACGTGCTCACCTCGGGACAGTGCGCGTTTAACGTAATTTACGGCGGAAAGACTTCAACAAACGTTAAAACCGTAACGGTTAGCGCGGTGCTGGTAGATACGCTTACGCCAAACTATACGCAGACAGGTGTTATTTATAGCTCCGCTAAGGTTGAAGATTTGAACATAGACACTCTGTTGTCAGTAGATGCAATTTTCAACAACGGTGACGGGGATACACTGGATAAAGACAGCTACACCGTAACTATTCCCGACAATTTCTCTTCGGAAAATAACGAAATTACGGTTACGTGGAAAAAGGGCGACGTTACAAAAACGGCGACGTTTACGGTTACGGTAACCGACGTTGCTGTAAACGGAATAACGCCTACGTATACCTTGCCCGAAGGCTTTACTCTGGACGCTTCCAAGGGTTTGGAAAATTTGAAAGACGGTCTGGAAGTCGTGCTTTCGTACAACAATGGCGACACGAAAACGCTCAGTGCGGAAGGGTACACATTGACAGCCGATTCCACGCACGGCGACGGTTTGCTTGCGGCAGGTCAGCGCACTATAACGGTTACATATTCGGACGGTAGTACTGCAACCTTCACCGTTAACGTTGCAAAGGCGGACGTAGACGCGAGCGGCGCGACGTTTAAGCCCTCCGCAATCAGCGGACTGACGGAGGACGACAACGGTGGATATAAGGCGACTTATGACCCTGACGGAAGCGGCTTCGCATTTACGGTTGCCGACCTCGACCCCGCAAGTATACCTGCGGCGGCGACGCCCAAAGCGCCAGTTTACAAGAAGCTTGTGAACGGCAACTGGGATACGGTTACCGAAATTAAGGAAGCGGGCGAATATAAGGTTGTGTTTGAGTTTGACCCGACCGACCCCGCAAACTATAACGGCGGAATAGCGCCCGTTGAATTTGCGATTTTCATCAGTGACGCGGTGGTAACGGGCGTTTCGGCAAAGGTGGAGGACGGCGCAAAGTTTGATATAAACAGCACGCTGGACGACGTTATAGCTAAGATTAAGGCAGAAATCGAGTTCAATAATGGCACGAAAGAGGAAGTTAAGGTTGAAGATTTAACCGTGACCTGCGCAACATTGCGCGACGGCGGTTTGCTTGAAGTAGGCACGCAGACTATAACGGTTATGTATAACGACGGCGCAAACGATTTTACGACAACCGTTGAAATCGAGGTTGCAAAAGTAAAAGTTGCATTGCCCGTATATAGCGGCAGCTTAACTTATAACGGCAACGAACTGAAACCCGCGGCAACAGACTTTACGGGCTATGACGGCGCACTTATGTCGTTCGTCGAAAGCAAAACTATCGCGGGCTTAAACGCAGGTACATACAAGGCGGTATTTGCATTGACGGACACCGCGCGCTATGAATGGGCAACGGCAAGCACAACGCTTAAAAAGACCTTGTTCGCAGTTGCTGTCTATGACGAAATAGTTCTCGACCCGACAATTGAAAGAGCGGTTGATTGGACTTTGGAAAGGGCAGTCATTACTGCAACTATTGGCGCGGACGGCAAGCCCGTGTTCAAGAGCGACGGCATATCCGCTGCGGCGATTGCGCAAGCGGTTGGCTTGAAATTCTTTGCGGACGAAGCTTGCACTCAGGAGGTAGCGGCAGACGAACTTGCATACGAAACGTCTTATTATATGCAAGCTGACCTTTTGGATGAAACTAACTTTAAGCTTGACAGCACCGTGGCGCAGGTTCTTAACGTGCCTTATACAACTCCTGCAAAGGAGCTTACGCTTTGGGATAAGATAGTCAAGTTTGTTGTGACCAACTGGCTGTGGCTGGTTATTGCAGTCGTTGCGCTTATACTGTTCATAACCGTAATCGCGTTGATAGCACGCGCGGCTAAGAAAAAGCGTGAGCGCGAGGAGCAGCGCAGACTTGAAGAAAAGGAAGAGAAGAAGCGCGAGCAGGAAGAACGCCGCTTAGAGCGCGAGGAGCGTATGGCAAGGCTCAATCAGCAGCAGGCAATGCCTCAGATGATGATGCCGCAAATGATGCCCCAGATGATGGGCGGTCAGATGCAAATGCCTCAGGCACAACAGGCGCCTCAGGTGCAGGCACAGCCCCAGACGGCGAACGGCATAGGCGACAGCGCGCTGCTTATCAGCATTGAAAACCAGCTTTCCGCGCTCCGTTCGGAACAGTCCGTGGCGGCAAGGGTGGAATGTGAAATGGCAAAGCTCCGCGCCGAACTCAAAGGAGGTCAGCCTTTAATGACCGACGCCAATACGGGCAAAGCCGTGACCGTGGATACGTTGACGGAGATTATAACGCTTGCGCTTAAAAGCGTGCTTGCGCCCAACGCGCAGCAGTCGGCGGAACAGAAGGAGGAGGCAAAGGATGCAACTCCCGTATGCCCTCCCGACGCGGTTATGACCACCGTGACTACAACAAAGATAGACACGACCAAGAAGCAGGCTTCGCCCGTTGACCGCGCGGCTCCCGCAACCAGGACGGTGGTGCGCAATTACGTCGCGCCTATGCCCGTGGACGACGGCAGAGTGTTCGACGTCGGCGGCTTCTACACCCCCGCGGACCCTATAACCGATTTGGGCTTAACTGACGAAACGGACAAAAAAGATTAAAAAAAAGAGAGCCCCGCGCACACCGTGCGCGGGGCTTTTACATTTTCAATTTATTTCTTTTCGTCCTTGTTCGTGCCGTCGTTTTCCAGCGAGTTGACGGTGTATTCGATTTTGGGGTTTGCTTCCAGCACGGCGTTAATAAAATCTTCGTACCATTCCTGCTTGACAACAATCACAATAAATTCGCCGCTTTCGAAATTGACGGTCAGCTTGTTCGTCTTTCTGTCCAGCACGACCTCTTTTATTTTGGTCACGTCATATTTGCTTACAATCAGCCCGAACTTAGTCTTGAAAAACTTGTCGTCAACCGAGTACGCCGAAAACAGCAGAATACTGAAAAGCAGTACGAACAGCACAACGGTAACAACAAACATCAGCACGTACTGCAAAACGGGGTAGACGGGGTCGGCTGCGTGGCTCGCGCCGTTGCGTATGCAATAAAAAAGGTTGAGTCCGAACCCGAGGGCGCACAGCACCATACCGAGTATCATCAACGCTTTCATAAGCGGAGTAAACTTATATTTAAAGGTTTTCATAAGGCTATTATAACCTCAAACGCGCCAAAACGCAACCCGCGCGGCGACAAATTTTAAATTCCTGTCAATAACGGTTGAAAAAAAATGCGTTTTATTGTAGAATATATCCGTACACACTCACGGAGGTTATCTATGATTAAACTTATCAAAGGCGGCGTTTACTATATGGGCGGCACGCTCGTTAAGGAAAACCACGCTTTTATGGTTGAGGCGAAAAAGCAGAAAGCCATCAAGGGCACGCTTGCGTATTCGATTCTGAAAAGCCACAACAAGGGCGACGGCGAGAACCTGAAAATCTCTTTCGACGCGCTTGCATCCCACGACATAACCTACGTGGGAATTATCCAGACGGCAAAGGCTTCGGGGCTGAAAGAATTCCCCGTGCCCTACACGCTGACCAACTGCCACAATTCGCTGTGCGCGGTGGGCGGCACCATCAACGAGGATGACCATTTATTCGGCTACTCGGCGGCTAAAAAGTACGGTGGCAACTACGTTCCCCCGCACATTGCAGTAATTCACCAGTATATGCGTGAAGCCGAGGCGGGCTGCGGCAAAATGATTCTCGGCTCTGACAGCCACACGCGTTACGGCGCATTCGGCACTATGGCGGTGGGCGAGGGCGGACCTGAGCTTGTCAAACAGCTTCTCGGTCAGACCTACGACGTCAAACGCCCCGAAATCATCGCAGTCTACTTAAAGGGCAAGCCTAGAAAGGGCGTAGGTCCCCACGACGTTGCAATCGCGCTTGTCGGCGCGACCTTCAAAAAGGGCTTCGTCAAGAATAAAATTCTGGAATTTATCGGCCCCGGAATAAAGAACCTTTCAATGGACTTCCGCAGCGGCATCGACGTTATGACCACCGAAACGACCTGCCTTTCCAGCATATGGGAAACGGACGAAACCACCAGAGAATTTTTCAGAATTCACGGCAGAGAGGGTGACTTTAAGGAGCTTCACCCCACCGACCCCGCATACTACGACGGCGCGGTTGTCATCGACCTTTCCAAAATAGAGCCTATGATTGCGCTTCCGTTCCACCCGTCCAACGCGTACACCATACGCGAGGTCATCGACAACGCGGCAGACATTCTTTCCGAAGTGGAAAAGGCGGGCAACAAGTTAAAGGGCGAGGGGGCAAAGCCTTACCGCCTTCTCGACAGAATTAAGGACGGCAAGGTGTACGTCAGCCAGGGCGTAATTGCAGGCTGTGCGGGCGGCACCTACGAAAACGTTGCCGAAGCCGCCGAAATCTTGCGCGGCAAAAACTGCGGCAACGGCGAGTTTCTGCTCAACGTCTATCCCCAGTCCCAGCCCGTGTACAAGTGCCTTGTGGACAACGGCTATATTTCCGCGCTTATGGGCGCGGGTGCGATTTGCAAAACGGCGTTCTGCGGACCCTGCTTCGGTGCGGGCGACACTCCTGCGGACAACGGCATTTCCATTCGTCACACCACGCGCAACTTCGAAAACAGGGAGGGCAGCAAGCTCGGCGAAGGTCAGCTTGCGGCGGTCGCTCTTATGGACGCGCGTTCGATTGCGGCAACGGCGGCAAACGGCGGCGTTCTGACCCCCGCAACCGAGGTTGAGTACACCAAAAAGGTTAAAAAGTATTATTTCGACGGCTCTATTTACGAGCACCGCGTATATCACGGCGCAGGCAACCCCAAGCCCGAAGAACAGCTTATTTACGGCAACAACATTGCCGACTGGCCCGAACAGCTTCCCCTTGCGGACAACCTGCTCATCTGCGTTGCCTCTGTCATCAACGACGAGGTCACTACCACCGACGAACTCATTCCTTCGGGCGAAACTTCGTCCTACCGTTCCAACCCGCTAAGGCTTGCCGAGTTCGCTCTTTCGCGCAAGGACCCCGCATACGTGGGCAGGGCAAAGGAAATCAAAAAGGCGGAAGAGGAGCGCAGGGCAAACGGCGCGCTTAACGCAGAGATACTCGAAAAAGTAGGCATAAAGCTTGCAAAGGACACGATGCTGGGCAGCGCGGTAGTTGCCAAAAAGCCGGGCGACGGTTCCGCGCGCGAGCAGGCGGCTTCCTGCCAGCGCGTGCTGGGCGGCGTTGCCAATATCGCTTTGGAGTACGCAACCAAGCGTTACCGTTCCAACCTGATAAACTGGGGTATGTTGCCCCTCGTCTGCAAGCAGTTCGACTACAAAACTGGCGATTATATATATATTGAAAATATCCGCTCGTTCGTCGAAAAGGGAGAGGCGGCAATACCCGCAAAGCATATTTCCGAAGGCAAGGCCAAGAATATCTATTTGACTCTCGGCGCGCTTACCGAGGAGGAAAAGAAGATAATTTTAAGCGGCTGCCTTATAAATTTCAACAAAAAGTGATATACCACCCACAATATATTGTGTTTTATGCAAAATTAACAACTATTTTTAAAAATTTTGTCGAAAGGTATTGAAAATTTTAAAAATATGTGATATAATTCCAACACTCAAAGTATTTGTTACGTAAGGAGAAATATTATGAAGATGTTTAAAATGACCACTGGGGGGGGGCAAGCACTTTTAAGTTCTAAGCAAAGCGTAAAGCGCGCGTTGCTTTATATACTCACGCCCATATTCTGTGTCGCACTATGTGTCGGCACAGTTTTTTTATTTTTAAAAACGGATAACAAGGTAACCGCCGACGCGGCGACTGCGTCTACTTTTGCAGTAACGTATGCGGAGAGTGGTCCTAAACAGTATATTCAATCCGGTGGAGCTTACATACCTGTTCCTCATTCAAGTTTTGTAGCAGTTGACACAGCTTATGGGGTTGCTATGTTTGATGCAGACTCTAAAAAGGCAACTATAACAAAGGATAATCAAAATCCTGCTATAGCGGGTTATGTTGGGATCACCTGTACAATTAACGTGCCGGCTTATACCGAATATAAAATTGATTTTAGTTGTGCTTTATACATAAAGAAAATTTCTTGTACCGGTACCCCTAATGTTGCTATAGGCTATGCCGAGTTCTTCTACTACGGAAACAGCTCTAACGGAGGTAGTGACAAGTCTAGCACTATGTCTTTCCTCTGTGCTGATGGAAAATCGACATCATCAACAGGTGCGGATTATTCTGTCGGAAAAATAAAGGCAAAGAGTATTGGGGATGAGTATAGCTCTACAATATCTATACCGGTCGTCACTATGACTAATAATACAAATACAGCTCAGAACTATACGGCATATTTTGGTATGTTGGGCTATTTTCCGTATCATAATAACGGCCTTAAGAGTGAGTGGACATCTACGGCAACTATGTCCGAAAGTATAACTGTATCACCCGTATCGGTATCCGTAGATAAAACCTCGGCGGAGTACACGCCTGGCGGAAAAGTATTCAAATTTGCTTATAATCAAAATCAAGTTAAACTTTCATCGGTTACATATACTGACGTGAGTGGAAACGTAAGCACTTATTTTAGCGGTACTGGTACTTGCCCGATAGATACCGCCGGTGACTGTACGTTGGTAAATGCAGGAACTTATAAATTTGAATTTGATATTGCGGATGGCTGCGGCGCGGTTTGGGATCCCACATCGAACGACCCCATTAGTATAACAATAACTCAAAAAGCGTTAACCGTGCCGAGTATCACGGCGGAGCATACATATAACGGCTCGCCGCAGCAGTTCATTATGACGGGCTTTAACAGTACTACAATGAAAGTGGATTCGGCTGCGGGAGCGAACGGTAACACTGTAACGGGAGCGAACGGTGCGGCTGTTACGGATACTACAAGCACATTCGAGGCGAAGTACGTAGATGAATACACCGCAACACTCAGCCTTAGAGATACTAACAACTATTGCTGGAACGGTACGCCTAACACGGGTGTAAAAAAGCTGGACTTTGAAATTACGCAAAAGGAGTTGAGTTTTACTTTCACTTGTTCGGAAACGAATGGCTCGTGGGAATACGGCACAAGCGGCGTAACGGTTACGGCAACCGAGGACAGTGTTGCAGGTGACAGTCTTTCCTTTGTATTCTATTACGATACAACGACAACAACTTTATCGGGAACGCCCGACACGAATAATGCCAAGGCTACAATATTATCGATACCCGATACAGTAGCTAACGGCAGTCATACGCTGTATGCGGTGCTTAACGGTACTGCGGGTGACAACGCCAACTATAAGCTTGCTGAAAACAAGAATTCGTTCAACTTTAACGTAACCTCCGGTTCGATAGATTTAAGCAAAATCAAGTGGGATTACACGGTTGATGGCGCAACGGGCGGAAAGATAGAGGACGGCGGCGAACTGCCTTTCACTTTAAAGACTGGTAGCACGACTGTTGGAGTTCAGTACGAGTTGAGCGTAAATATTCCTTCCGATATGAGTTATATCGAGGTTGATACGGCTAAATATAACGGTGGCTATAACGGAGATAAGTCAAAGAGCGCGGTTACAACTGTCGGCGGTACGTACACTCTGACGGTCGCGCTTAAATCGACGGACAACACGAAAGAGTTTGATGTCGGTAGCGGAAATAAGTCGGCAACTTACGATTTGACTATCGCTTGGAAGATTGTCAAGGGCACGTTTGATTTGTCGGGCGTCAAGTGGGAATACTATTACACCGATTCAAACGGTCAAAAGCAGACCAAGGATTATACGGGTGCGATTGAATTCGATGACGTCAATTACGCCGTAAGAATTAAGGAAAGCACGCTTCCCGCGGGACTTACGCTTGTGCCCGCATATCAGTACAGCGACAGGCAAAGGAACGTAGACAGCTATTCCGCCTCGGCGAAAAAGTCCGATTTTAGCTGGAGTACGGCAAATTTCAACGACCCCGACGTTACGGCGGCAACGCTGACTTTGTCGTGGGAGATTAAGCAGAAAAATCTGTACACCAATTTCAAGTATGAAAAGGTGCAGGCGACCAAGAGCGACGGCACGACCGTAGTAAGTTTTTACAATAAAATTCTCGATATCGACGACAAGTATAAAAGTTTCGTCAAGTACGAGTACATCGATTCTAACGGAACGGTTGTATCCCTACAGGAGATAATCGATGCGGTAGATATGACCTCGCCAAAGACTTACACGGTGCGCGCATACATAGACCCTGCGGCGACTGCTGCAGCTAACTTCGAAGTTGTCGATAACGGCTCCGACCCTACGGACACCGTTACGACGGGCAGCAACAACGACCCCGTGTACGCGGTTATAGACGGCGTTATGATTGACGGAATAAAAGCTTCGGACTGCAAAGTGGTTTACGACGGGCAGCCGCACTTTAATCAGCTTGAAGTGGTAAGCATAAACGGAGTAAAGATTTCCGACTTTACCGTGACCTATTATAAGGGTGCAACCCTTACCGCGGAAAAGTTTGCGGACGGAGAATACCCCGTGCAGGCGGGCGAATATATGATGGAAGTCAAGCTGGGCAGCAGTGCGCAGGACGACTATATTCTGCTTCTGGACGTAATAAGAGTTACGATAGAGAAGAAGGAAATCGCGTTGCCTACGGTTGGAAATATTACGTTCAGCGGCGAGTATATCAGTCTTGCCGATTACCTGGGCGGCAGCTATGCCGAATATAAGGATATAATCACTCTCAGCGGCGACTATTTGGAATTGAGGAACGTCAGCCAGAGCGGCTACAAGGCGCGCCTGACGTTAGCCACCCCCGACTATAAGTGGGCAATACCGACGACGGCGGAACCCGCAAGCCTGAAACTTTTCGCGGCTAAGCTGTTCGACAGCGAAATCACCATTTTGGACAATGCAACCGCAGAATTGAAGTGGAACATTACGCCTCTGGTTGTGGACGTGAGCGAGATGTGGGTGAAGGGTAAGAACGGCGCAACGCTCAACCTGCCCGAGAATATCACCAAACTTATCAATGCTGAAACTTTGAGCTTGCTTTATAAGTACTACGACGATGCGGGACAGTACATAGAAACTCCCGAATTGAAGGGCGGCAAGTCGTTCAGAGTTGAAGCGGTATTCGGCGGCATAGACGCGGAGAGTGGAAACGTTCTATTCAAGACTGCGGACGGAAACTTCGGCGCGGTCAGCGACAAAATAAGCTATACCGTGCCTCAGAGCGGTGCTGCGGCGTTCTTCGGAAGCACGCTTAACTTCCTCAAAGCAAACTGGCTGTGGCTGGTAATTGCGGCAGTGGCTCTGTTGTTACTCATCTTACTTATCTGCCTAATAGTTGCGGCAAAGAAGAAAAAGCGCAAGAAGGAAGAGCTGGAGGAACAGCGCAGGCTCGAAAAGGAAGAGCGCGAGAAGCAGGAAAGAGAAGAACGCCGTCGCGAAGAGCGTGAGGAGCGCAGAGTGGAGCGTATGTCACAGCAGCAAATGCCGCAGATGCCGCAGATGATTATGCCTCAGATGATGCCGCAAATTATGCCGCAAATGATGCAAATGCCTCTCCAGCCTCAACCTCAGCCCCAGTACGCGCCTCAGCAGCAACCTGTGGCGGCGGGCGGCGGTACCGTAACCGAGGCGCAGTTCCTTCAGATGCAGATGCAGGCGGAATTGGCTGCGCTTAAAGCCGAACAGACGGCAAAGGAACTGGCGGAGCTTAAATCCAGACAGGCTACCGAACAGCAGATTGCGCAGTCAAAACTGGAAACGCAGGTTGCGAATATGGCAGCCCATTCCGGCGGCGAGCAGGTCATTTCCAACGGCATATCGCTGGATAAGCTGACCGAGCTTATCAGGACGGAAGTCAACAACGCACTTGACAGCAGGGAAAAGAAGGCTGCGGCACCTGCCGCGCCCGAAAGTGCGGCGGCCCCCGCATCAACGCAGGTACCTCCCGACGCAGTTATGACGACTGTGACTACCACCAAGATAGACACGACCAAGAAGCCCGCGCCTACTGCGCAGGCTCAGGCGGCTCCCGTCAGAACGGTGGTGCGCAATTACGTTGCGCCTATGCCTGTTGACGACGGCAGAGTATTCGACGTCGGCGGCTTCTATACCCCTGCGGACCCCGTAACCGATTTGGGCTTCGACGACGAAACGGATAAAGACTGACAAACATTAAACAACAAAAACCCGTCCTTTGCGGCGGGTTTTTAATTATTGCAAAATTTAATTGAAATTGTGCGCGGAATTTGATAGAATGAAAATATGAATACCGAAAAATACAGTTTGGAACATATCGGCGGCGTGGAGGACTTGCTCAGGCGTGAAAATAACCGTGTGCAATTGCCTTCCGACGTGTACTTCGATATTTCAAAGCTTTTGTCTGAAGAGCAGACTGACAAACAGAAGCTGCACAAATTGCTTGCGAAAACCTATTCGTTTCTGGCGTTTGAGGATGAGGAGCTGGTTGGCTTTGCGAGTATGGACAAGGAAGGCAACGCGGGCATTTTGGTGACCGTAAGCGGAGCGCATTCCGAAAAAGCCGCAAAGAGCCTGATGAAGGCGCTTGAACGCAGAGCGGCAAAAAAGGAGCTGCCCCGCATCTACGTTATGCAGACCACCGAGTCGCAAGAGTTTTTTACCAAAAACGGCTACGAGCCTATGGAAAACCCCTCGGGCTACGGCGTGAACGAAGAGATACTCGTAAAAGAAATCGCGCCCAAGGATAATTTCACAATAACGCCAGACAGGGTGCGGAAGATAAGGCTGGACCCTTCCAAGCCTATAAAGGTAGAAGAAAAAATCGTTATGTTCCCTAAGTTTTTTCTGGGCATAGCGTGCTTTTTCGTTGTGTTGCTTACCATAATTGCCGTTGCGGAATACGTAAAAAACGGCAGTCTGGACTCCAAATTCAACATATTCTTTATCGTGGTAGGCGTATTGTTTGCCGCTGCTCTTGCGCTGTTCACCGCTTATATGCTAAGGGGCTCGCGCATTAAAAAAGAAATTCTGGAGCAAATGGAGGTGACTAACGGCATAGTTACCGAGGTTACCGTGCGTACCCGTTACGTACGCGACAGCGACGGTGACCGTGACCGCCGTGACGACGTGGGGGTTTACTACGTTTATTATGACGGCGATAAAAAGCGAGAGGGCGGTTTTACGCGCACGTATAATTACTTCAATTCCCAGTTCTTTAAGGGGCAGGAGGTAATTATTGCGTACAACGAAGATAAGAGCTATTTACTGACCAAATACACGATAATGGACGAAATGCCCGCAAAGATTAACGCAGGCAGGACAGTGCAAGCCCAGGAAGTTGCGGAAGACGAAATCGTCGAAAGTGCGGAAAGCGTTGAAGTCGTTGAAGCCGCTGAAAACGAAAAGACGGGAAAGGCTAAGCGCGCAAGAAGAATTACCGATATTTCGGAGTATATGCCAGTCAAAGAAAGCAAAATGTTTTACCTGACGGCGTTGGTTTTGTTGTGCGCTTGCTTTGTGTCAATGGCGGTAACTCTTGCGGCGCTCTTCATTATGTCGTCTAATTCGGATGTTTCGTTTTCCACTCTGTGGAGCGGTATGCGGTGGTTCTTCGTTGTCGAGGCGTTGATGCTGGGAGGAATAGGCTTAGTTTATCTGCTCATTCCGCTCAGCGCACGGCTTAAATTCAAAGCTTTGCTTAAAACCGATTACGTCGCGGTGAAGGGAGAACTTGTTTGTTCGGAAACGACTTACAGGGGCAACGACAGCCCTTCCTATGAGTGTAAGTACGTGGATACGGACGGCGAAGCTCACACGATAAAGGTCAGCAGTATGTACGTCAAACGAAGGGTTCAGGCGGGAAAGACAGACGTGGTCGTGGTGTATAACTACAAAACGGCTATCGTCCTCGTCAAAAAATATAAACTGCCCATACGTTTGAGGTAGTCAACAGCATTTATTTGACTAAAAGCGTGAAATCTTTTATTATAATGAAAAGAGGTGACTTATAATGCGTGTGGTTATAAAAATAGGTACGTCTACGCTGACCTATCTTAACGGCAATCTGAACGTGCATACGTTTGAAAACCTTTGCAAAACCGTTGCGGATATAAAGAATGCGGGCAACCAGGTAATTTTGGTTTCGTCCGGCGCAATTGCGCTCGGCAAAAGCAAGCTGGGTTTAAGCGAACGCCCCGCGGATATTCCCACCAAACAGGCGGCTGCGGCGGTAGGTCAAAGCGAGCTTATGTGCTTTTACGACAAAGCTTTTTCGGAATATCACCACACGGTTGCGCAGGTTCTTATCACCGCGGAAGATCTGAACGGCGGTGAGCGCAGTATAAATTTCGGCAACACGATGGAGCGGCTCTTGTCGCTGGGCGCGTTGCCAGTCATCAACGAAAACGACACCGTTGCAACGGCGGAAATTTCGGTCAGTGATAACGACACGCTTTCCGCTTTGGTTGCGGTAACGGTAAAAGCCGATTTGCTGGTGCTTTTATCGGACATCGACGGTCTGTATTCCGCCGATCCGCATAAGGATAAAAACGCAAAGCTTGTTCCCGTGGTGGAGGAAATCACTCCCGAGCTCGAGCGCATTGCGGGCGGTTCGGTAAGCGGAGTGGGCACGGGCGGTATGGCAACCAAGCTGCACGCCGCGAAAATATGTATGCAGTCGGGGTGCAATATGGTTATCGCCAACGGCGCGGCACCCGAAATTCTTTACAAAATAATTGCGGGCGAAAAAGCGGGCACTCATTTTATAGGTAAAAAACAATGACTACGATTGAAATATTAAAGGCGTGCTCGTCGGCAAAGCGAAGTATTGCCGCATTGTCAACCGAGTGCAAAAACGCGGCTCTCAACGCAGTTGCGGACAGCCTTGAAGCCTGCACGGCGGAAATTTTAGCGGCTAACGCGGAGGATATGCGCGAAGCCTGTTCGTCTGTATCCTCCGTTATGCTGGACAGGCTTGCGCTCGATGAAAAGCGCATAAAGGCAATGGCGGACGGCGTTCGTCAGGTAGCTAAGCTTCCCGACCCCGTCGGCGTAACGCTGGACGAAATCACGCGCGCGGACGGTCTTAAAATCAAAAAAATTTCCGTGCCGCTTGGCGTGGTTGCAATCATTTACGAAAGCCGCCCCAACGTCACTTCGGACGCGGCTGCGCTTGCCTTAAAGAGCGGCAACGCCTGCGTTCTGCGTACTGGCAGGGAGGCGCACCGTTCGGCGGAGGCAATCGTAAACGCAATGCGCAAGGGCTTGGCGGCAGTCGGTATAGACGGCGCGGCTATCGGATTTATCGAGGACGTGTCGCGCGACAGCGCGCTCGAGCTTATGCGCGCAAAGGGTTATATCGACCTTTTGATTCCGCGCGGCGGCGCAGGGTTGATAAGGGCGTGCGTGGACAACGCCAAAGTGCCGTGCATAGAAACGGGAACGGGTATTTGCCACGTTTACGTGGACGGCAAAGCCGACCTGGAAAAGGCGCTTAAAATTGTCGAAAACGCAAAGTGTTCGCGCCCTTCGGTGTGCAACGCAATGGAAGTCTGCCTTGTGGATAAAGTTGTTGCGCGCGAGTTTTTGCCTATGCTGTGGGAAAAGCTTGCGTATGCAAGAGAGGAAAATCCAGTACAGCTTATTCTGGATAAAGAGGCTTATTCCGTGCTCGGCGGAAAACAAAACTGCTGTGCGGCGGAGGCAGATGATTTCGACACCGAATTTCTGGACTACAAAATGGCGGTTGCCGTCGTGGACGGAGTTGAAGGCGCAATCGCGCACGTTTCGGCACATTCCACTGGGCACAGCGACTGCATAATAACCGAGGACGGCGCGGCGGCTGAAAAATTCGTTTCTTCGGTGGACAGCGCGGCGGTGTACGTCAACGCTTCCACGCGCTTTACCGACGGCGGAGAATTCGGGCTGGGCTGCGAAATGGGTATATCCACCCAGAAGCTGCACGCTCGCGGACCTATGGGTTTAAAGGAATTGACTACCTATAAATACGTAATATCTGGCAACGGCAACGTCAGATAAACAGTAGCTTATCGAAGAACAAAGTTTAAAATTTTTTTGCGATAGTATTTGCCAATATCGCAAGGCTATGATAAAATAACCTTATGGAACACATTGCTTTCAGAGAGCGCACGGGGATAGTAGGTAAAAAAAGAAAAAAGCCGAAGTTGTCGGAGCGCATCAGTCTTTATTTTTATATCAGACGTTGCAAGAAAATTAAGCTTGCTTCGGAAAAATGGTATAAGGAGCAGGACATAGTAAACGCTTTGCCGTCGGCGGGAATCGGACCGAAAAAGCGCAAAATTTTTTATAAATTCACAATGCCCGGCGGCGTTGATTTTCAGTTTTTGCACGGCGGACTTGTGATAAACTATCCCGAAAACGTAAAGCTGGGAAACAATATGATTTTCAACCGCAACGTAAGCATAACCGCTCGTAGCGGAGTAACTTTGGGCAACGACGTAATGCTCGGACCGAACGTCGTTATAAACGACAGCAACCACGTTTTTATCGACAGAGATACGCCGATAACCAAGCAGGGGCACACCGCCGAACCGATAGTTATAGAGGACGACGTCTGGATAGCGTCTAATTCTGTAATTTTAAAAGGAGTGCATATCGGCAAGGGCGCGGTAGTGGCTGCGGGAAGCGTAGTCACCAAGGACGTGCCGCCCTACGCGGTGGTCGCGGGAGTTCCCGCCCGCAAGATTAAAAACAGGGGAGAATAAAATTTCACCTTAAAAAATTTGACCTTTTGATTTAATACCGTTAAAATACAAACTGTAAAAAAATTTATAGGAGATATACAATGAAAAAAATCAAGGCACTTTTAGCTGAATTCAAAGCGTTTATAACGCGCGGTAACGTAGTCGATATGGCTGTCGCCGTAATTATAGGCGCGGCATTCGGCGCAATCGTAACGTCGATGACGAACGGCATCATCAAGCCGCTTGTTGACTGGGCCGTCGGCGACCCCGAAGGCGTCGGCTTAAAGACAATGCTCAAAGCCGTTTATGAAGTAGACGCAAATGGCAACGTAACGGACGTTATAAACTGGGCTAACTCTATATACATAGACTGGGGCGATTTCATTATGAAGGTTATCGACTTCCTGCTTATCGCTCTCGTACTGTTTATAATTATCAAAGTGTTTATGGGTCTTAAAAACGCTACTACAAAGGCACACGAGAAGGCAAAGGAAAAGGCTGCCAAGAGGTTCAAAAAGCAAGGTATGAGCGAGGAAGAGGCTCAGGCTCAGGCTGAAGCAGAGGTTGCGGCGGAAGAGGTTGCAGCTCCCGCAGAGCCTCCCAAGCCCACCACGGACGAATTGCTGACCGAAATAAGAGATCTGCTTGCCGCACAGAGCAAGGCGTCCGCAGGCAAGAGCGCGAAGAGCGAAGAAAAATAATTTTAATATCGTATAAAATCACCCGCCGTGTCTTAATTGCACGACGGGTGGATATTTTTTGCGGTGACGCCTGAAAAATTGTGCACAAATTTAAAAAAACTTAATTCAAAACGTTTTATTTTATCAATATGTTGTGTTATAATGAGGCTGAGTCTTGAAAATGTTGTGTTACGCGGTGATAAACGTAAATCCCGAACGGAACGCAAGCACGCAGAACCAGACGTTTAAAACGGCTATTACGGGCAGTAGTATCATAAGCACCATATTTTTCAGTTTGAAACGGGTTATGAACATCGTTACGTATATGCCCAGTGCGCCGCCCAGCAGTGCGGAAAGTATCAGCTTACCGTCGCCTGTGTTCAGTTTGCTTTCGTCCATAAGGTACTCGTTCCGCTGGGAAATGAGCAGCATTACCGAATAGACGTTGACTGCCACGATATAGGCGGCAAAAATGATATAAAGAAGCAGCATATAAAAATAGTATGCCGCAAACAAAGAAGTTCATACGGGAGATAATAATGGCAAAAGTAGCTGTAGTTATGGGTTCGAAGTCCGACCTTTCAGTCGTCAAGTCGGCGGTTACCGTTTTAAAGGGGTTCGGAATAGAGGTTGAAGTGCGCGTCATTTCGGCGCACAGAACGCCCGACGAAGCGCACGACTTTGCAAAGAACGCCGCTAATAACGGAACAGAGGTCATAATCTGTGCGGCTGGCAAGGCGGCTCACCTCGGCGGAGTTATGGCGGCTTATACGACGCTGCCTGTTATCGGGTTGCCTATAAAGACGGATATGATGGGCGGGCTCGACAGTCTGCTTTCGATAGTTCAGATGCCCTCGGGCATACCCGTTGCAACGGTAGGGGTGAACGGCGGCGAAAACGCCGGTATACTTGCGGCGCAGATTCTGGGAATAAAGTATCCCGAAATTGCCGAAAAGCTTGCCGCGTACAAGCAGAAAATGAAAGACAAAATCAACGTGGACGACGCTGCCGTACAACAGGAAGCGGCGGATTTTTGACGAACGTAGAGTACCCGCATAAATTGCGGGTTTTTGCGTTAAAAAGTAATCTTACAAACAAATCTTTAAGGAGATAAATACATTATGGAAAAGAAAGAGCAGCTTTACGAAGGCAAGGCAAAAAAGGTCTTTGCAACCGAAAACCCCGATTACGTTATCGTATCGTACAAGGACGATGCGACTGCGTTCAACGGACTTAAAAAGGGTACGATTTCAGGCAAGGGCGTCATCAACAACAAGATGAGCAATCTTATGATGCAGATGCTTGAAAAGAAGGGTATACCCACTCATTTCGTAGAGCAAATCGACGACAGAAATACAGTCGTTAAAAAGGTTCAGATAGTTCCTCTGGAAGTCATTATAAGAAACGTGGCGGCAGGCAGCTTCTCCAAGAAATACGGCGTTGTAGAAGGCACCAAGCTTGCAAATCCCACGATTGAGTTTTCCTATAAGAACGACGACCTCGGCGATCCGCTTATCAACAATTACCACGCTCTTGCGCTCAACCTTGCAACCAAGGAGGAGATAGACACCATAACCAAAATGGCGTTCGCGGTAAACGACGCTATGAAGGCGTTCTTCAAACAGCTTAAAATCGACCTTATCGACTTCAAGCTCGAGTTCGGCAGATTTAAGGGACAGATAGTTCTTGCGGACGAAATTTCTCCCGACACCTGCCGTTTCTGGGAAGCAGACAGCTGGGATACGACCAAGCACGTCAGCCTGGATAAGGACAGATTCCGCCGCGACCTCGGCGGAGTAGAGGACGCTTATCAGGAAGTATTCAAGCGCCTTACGGGAGAGTAATAGTCTATGGGCGGTTTTTTCGGTTCGGTTAAAAAGAGCAGCGCCGTATTCGACGTTTTTATCGGCACCGACTATCATTCGCACCTGGGCACCAAGCGCGGAGGTATGGCGGCTTACGATAAGGCTGTCGGTTTACAGCGCGAAATCCACAACATAGAAAACGCACCTTTCAGAACGAAATTCGAAAAGGTCGTAAACGAGATGACGGGTAACGCCGCAATAGGTTGCATAAGCGATACCGACCCTCAGCCTCTTTTGATGGTCTCCAAGGTCGGAACGTACGCAATCTGCACGATAGGCGTTATAAACAACGCAGACAAGCTCATTAAGGACGTGCTCAAAGGCGGCGGATATTTCGACGCGATGACGGGCAGCAAGGTCAACACCAACGAGCTCGTTGCCGCACTCATCAACAGCAAGGACAGCTACGTCGAAGGTATTCGCTACGCACAGGAGCAGGTGGAGGGCACTGCCTCGATACTTCTGCTTACCGACAGGGGCACGCTTATCGCCGCAAGGGATAAGGTCGGCAGACTTCCCATTCATCTCGGCAAATGCGCCGACGGTTACTGTGCTTCGTTCGAAAGCTTCGCTTACAGAAAACTCGGCTACACGGACGAGCGCGAGCTCGGCCCCGGCGAGATAGTCGAAATATCTGCGGACGGCATAACGCAGCTTGCGCCTCCGGGTGAAAAGATGCGCATATGCGCGTTCCTTTGGTCGTATTACGGCTATCCGACTTCCAGCTACGAGGGCGTGAACGTCGAAATGATGCGTTGCAAGAACGGCGAAATTTTCGCAAAGAGCGACGCAAAGACGCACGATATGCACGCAATCGATTACGTAGGCGGCGTTCCCGATTCGGGCACACCGCACGCAATAGGCTATGCAAACGCTTGCAGAGTTCCTTTTGCGCGTCCCTACATAAAATATACGCCCACGTGGTCGCGCAGCTTTATGCCAGTCAACCAGACAGAGCGCAATAAAGTTGCAAAAATGAAGCTCATTCCCGTTCACGAATTTATCGAAGGGAAAAGGCTGCTTCTCGTTGACGATTCGATAGTCCGCGGCACGCAGCTGAAGGAAACGGTTGATTTCCTCTATTCACACGGCGCAAAAGCGGTGCATATGCGTTCGGCTTGCCCGCCCATAATGTACGGCTGCAAATACCTGAATTTCTCGCGTTCGTCGGGCGATATGGATCTGATTACCCGCCGCACTATGGCGGAGCTCGAAGGCGACGAAGCCGTAAAGCATATGGACGAATACAGCGACGGTAATACCGAGCGCGGCAAGGCAATGCGCAAGGCAATCTGCGACAAGTTCCAGTTTGAAAGTCTTGAGTTCCAGTCGATAGAAGGACTTATCGAGGCAATCGGAATAGAGCCCTGCAAGCTGTGCACTTACTGCTGGACGGGCAAGGAGTAATTCTTTTTTTCGGGTGAACCGTATGAAAGAAAGTAATTTGGACGAATTTCACGAAGAGTGCGGCGTGTTCGGCGTGTATTCGCAGGAAAACCGCAATGTGGCGCATACCGTGTATTACGGGCTTTACGCACTGCAACACCGCGGACAGGAAAGCGCGGGTATCGCCGTTTCCTATGCGGACAAGATAAGTTACTACAAGGGAATGGGGCTCGTGCCCGAAGTCTTTTCGGGCGGCAAGCTGGATACCCTTCCCGAAGGCGACATTGCCATAGGTCACGTCCGCTATTCGACTACGGGCGCAAGCCAGCTGCTTAACGCGCAACCTGTAGTTTTTACGGGTAAGTGCGGAAAGATGGCTCTCGCCCATAACGGAAATTTAACCAACACGAAACAATTGCGCGACGAGCTAATTGCTTCAAACGCAGTATTCCAGACGACGATTGATTCCGAAGTAATGGCTATTATGATAAACAGCCTTTCGGACGGCGACCTGCTTACGGGCGTAAAGCGCGCGTGCCCTAAATTCTGCGGGTCATACGCGCTGGTTATAATGACGACCGACAAGCTTATCGCGGTGCGCGACCCTTACGGAATACGTCCGCTCTGCATAGGCACCATAGTTGACGATTTCGTAGTGGCAAGCGAAACGTGCGCGCTCGACGCGGTTTCGGCAAATTATCTGCGCGACGTGGAGCCCGGGGAAATCGTTGTGATTGACAGCGACGGACTTCATTCCTATATGATGGACGACATTCCCGAAAAGAGCGCGATGTGCATATTCGAATACGTCTATTTTGCACGTCACGATTCGGTGCTGGACGGTTGCAGCGTGTACGAAGCGCGTAAAGAGGCGGGCAGACTGCTTGCTAAAAATTACGGAGTGGAAGCTGACATAGTGTCGGGTGTTCCCGATTCTGCAAACGTCGCGGCGCGCGGCTATGCCGAGGAGAGCGGTATTCCCTTCGTGGAAGCTCTGGCAAAGAACAGATACGTCGGCAGAACCTTTATTCAACCCGACCAGAGTCAGCGCGAAAACAGTTTAAGCGTAAAGATGAACGCCCTGCGCGCCAACGTTACGGGCAAGCGAGTAATTCTGATTGACGATTCAATAGTGCGCGGCACTACGATGCGCAAGATAATAAAGATGTTGCGCAATGCGGGTGCGGAGGAAGTGCACGTGCGTATATGCTCGCCGATTATAAAGCATCCCTGCCATCTGGGCATCGATATTCAGACCTATTCGCAGTTGATAGGCGCATACAAAAACGAACAGCAGATTTGCGAAAGTCTGGGCGCGGACAGCGTAAAATATCTGTCCGTAGAAGATTTGCTTAAAAGCTGCAACAAGTCCAAGCGCAAGTTCTGCTTAGGCTGCTTCAACGGCGAATATCCCTATCCGCTCTCGGGCGAAACGGACAAACTCAAATTAGAATAAAAATAATACGACAGAGGTAAAACAATGGCTATTTCATATAAGGACAGCGGTGTAGACGTAGAGAGAGGCTATCAGGCGGTTAAACTTATGCGCGAGCACGTTAAATCGACTTATACCGAGGGCGTGCTCGGCGATATCGGATCGTTCGGCGGTTTCTTTTCTATGCCCAAGGGTATGGAAGAACCCGTACTTGTTGCCGGTACGGACGGCGTAGGCACCAAGCTTAAATACGCCATAATCGCCGATAAACACGATACGATAGGTATCGACGCCGTCGCAATGTGTGTAAACGACATAGTGTGTCAGGGCGCAAAACCGCTCTTCTTTCTCGATTATTTTGCCACCGGCAAATTGAGTCCCGAAAAGGTTGCAACGGTAGTTTCGGGCGTTGCCGAGGGTTGCCGTCAGTCGGGCGCAGCTTTAATAGGCGGTGAAACGGCGGAAATGCCCGGCTTCTATCCCGACGGCGACTACGACATTGCCGGCTTTGCTGTAGGCGTTGTCGATAAAAAGAAGATAATCAACGGCAGTAAAATAAAGGCGGGCGATATTTTAATCGGTATACACTCAAGCGGTATTCACTCAAACGGATATTCACTTGTCAGAAAGCTCTGGGGTGAGGATATCGAGGCTCTTTCAAAGTATGACGAGGAGCTCGGTGCAAAGCCTATCGACGTGCTTTTGACCCCCACGAAAATTTATGTTGACAGCATTTTAAAGCTTGTTGAAAAGGTGGACGTAAAGGGCATTGCCCACATCACGGGCGGAGGCTTTATCGAAAACATTCCACGCATATTCCCCGAGGGCATAGGCTGTAAAATTCAGATGGAGTCATACGAGGTTCCCAAAATCTTCAAGATAATGCAACAGCGCGCAAATCTCAGTGACGAGCAGATTTACAACACGTTCAATATGGGTATAGGAATGGTTGTCTGCGTCGATTATAAGGACGTTGAAAAGGCAATGGATATCCTCGAAGAAAACGGCGAAGAGTGCGACGTTATCGGACAGACTGTAAATGGCAAAGGAGTCGAGCTGACGTGAAGCGCATAGCGGTATTTGCAAGCGGCGGCGGTACCGATTTTCAGTCGGTAATCGACGCGAACGAAAAGCATAAGTTTTGCGAAATAGTTTATCTTATTGCGTCGAAAGACGGAATAGGAGCAATCGACAGGGCGAAAAAGCACGGCATCAACACGGCGGTGTTTGCTAAAAAGGATTATCCCGACATCGAGAAGCTTTACGCAGAACTGACTTATCTTTTAAATATCAACCGCGTTGACTATATCGTGCTTGCGGGCTGGCTTAAAATTATGCCCGAAAGCTTTATAAAGGCATTTGAGGACAGAATAATAAATATTCATCCTTCGCTTATTCCCGCGTTCTGCGGTGCGGGTATGTACGGGCTCAACGTGCATAAAGCGGTGTTGGAGTACGGAGCAAAGGTTTCGGGTTGCACCGTTCACTTTGTCAACGAGATACCCGACGGCGGCGCAATTATAGCGCAGACCGCGGTTGAGGTTAAGAACGGCGACACGCCCGAAAGTCTTCAATCTCGCATACTTGAAAAAGAGCACGAGCTGTTGCCCTACTGTGTCAAAAAGCTGTGCGAAGGGAAGATTAAAAAGAACGGCAGAACCGTAACCGTATCGTAACGATAAAAATTTTTGGAGATATGTATATATGGAAATGAAGAAAAGGGCGCTTGTCAGCGTATCGGACAAGGCGGGTGTGGTAGAATTTTGCAAGGGTTTGGTTGAAAACGGATTTGAAATTATTTCAACCGGAGGCACTGCCAAGGCTCTTAAAGAAGCGGGGCTTAAAGTTATCGGCATATCCGAAATAACGGGTTTCCCCGAGTGCCTTGACGGTAGAGTCAAGACTTTGCACCCCAACGTTCACGCAGGCTTGCTTGCAATGCGTTCCAATCCCGAGCATATGGCTCAGCTCGAAAAGCTGAATATAAATACTATTGATATAGTCTGCGTAAACTTATATCCTTTCAAGGCTACGCTTGCAAAGGGCGCGGACTTTGCCGAATGTATCGAAAATATCGATATAGGCGGTCCCACAATGATAAGGGCGGCGGCTAAGAACTATCAGGACGTTGCGGTTATCGTAGATCCCAAGGACTACGATAAGGTGCTTGCCGAGCTTAAAAACGGCGGCGTAACGCTTGAAACCAAGAAGTATTTGCAGTACAAGGTTTTTGCGCATACCGCGGTATACGACAGCCTTATTTCCAACTATCTCGCTTCGCAACTGGGTATCGAATATCCCGACAGCGTAACTTTCGCATACGAGAAGGCGCAGGACTTGCGCTACGGTGAAAATCCCCAGCAGTCCGCAGTCTTTTATAAGGAAGAGTTCCCCCGCAAGGGTTGCCTTTCGTCGGCAAAGCAGGTTTGGGGTAAGGAGCTTTCCTACAACAACATCAACGACGCAAACGGCGCGCTCGAGCTTTTAAAGGAATTCGGTAAAACTCCCGCGGTAGTTGCCTGCAAGCACGCAAATCCCTGCGGCGTAGGCACGGGCAAGGATATTCACGAAGCATATCTGCGCGCGTACAATTCCGACCCCGTTTCGGTGTTTGGCGGCATACTTGCAATCAACGGCGAAGTGGACGCGGCAACTGCAACCGAAATTAATAAAATTTTCATTGAGATAGTAATGGCGCCTTCCTATTCCAAGGAAGCACTTGAAATACTCGAACAGAAAAAGAATATCCGTCTTCTTATAATCGACGACATTTCCGCACGCAGAGAGTCTTCTGCAAAGGATATGAAAAAGGTTTACGGCGGACTTCTCGTTCAGCAGTACGACGAGTGCCTTATAAAGGACGAGGATATGAACCTGTTCAAGACCAAGGCAAGCGTGGAAACGTCCACGTTGCCCAGCGGCAAGCTTAAAACCGTTTACGGCTGTGGCGTTGTAACCGACCGCGCACCTACGGCGGAAGAAGTTGAGGCAATGCTCTTCAACTGGAAGGTCGTAAAGCACACCAAGTCCAACGCCATAGTTATCGGTAAGTGCGGCAGAACGACGGGTATAGGTATGGGACAGACCAACCGTATCTGGGCGGCTCAGCAGGCTATAGCGCACGCGGGCGAGGAAGCGAAGGGCTCCGTTATGGCTTCGGATGCGTTCTTCCCGTTCCCCGATTGCGTTGAAGAGTGCGTAAAGGCGGGCATCACCGCAATAATTCAGCCGGGCGGCTCTATTCAGGATAAGGCTTCGGTAGACGCGTGCAACGCAGCGGGAATTGCTATGGTGTTTGTCGGCGACAGGCATTTCAAACACTGATAATATGACCTTCGCACTTAAAGTCAACTAAAGATAAAACAGGATAATTTATGAACGTATTAGTTATAGGAAACGGCGGAAGAGAACACGCGGTTTTGCTTGCTCTCTCAAAGAGCAAAAGGGTCGAAAAGCTGTATTGTATGAAAGGCAATGCGGGCACGGCGGAAATAGCCGAAAACGTCAATGTCGATTATATGGACGTCGAGGCGGTTAAGGCGTTTGCGCTTGCAAATCCGCAGATTGACTACTATGTAGTCACTCCCGACGATCCTCTTGCGATAGGACTCGTGGACGAGCTTGAAAAGATAGGCAAACGCTGTTTCGGACCCAACAAGGCTGCGGCTCAGATTGAAGCCAGCAAGGCTTTCGCAAAGGAGCTTATGCACAAGTACGGCATACCCACCGCAAAGTCACAGACGTTCGAAAACTACGGCGACGCGCTCGACTATGTAAGAAAAGAGGGCGCACCCATAGTTTTGAAGGCGGACGGACTTGCTCTCGGCAAAGGCGTTCTCGTCTGCGAAACTTTAAAGCAAGCCGAAGAGGGATTGAAAGAGATAATGCTCGACAAGACCTTCGGCGCGGCTGGCAACAAAATCGTAATAGAAGAGTGTATGCGCGGACTGAAATATACTCCCGGCGAGGAGGTCTCCGTGCTGTGTTTTACGGACGGCAAGACCATCGTTCCTATGATAACTTCCTGCGACCACAAGCGCGCGTTTGACGGCGACAAGGGGTTGAATACGGGCGGTATGGGCACGTTCTCGCCCTGCCAGTTCTGGACGAATGAGCTTGAAAAGGAAGTTTACGATACAATACTTTTACCTACGGTAAAGGCAATGAATGCGGAAGGCAAGCCGTTCAAGGGCTGTCTGTATTTCGGGCTTATGCGCACCGATAAGGGTATGAAAGTCGTCGAATACAATTCACGCTTCGGCGACCCCGAAACGCAGGTCGTACTGCCTATGTTAAAGACCGACTTGATGGACATTTTCGAGGCGGTTACGGACGGCAGGCTTGCCGATATAAAAATCGAATGGGAAGAAGGCGCGTGCGTGTGCGTAGTGCTTGCAAGCGGCGGTTATCCCGTTCATTACCAGAAGGGTAAGGAAATAACGATAGGCGACGTCGGCGACTGCCAGATAATACACGCAGGTACGGCAATAAAGGACGGCAAGCTGGTGACCAACGGCGGCAGAGTGCTTGGAGTAGTTGCAAAGGGTGCGACGGTTGACGCGGCAAGGGCCAAGGCGTACGCCGCAGTTAAAAATATCAGTTGGGAAGGTATGAGTTACCGCACCGACATAGGCGTTAAATACCGCGAGGGTTAATTATGATTTACAGAATTTTCGTAGAAAAAAAGGACAATTTGCAGGCTAAAAAGGTTGCCGAGGATATTCATAACCTCTTAAAGATTGACGTAAAGGACGTACGTCAGCTTTTGCGTTACGACGTGGAGAATATCACCAAAACGGAATTCAACGCGGCAGTGCCCTGCGTATTTTCAGAACCTCCCGTAGACAACGTGTACCTCGAAGAGGTGGAATTTCCAGAAGACTACTCCGTATTTGCTATCGCGTATCTTACGGGTCAGTACGACCAGCGTGCAGACAGTGCGGCGCAGTGCGTTCAGCTCCTCACCCAAAAGGAGCGTCCTTTGGTAAAGTGCGCCACCGTCTATGCGGTAAACGGCGTAACGCCCGAACAGCTTGAAAGAATTAAAAAGCACCTTATTAACCCCGTTGAAAGCGAGGAGGTGGGACTTGAAAAACCCGAAAGTCTTGCCCACGTCGCGCTCGAAGTCGAGGACGTGAAAACGGTTGAGGGTTTTATTGAGCTTTCCAACGAGCAGATTGCGGAATATCATTCACAGCTCGGGCTTGCAATGTCGGTCGAAGATTTGATTTTTGTCCGTGACTATTTCACTAAGGAAGGAAGAAATCCCACCGAAACGGAAATCAAGGTTATCGACACGTATTGGTCCGACCATTGCCGTCACACGACGTTTGCAACCGAAATAGAGGACGTTATCGTCAACAGCGATAATCCCCATATAAACAGAGCGTTACAGGCATACAAGGGGCTGTTTGCGGAGATGTACGCCAATCGTCCCGACAAATATCCCTGCCTTATGGATATAGCTACGATTGCGGTTAAAAAGCTTAAAAAAGAGGGATTGCTAGACAATCTCGACGAGTCGGACGAAATCAACGCGTGCTCTATAAAGATTGACGCGGTAATCGACGGCAAGGAAGAAAAATACACCGTAATGTTCAAGAACGAAACGCACAACCACCCTACGGAAATAGAGCCGTTCGGCGGTGCGGCAACCTGCCTTGGTGGAGCGATTCGCGACCCGCTTTCGGGCAGAACCTACGTGTTGCAGTCTATGCGCGTCACCGGCTGTGCGGACCCCACGGAACCCATTGAAAAGACGCTTGCGGGCAAGCTTCCCCAGCGCGTTATAACCAAGACGGCGGCGGCAGGCTTCTCGTCCTACGGCAACCAGATAGGCCTTGCCACTGGTCAGGTAGAGGAAGTATATCATCCCGGCTTTAAGGCTAAGAGGCTGGAAACGGGTTTTGTTGTCGGCGGCGCAAAGTCTGATATGATTTACCGCGCAAAGCCTGCGGCAGGCGATAAGATTATACTTTTGGGCGGTGAAACCGGGCGCGACGGCTGCGGCGGCGCTACGGGTTCGTCTAAGGCGCACGACAAAAAGTCGGTGCAGACCTGCGGCGCGGAAGTGCAGAAAGGCAACGCGCTTACCGAAAGAAAATTGCAGAGGCTGTTCTTAAACGAAAAAGCCACCCGTATGATCAAAAAGTGCAACGACTTCGGCGCGGGCGGCGTATCCGTCGCCATAGGCGAACTTGCCGACGGACTTGTAATAGAGCTTGACGAAGTCCCCAAGAAGTACGAAGGTCTTTCGGGTACGGAGCTTGCTATTTCCGAATCACAGGAAAGAATGGCGGTAGTGGTTGCGGCTGACGACGTGGAAAGCTTTATTGCTCTTGCGGCGGAAGAAAATCTTTCCGCAACGCCCGTGGCAACCGTAACCGACGACAGAAGAATGAAGATGTATTACCGCGGAAAGGCTATCGTCGATATTTCCCGTGACTTCCTCGATACTAACGGCGTAAAGCAGATTACTTCCGCGGAAATAAACGACAACACTACTAAGTTTTTCGATAAGCCCGCAGTCGGCGACTTTAAAAACGCCGTAGCTCACACGCTTACGCAACTCAACGTATGTTCCAAAAAGGGACTTGCGGAAATGTTCGACTCGACGATAGGCGCAAAATCGGTTTATATGCCTTTCGGCGGCAAATATCAGTTGACTCCCGTCATTGCAATGGCGGCAAAGATTATGGGCGGTGAAACCGACGATTGTACGGTTTCGGCGTACGGCTACAACCCCGAGCTGTCCTCGTCGTCGCCATTCACGGGCGCGATTTACGCAATCGTCACATCGGTTGCGAAAGTAGTTGCGGCGGGCGCCGATTACAGAGATATCCGCCTGTCGTTGCAGGAATTCTTTATGCGATTGAGAAACGATCCCAAGCGTTGGGGCGTGCCGCTTTCCGCACTTCTCGGTGCGTTGTATACCCAGCTCAATCTCGGCCTGGGCGCAATCGGCGGCAAGGATTCTATGAGCGGTACTTTTGAAAATATCGACGTTCCGCCCACGCTTATTTCGTTTGCTCTTGCTCCCGCAAAGGCTTCCAAGCTTATAAATAACGTGGTAAGCGAGGAGGGGCGCAAGCTGTACCTTCTTCCTATGAGAAAGGACGGCTGTTCAATTCCCGACTTCGAGTATTTAAAGAAACTGTATTTCGTTATCAAACTGAATATCGATAACGGCAATATCGACTTTGCAACCGTTGTTGAAAAGGGTGGAGCCGTATCGGCGGTAATTAAGAGCTGCCTCGGTAACGGGCTCGGATTTGATTTTACGGGCGACGCAGGCTATCTGTTTGCCGAACACTACGGCGATATTATAGTGTCTGCTAAGGACGTAAGCAAGCTCGGCAACGATATCGTGCGCGTACTCCTCGGTACGTCGTCGCACGACGCTTTCAATTACGGCTCGGAAAGCATAACCGTAAGGGACGCTTCGGGTTACTATGCGGGCAAGCTTTCAACCGTGTTCCCCGTTACGGCAAAGGCGGAGGGCGAAGTTCCCGACTGCGATTATTCGGAAGGTAAAAAGTATTCCAATATCGCAACCAAAACGGCGTCGCCGCGCGTATTTATTCCCGCGTTCCCCGGCACCAACTGCGAGCTTGACACAGCTCGTGCGTTTAAACTGGCTGGCGCAACTCCCGAAATTCTTGTAATTAAAAACCGCTCAGCGGCAGACATCGAAGAGAGCGTTCAGGCGATTATAAAGGCGATAGACGGAGCAAATATAATTGCGTTCCCCGGCGGCTTTTCTGGCGGTGACGAGCCTGACGGTTCGGGTAAATTCATAGCAACCACGTTTAAGAACCCCGCGATTGCAGAGCGGATAATGGAGCTCTTGAACAACCGCGACGGTCTTGCACTCGGCATATGCAACGGCTTCCAGGCGCTTATCAAGCTGGGACTTGTGCCTTACGGCAAGGTAAGTCCTCTCACGGCGTCGTCGCCCACGCTTACCTACAACAACATTTCGCGCCACGTTTCCACAATGGTCAACATCCGCGTGGCAAGCAATCTCAGCCCCTGGCTTTCGGGTTGCAACGTCGGCGACGTTTATTCGGTTCCCGTATCTCACGGAGAGGGTAAAGTGGTTGCGCCGCAGGAAGAGCTTCAGAAGATGCTCGAAGGCGGTCAGATAGCGACCCAGTACGTTGACCTCAACGGCAAGCCCACAATGGTCAGCCCCTACAATCCCAACGGCAGTATGTGGGCTATCGAGGGTATAACCTCGCCGGACGGCAGAGTGTTCGGTAAGATGGGTCACAGCGAGCGCGTCGGCAAAGACCTCTATAAGAACTACGAAGGCAATTTCGATATGAAGATATTCGAAAGCGGCGTAAAGTATTTCAAATAAATAATAAAGACTGCGGGCTTGAACTTAAAACCTTCAAGCCCGCTTTAATTGTGTCTATTTCACTTTACAAACACAATATTTTGTGTTATAATTATAAAAACTAAAGCAGAGGTCACAATATGAAGTGTATGTTTTGCGGTTGTGAAGACAGCAAGGTTATCGACAGCCGTTCCGCGGACGAGGGCAGAACGATAAGGCGCAGAAGAGAGTGCGTGCAGTGCGGCAAGCGTTTCACCACTTACGAAACCATTGAAGATACTCCGGTACTCGTCGTAAAGACCGGCGGCGCAAGACAGTCCTACGACCCGCAGAAAATCAAAAGCGGAATTATCAAATCCTGTGAAAAACGTCCCGTATCTATGGAGAAAATCGACCAGCTGGTTGATGAAATCACGAAGCGCGTTTATAATTCTATGGAGCAGGAAATCTCCTCCAAGGAAATCGGAGAGATGGTTATGGACGGACTTAAAAATCTGGATGAAGTCGCTTACGTGCGCTATGCAAGTGTATACCGCTCGTTTACGGATATAGACAGCTTTATGGCAGAGCTTCAACAGATGATGGCAAACAGAAAATAAAAGTATTAAAAGGCAGTGAAAACTGCCTTAAAATTTTGATATGGAAAGAAAAGTAACAAGACTCGTCGATATCGGCGGAGTAAAAATCGGCGGCGGACAGAGCGTTAAAATTCAGTCGATGTGCACTACAAAGACGTCCGACGTGGACGCAACTGCCGCACAGATTGACGCGCTCGCCGTTGCAGGGTGCGATATCGTACGTGTTTCCGTGCTGGACGAGGACGATGCTAAAGCGATAAAGGCGCTTAAAAACAAGTGCTCTTTGCCGCTCGTGGCGGATATACATTTTTCCCATAAGCTTGCCGTTGCGGCAATTGAAAACGGCTGCGACAAGGTGCGCATAAACCCCGGAAATATAGGCGGCGACAGAGAGATAAATATAGTTGCCGATTGCATAAAGGTACACAAAACCGCCGTTCGCGTCGGCGCGAATACAGGCAGTATCGAAAAGCAATATTTGTCAAAGTACGGAAGGAGCGCACAGGCGCTCGTCGAAAGCGCGCTTTACAACGTTAACATTCTGGAAAAGCGCGGTGTAAACGACATAGTTATATCGGTTAAGGCTTCGAGTGCGGACCTTACCTATCAGGCTTACAGCCTGCTGTCCGAAAGGTGCCAGTATCCTTTGCATATAGGAGTAACCGAGGCTGGTACCGAGCAGATGGCGGTGGTGAAATCGAGTGCCGCTCTCGGTGCGCTTTTGTTGAACGGCATAGGCGACACACTGCGTGTTTCTATAACCGGCGACCCCGTCCGTGAAGTCGTTGCCGCACGCAGACTTCTAAGAGCCGTTGGACTGGATAACGACTTCGTTGACGTAATTTCCTGCCCGACTTGCGGCAGATGTCAATGGGACGTCATATCCCTTGCAGGCAAAGTCAACGAAAGGGTGGAAAGAGTAAGAAAGCCTTTAAAAATTGCGGTTATGGGCTGCGTCGTAAACGGACCGGGCGAGGCGAAGGACTGCGACTTGGGAATTGCAGGTTCAGCCGAATACTGCGTAATATTCAAAAACGGCGATATTTATAAGCGCGTTCCCGCGGTTGACGCGGAGCGTGAGTTTTTTTCGGAGTTGGATAAGATTATAAATGACTGAAAAATTTTTGGAAGAAATAAGAAAAATTTCATCGTTCGATACGGCAATAATTTCTTCCGTAACTCTCGAGAAAGCTAAAAATTGCGTAGCCGTGCGTCTTATAACCGATAAAACGTACTCGGATGAGGATGAGGCGGCTGCAAAGAAAATCGTCCGAGCATTCGTGCCCGAGCTTTTTTCTTACAGCCTGCACGTTACCAAGCTCACGCCCGACTGCGATATGGTTGCAAGAAAAATCCTCACCGTCATAGGCGAAACCAACCGCCAGCTTGCGGCTTTCGTTACGGCGGACGATATAAAAGTGGAAAAGATTGACGGCGGTTTTTATTTCACTGTAGCGGTAATTCACGCTTCGTCGTATACTTCGGACGTTGCCGAAAGTATTTGTTCGGCGCTTAAAAAATGCTTTTGCGGTAATTTCAGCGGCAAGTGCATTGCTGCGGCAAGTAAGCTCGACGACGTTGTCATAGAAGAAAAGCACGAAAACGTTCAGTACGAGATAGCGCCGCGCACCTTCGAAATTGCCGATTTCGCATTGCTCGAAGGCGTGGCTACGCCCAAGACCGCCGTATATATTGCGGATTTGAATTTCGTCAGCGAAAGCGTCGTCATCTGCGGAACGATAACGGACATACGCGAAAAGACCATAACAAGCTCGTCCGGCAAAGAGAAGCTGATGTTCTATTTCACCGTCAACGATACTACGGCTTCTACCCGTGTGGGGTATTTTACGCGGCAGAAGAGTCTTGAAAAGATAAAACAGTTGAAAACGGGCGATAATATAGTGCTTACCTGTAAAGCCGAACTTTTCAACGGCGAGGTAAGAACGACGGCAAACTATATCGACTACGGAAGTATTCCCAGCGGTTTTGTGCCCGAAAAGCGCGCGTCCAAACCCGTGCCCAAATATTACGAAACGGTATTTCCCGAACCGTTTATGGACTACACGCAGAGCAATCTGTTCGTCGATATGAAGTTACCCGACTGCCTAAAAAACAATACTTTCGTCGTTTTCGATCTGGAAACCACTGGACTAAACAGTTCGCCTGCAGGCGGCATTATGGACAGGATAATCGAAATAGGTGCATATAAGATAATCGACGGAGAAATTAAAGAGTGTTTTAACACTTTCGTCAATCCGCAGAGAAAGCTTTCCGCCGAGATTATAAATCTGACGGGAATAGACCAGAAAACGGTGGACGGAGCGCCCACGTACGATAAGGTAATGCCTGATTTTTTCAAGTTTATAAATGGCTGCTATCTCGTGGGTCATAACGCGGCGAACTTCGACTACAAATTTATTGATTACTATTGTTCGCAGTGCGGCTACGTGCCCGAGCGTAAGCTTTTCGATACTATTCCGCTTGCACAGAGATTGCTGCGCCTTTCAAATTACAAGCTCAATACAGTTGCGGACTATTTCGGGATTTCTTTCAACCATCACAGAGCGGCTGATGACGCGCTGGTTACGGCAAAAATATTCATAGAACTCATTAAAATAAAAAAATCTTTACCAACCCCTTGTTAAAACTTGCCAAATCGAAACACGGGTGCTATAATAGAGGCAAGCTTAATACTTATGCTTTAAGATTGAGTGCCTTGACGAAAGGCACTCAATACTTTATATGTAGGGAAATATGAAATTCAAACCTGTCGAAGAAATATGTCAAATGCTTGAAAATATAGCAGAGCCTATGGGTATAGAAATAGTCGAAGTGGAGTGCAACGAAAAGTCTGGTGCGCTTACGGTCTATATCGAAACCGAGGCGGGAGTGGATCTCGACACCTGTGAGAAATTCCACAACGCAATCTTCGACCCCATAGACGAGCTGGACCCCAGCTACGGACAGCCTTACACGTTAAACGTATCCAGTCCCGGGCTTGACAGACCTTTCAAGACGGCAAGGGATTTCGAAAGAAATATCGGCAAGGAAGTGGAGCTTAAGCTTTACGCACCGTTAAAGGGCAAAAAGTTTTTGCAGGGCTTTTTGGAAGAGTTCGACGAAAACACCGTAACCGTAACGGTCGGTAAAGAGAAGCTGAAAATTCCCCGCAATAAAATTGCAAAGATAAACAAGGCTATCAAATTCGAATAATAAATTGCGCTTAAAAACGCTTACAGATAAATTTAGGAGAAATCAAAATGGTTAACAAGGATTTTTTTGCTGCGCTTGCAGATTTGGAAAAGGAAAAGGGCATACCCCAGGAAGTGTTTATCGAAGCACTTCGCAACGCGCTCGTTTCCGCTTGCAAAAAGCAGAGTGCGGGTGCGGTAGGCGACGTTGAATTGAAGCTCGTTCCCGAAAAGGGTACGATTGAATTCTACACGGCTAAGACCGTCGTGGAAGAAGTCGTTGACAAGGATATGGAAATATCGCTTGAGGACGCACGCGCTATAAAAAAGAGCTATAAGGTCGGTGACAGAGTTACCGAAAAATTCACGCCAAAAGATTTTTCGCGTATAGCCGCACAGACGGCAAAACAGGTCATTTTGCAGAAGCTCCACGAAACCGAGCGCGACGCAGCAATGAACGAATTCTCCGATAAGGAAGGCGAGCTCGTCGTCGGCAAAATCAGAAAAATCGATTTGAAGAACGTTTACGTAGAGCTCGGCAAGGGACAGGTTGAAGGACTTATGCTTCCTTCCGACCAGGTGCCCGGCGAGAAGTACGAGGTAAACGATAAAATCAAAGTGTTCGTCAAGCGCGTAAAGAGCGGTTTCAAGGGCGCGCAGGTGCTTGTCAGCCGTTCGTCCGCAGGCTTGGTAAGAAAGCTTTTCGAAGAGGAAGTGCCCGAAATCAAACAGGGTACCGTAATCATAAAGGAAGTCAGCCGCGAAGCTGGCGCAAGAACAAAGATCGCTATCTATTCCGAGGACCAGAGAGTGGACGCTATCGGTGCGTGCGTTGGTAACAAGGGCGCGCGCGTAAACGCCATCGTCGAGGAACTGCACGGTGAAAAGATAGATATTATCCCCTGGAGCGAAAATCCCCTTGAATTTATCGCAAAGGCGCTTTCGCCCGCAAAGGTTATTTCCGTAACCCAGCTCGAAGGCGAAAATACGGCAATGGCGGTCGTGCCCGACGACAAGCTTTCGCTTGCAATCGGCAGGGACGGTCAGAACGCACGCCTTGCAGTAAGGCTGACGGGTTGGAAGATAGACGTAAAGAGCGAATCCGCTGCGGCTAAGCTGGGAATCGGCATAGGCGAAGAAGAAGCGGGAGAGGATAACGAATAAAATATGCCCAAAGTGAAAAAAGCGCCGCTCAGGCAGTGCATAGCCTGCCGAGAACCCAAGGAAAAAAGAGAGATGCTCAGGGTGGTTAAAAACGCCGAAGGCAAAATCTTTCTCGATTTTTCGGGTAAGGCAAACGGGCGCGGCGCGTATATATGCGACAACCCCGAATGTGTTGCAAAGCTGAGAAAGAACCGTCTTTTGGACAGGGTGTTTACCTGTCGCGTGGACGAGGGCGTGTATGCGGCAATCGAGGAGGAGTATTTTGGCAGGAAAGGTTGAAAGCTATATCGGCTTCTGTTTAAGGGCACGCAAAATCGCGCTTGGCAGCGGGTCGGTAGACGTTCTGAAAAAAGGCGTATATCTCATAATAGTCTGTTCAACTGCTTCCGAAAATACTTTCTCACTTGCGCTCAAATACAAAAACAGATATTCCTGCCCGCTGATTATATGCAAGGTCGGGCTGGAAAACGCCGTACATAAGCCGGGTTGCAAAATTGCGGCAGTCAGGGATTACGAGCTTGCGAGGGCGATATGTGCCAACGCGGACGGCGATTACGAATTATATACCGAGAGGTGATGCGATTATGGCAAAATACGAGAATATTTTAAATATTGCTAAAATGTTATCGGAGGGAACGTTCGGCGAACTTTCCAAAAAGGTTTCTGCTTCCGAAAGAGCGGCGGCGGAAATTTTAAAGAAGCTTTCCGAATTGGATAACGCCAGAATAGCAAAACGCGCCGAGGAAGAAAGACTGGCGCGCGAGGCTGTTGCCGCAGAGGAAGCGGCGCTTAAAGCGGAAACCGCAAAAGAGAGCAAGGCTTCCGAACGCGCACCTGAAGAGAAGCAAGCTGAACCCGCGGCGGAGGTTAAGACCGTCGAGGTCGTTGAAAGTGCGGAAGAGCCTGCAAAGAAGCAAGCTCAGCCCGTTAAGGAACAGGAAGAAAAGGAGTCAGCTCCCGCACCTGCCGTAGCTAAACCCGCCCGCCCTTCGTATATAGTTGCAAAGGCGCCCGCGGCACCCGCAAAGACATACGTCAACAAGGACGCAGGCAGAGGTGACAGACCCAGACCCGCATACGGTCAGCAAACGCGTACGGGCGCAACCGGCGTTCAGAGCAAGGCTGGCGCAAAATACGTGGCTTCTGCAACCGCGGCACCCGCAAAGTCCGCCGGCAAGAATTTCGGCGCGGACAAAAAGAAGCAGAGCTTTGAAAAGACCTACGTAGAAAGGGACAGACACGCCATATCCAAGCGCGCGCTCGTTAAGCAGCAGGGCGCAACGGTTGCCGACTTTGACGAGAATAAGAGCGGATACAGAAAGCTAAGAGTTAAAAAAGCTAAATCGAGCCAGAGCTCCCAGACGGTTAAAATCGATCACGCAGTCGTAACCACAAACGACATTCCTTTAAAGGTTCTGTCCGAAAAGATAGGTATGTCCGCCGTCGAAATAACCAAGTGGCTCTTTAAAGAGGGCATAATGAAGACGGTAAACGAGTCCATTGACTACGACACTGCGGCATTGCTTGCGGCAAGTATGGACATTGAGCTCGAATACAAGCCCGAAAAGACCGCGGAAGAAATTCTCAGCGAGAAGCAGGCGGATACGGTTGAAGAAATCGAAAGCCTTGTGCCCCGTGCTCCCGTCGTTACGGTTATGGGACACGTTGACCACGGTAAAACTTCGCTTTTGGATTATATAAGAAAATCGAGCGTAACGGCAGGCGAAGCTGGCGGTATAACCCAGCATATCGGCGCTTACTCCGTAGGAGTAAAGGGCAAGAGTATAACCTTTATAGACACCCCCGGTCACGAAGCGTTCACCGCAATGAGGGCGCGCGGCGCAATGGTAACCGATATAGTTATACTTGTTGTTGCCGCAGACGACGGAATAATGCCGCAGACCGTGGAGGCAATAAACCACGCAAAGGCGGCTGGCGTTTCGATAATCGTTGCCGTTAATAAAATGGATAAAGTGGGAGCTAATCCCGAAAAAATCAAGCAGGAGCTTACGACCTACGACCTGGTTCCCGAAGAGTGGGGCGGCAATACTCCCGTTTGCCCCATTTCGTGCAAGACTGGCGAGGGCATAGACCAGCTTCTGGAAAACGTTCTTTTGGTTGCCGAGCTCAAAGAGCTTCTGGCAAATCCCGAAAGACAGGCGCGCGGCGTTATCATCGAAGCCCAACTCGACAAGGGCAAGGGTCCCGTTGCAACGGTGCTCGTTCAGAACGGCACGCTGCATACTGGTGACAATATCATTTCCGGTACCGTCACAGGTCGTGTGCGTGCAATGATTGACGACAAGGGCAAAACGGTTAAGGAAGCAGGTCCGTCTACAGCGGTATTTGTTCTCGGTTTAGAGGAAGTGCCCAATGCCGGCGACTCTATATTCGCCGTAACTCAGGACCTTATGAAGTCCGTTATAGAAGAGAGAAAGAGAAAGGAAAGCGACGAGATGATAAAGGTCACTTCCAAAGTTTCTCTCGACGACGTGTTCGGCAAGATTGCCGAAGGCAATATGAAGAACCTCAACCTTATAATAAAGGGCGACGTTCAGGGCTCTGTCGAGGCTGTAAAGCAGTCTGTCGTCAAGCTTTCAAACGAGGAAGTGCAGGTTAAGGTTATCCACAGCGGCGCGGGCGCAATCACCGAATCGGACGTTATGCTTGCCGATTCTTCCAATGCGATTATTCTCGGATTCAACGTCCGTCCCGATGCAAAGGCAAGGACGACTGCCGAGCGCAGCAAAGTAGATGTCAGGACGTACAGAATTATTTACGACCTTCTCGACGATATTGAAGCGGCGCTTAAAGGTATGCTTACGCCCAAATATCAGGACGTATATCTCGGCAAGTGCGAGGTACGCCAGACTTTCAGAATTACGGGCGTCGGCACCGTTGCGGGCTGCTACGTTACGGAAGGTAAGATTATTCGCGGCGGTAAGCTGAGAATTTACCGTGACGACGTGCTTATAGTAGAAGGTAACGTTCGTCAGTTAAAGCGCTTTAAGGACGACGTAAAGGAAGTTGCCTATAATTACGAATGCGGTTGCGCAATAGAGGGCTTCAATGATATAAAGGTCGGCGACGTAATCGAGTGCTACACCATCGAGGAATTGACGGCAGGTAAGTAAGAGGGATAGATGAAAGGTTTGAGAGGGGAAAGACTGTCAAGTCAGTTCCGCGAAGAGATATACAGAGTAATTTCAACCGATTTAAAGAACAGATATCCCGAGCTCAGTGCGATTATAAGCGTTATAGACGCCGACGTTGCGCCCGATTTAAAGAGCTGTAAGGTGTTCGTAAGCATCTACGACACGAACGAGGAAAAGCGGCGCGCAAGCTTTAAAATTCTTGCAGATAACGCGGGATATATAAGGCACGCGCTTTCCAAGGTGCTACGCATAAGATGCGTTCCCGAGCTCAGGTTCACTTTGGACGAAAGTCTGGAGTACGGGGAAAAAATCGACAGGTTACTTAAAGAAATAGATAAAGGCGGCGATGGTGAAGATGACAAATAACAGCCTCACTGAAATAGCGGCGGTATTAAACCGCAGTAGTAACGTTGCCGTAGTATGCCACTTCAGACCCGACGGCGACGCTCTTGGCAGCGCGCTGGCGCTGGGGTGCGCTTTGAAAAACGCGGGCAAAAATGTCTACGTTTTGTGCGAGGACCCTACGCCGGACAGGCTGTGCGTTTTTCCGGTAATGAAAACCACTTTACAGACCTTGCCCGTTAATCCCGAGGCGCTTGACTTGTTCGTTTCGGTTGACAGTGCGGAGCTCAACCGCGTAGGCGTTTTTGCGGCGCAGTATGCGGCTTTTAAGGGCAAAACGCTCAATATCGATCATCATATATCCAACCCGCGCTACGCAAAATACAACTACGTTCTGGCGGACAGCACGGCAACCTGCGAAATTCTGCCTGAAATTTTAGAGGCGGCAGGTTTTGAAATCACCAAAGAAATCGCAGACCTTCTGGCGCTTGGACTGCTTACCGACAGCGGCAACTTTTCCCACCGTGATGTAAGCGCAAAGACCTTTTCGGTTGCGGCAAAGCTGAAGCAATGCGGTGCCGATATTTGCGATATAGGGTACGAGATGTTTACACGCCAGTCAAAGGCACGCGCGATGCTCTATACCCGAGTGCTTGGAAAAATGCGTTTTGCACTTGAAGACAAGCTTGCGTTTCTTACGGTCACTCAAAAGGATTTCGAAGAAACCGGTACCGATAAAAGCCAGACCGAAGGATTTGTCGATTTCCCTCTTTCGATAGACGGGGTGGAGGTTTCCATAGCGCTTATGGAGGTCAAGACAAATCAGTACAAGGCGTCGCTCAGGAGCAGAAGCGTAAACGTAAACGCCGTGGCGGATAAATTCGGCGGCGGCGGACACGTGCTTGCAAGCGGCTGTATGCTGTTCGGCGAATACGAGGAAGTTATCGAACGGTTGACTCACGCGGTCTATCAGCAGCTATGACGGGTTTTATCAACGTCAACAAGGCGGCAGGAGCAAGCTCGGCCAGGGAAGTTGCGATTATCAAGCGGCTTACGCGTGTTCCGTGTGGACATATGGGCACGTTAGACCCTATGGCGGACGGCGTGTTGCCGGTTGCCGTGGGAAATGCCGCAAGGCTGTTTGACTATTTTCTTAAAAAGGAAAAAACCTACGTTGCAACATTCCGTTTCGGCGAGAATTTCGATACTCTCGATACTACGGGCAGCGTGGTGCAAAGTGGCGGACGGATACCTTCGGTTGAGGAGATAGAAGAAGTTATTCCTTCTCTTGTCGGCGAGGTTATGCAGATACCTCCCAGATACAGCGCGAAAAACGTCAACGGTAAAAGAGGTTATCAATTGGCCAGAGAGGGCGTTGATTTCGAACTACCCCCAAAAAAAGTTACGATAAATTCCGTTAAACTTTTACGGCAGGAGGACGAAAAATGTTTTTCGTTTGAAATTACCTGCGGCGGCGGAACTTATATACGCTCTATTGCACGGGATATGGCTGAACAGCTTTCCACATACGCAGCAATGAGCGCGCTTACAAGAACGAAGAGCGGCATTTTTACGATTGAAAACGCTGTTGCAAGTAGTTCTTTAACTGAAAACAACGTTTACGATTATCTTATTCCGTGCGACAACGTATTGCCTTTCGAAAGCTTTCATCCCGAGGGAGTAACGGCGAAAAAGCTTTTAAACGGCTTGGGCGTGGACAGCAGTCTTTGTGACGGCACGTATAAGATATATACGGAAGACGAAAATTTTTACGGCTTGGCGGTTGTAACCGGCGGCAAAATGAAAATGAGGACAAAATTATGTTGAATGTAGTTGAATACGGTAAGGACGAATACGATTTTCCCGCGCTCATCGTGTTGGGATGTTTCGACGCGCTTCACGCAGGTCACCGCGAGTTGTTGAAGAAGGCTAAATTACAGGCAAAAATCAACGGACTCGACCTTGGCGTTATGATGTTCAGGGACGGCAAGGGCGGTAAGCTTATCTATTCGTTTGAGGAACGCCTGGCGATTTTGGAGCAATTCAATGTCAAATTCGTAGTTGTAATCGATTTTGACGAAGAATTCAAAAAGACGGCGCCGCTTGACTTTTTGAAAATGGTTGAAGATAAAATCAACGTTAAGGCCTATATGAGCGGAAAGGATTTCCGCTTCGGGGCACAGGCGAAGGGCAAGTCGTCCACGCTTAAAAATTACGCCGAGGATGACGAGAACGGAGTATGGTATATGCCGATAAAGGACGTCGATCTGAACGGCGAAAAAATCAGCACTACGCTTATAAAGTCCTGCCTTGACGAGGGCAATGTTGCAAAAGCCAACCAGTTGCTCGGCAGTGAATTTTCGCTTACGGGCGAAGTCGTTAAGGGTGCGGGCAGAGGAACCTCAGTCGTTGGTTATCCTACGGTAAATATAGTTTATCCCGAGTGGAAGCATCCTTTAAAGCACGGCGTTTACAGCGTCAAGTGCCTTATAGGCGAAACCGATTATCAGGGCGTTGCCAATTTCGGAACCTGCCCTACGTTCGGGGACGACAGGGTAGCGCTTGAAGCGTATTTCGAAGGCTTCAGCGGCGACCTTTACGGTCAGGTTTTGACCGTTCGGTTTATTGATTTCGTGCGCGAAATCGAAGAGTTTGCTTCCGCTGACGAGCTTTCGGGACAAATTCAGTCCGATTTGAATTCGGTCAGTGTAGAGCCCGTCGTCACTGAAGCAACTGTTGCGGAAGTGCAGCCCGTTGAAGAAGCGGTTGCCGAGGAAACTGCTGAGCCGATTGTCGAAGAGGTTGTTGCAGAAGAAACCGCAGAGCCTGTTGAAACGGCAGAAGAAGTTGTTGAAGAAGTTGTTACGGAAGAAA
>JAIEFR010000015.1:0-141311 GCA_029066845.1 Clostridia bacterium | reverse complement strand
GAAGTTGTTGAAGAAGTTGTTACGGAAGAAAGCGCGGAGCCCGTTTATTCTGTAGAAGAAATTACTGAACTGGCTGAAACGGTAGAAGATGAGCAGTTTGAACACGTAGAAGAGGCTGCACAAGATGCGGAGCCCGAAACGGCAGATGCTGACACCGAAACGGAAAATCAGGCAGATAACGAAGAAACACCTTCCGACGGAGAGGACAATCTTGATTAAATTCGGATCGAGCGGAAATTGCGAAAGCTTTTATGCAATGGGATATAAGCATACCGTGCAGGCACCTGAATTTCTCGATAAATTCAATCTTGACTGTTTTGAGTATTCATTCGGACGCGGCGTTACTATATCTGAAGGTAAAGCCGTAGAAATCGGCGAAGCTTTTGCAAACGGCGGCAAGGAAATAAGCGTGCACGCGCCTTACTTTATCAACTTTGCAAATCCAGATGACGAGGCGGCGCAAAAGTCATATAACTACGTACTTACAAGCGCGCGCTTTCTCAAATTATTCGGCGGTAAAAGATTGGTCTTTCATCCCGCCGCGCAGGGCAAAGCGACGCGCGAGCAAGCCGTTGCGCTTACTTGCGATAGACTTAAAACGCTGCGTGATTACGTCTATCTCAACGGGTTGGAGGACTTGTATTTCTGCCCAGAAACTATGGGCAAGCTGGCGCAGATAGGTACTTTGGAAGAGATTGTGGAGTTCTGTAAAATAGATAAAATCTATCTGCCTGCAATCGATTTCGGTCACATAAACGCGCGCGAGCAGGGCAGTTTAAAGACTGTGCAGGATTACAAATCGCGCCTCGAATATATGATTTCGGAGCTGGGCTACGAAAGGGTTAAAAATTTCCACGTGCACTTTTCCAAAATAATGTACGGCGGAAAAGGCGAGATTAAACACCTGACTTTCGACGACACCGTTTACGGCCCCGAATTCGAGCCGCTGGCAGTTGCGTTAAAGGAACTTAAACTGGAACCTTATATCGTCAGTGAGTCGGACGGCACTCAGGCTGAGGACGCCGCACGAATGAAAGAAATTTACAATAGTATTGACATATAAAAATATTTTTGGTAAAATATTATGGTAAAAAATGTTGCTAAAACGATATTCGAAGCGGTCGGGGCAGACGCTCTAGTCACTACGCAGGACGATTTAAGATTTTATCTTACAGGCTTTAAAAGCTCTTTCGGAGTGGTGGTCACCGACAAAAAAGGAACGTCGTTTTATACCGACAGCAGATATTCCGAGGCCGCAGCTAAGGCTCTTGTTGCAAGTGGCATTAAGGTTGCTGAATATCCCCGCGGCGTAAAGCTTTGCGATTTTTTAAAAGGTTATTCGAGTCTGGGGATGCCGTTCAACGCTATCACCGCCGAGGGATACGGACAACTGACGGCGGCGGGTTTTAAGCTTGTTGACAGTGCGGCGGCTTTCAGGTCCGCAATGGCTGTCAAAAGTCAGAGCGAAATCGACAATATAACGCTTGCTTGTAAAGCCACGGACAAAGCTTTTTGTGACCTTCTCAACCAAATCAAAGAGGGGATGACCGAAAACGAGGTTGCCGCGCTGCTGGAATATCTTATGCGCAAGCACGGTGCAAGCGGTACCAGCTTTGAAACCATCTGCGCTTTCGGCGCCAACGGCAGCGTCCCTCACCACGAAACGGGTGCAACAAAGTTAAAGTTCGGCGATGCGGTACTGATTGATTTCGGTTGCAAAATCAACGGTTACTGTTCCGACTGCACAAGGACATTTCTTTTCGGCGACGACGGAAAGCACGGCGAGTTTAAAGAGCTTTACGAAAAAGTGCTTACCGCACATATGCTCGTTAAACAGGAATTCCGTTCGGGAATGACGGGTAAGCAGGGCGATGCAATTGCGAGAGATTACCTTGCAAAGTACGACCTTGCAAAATATTTTACCCATACGCTCGGGCACAGCCTGGGAATAAATATTCACGAATCCCCCAACCTTTCGCCCGCGGACGAAACGGTGTTTTCGGACGGTATGGTCTTTTCGGACGAACCCGGCGTATATTTGGCCGGTAAGCTAGGAATAAGAATAGAAGATACCGTAACTCTTAGCGGCGGTAAGGTTGTAAGCCTTACTGATTCGGATAAAAAACTTATAATTTTATAAATAATTTTAACTAGGCATAATAAAAGGAGATTGAATATATGGCATCAATTTTAGCAGGCGATATCAGAAAAGGCGTCACTTTCGAGTATAACGGCAAGGGTGTTTACACCGTAACCGAGTTCCAGCACGTAAAGCCCGGCAAGGGCGCGGCGTTCGTAAGGGCAACGCTTAAAAACGTCGTAACGGGACAGGTTCTTTCAGACATCACGTTCAACCCTACCGCAAAGCTTGAAACCGCTCAGGTCGAGACGAGAAAGATGAGCTATTCATATACCGACGGCGAGTTCTATTACTTTATGGATCCCGATTCGTTCGAGATGACTACGCTTAACCTCGACCAGGTTGAGGACGCGCTCAAATATATCAAAGAGAACGACGTGGTAACCATAAAGTTCCTTCACGGTTCGGCATTCTCCGTCGAGCCCGAAAACTTCGTCGAGCTTAAAGTTATCGAGTGCGAGCCCGGCGTTAAGGGCAATACGGCAACCAACGCAATGAAGAACGCCACCGTAGAAACGGGCGCAACCGTTCAGGTGCCTATGTTCGTTGAAGAGGGCGAAATTATCCGTATCGATACCCGCAGCGGCGAGTATATGTCGAGAGTAGGTAAATAATTTTACCTGATGAAGGCGGTCGTTCAGCGCGTTAAAAGCGCAACACTTGCGGTTGATGGTAAGCTTATTTCCTCGATAGATTGCGGGCTCGTGGTTTTTCTTGGTATAAAAAAAGGCGACACCGGAGAACAAGTCTTGAAAATGGCGACAAAAATCGCGAACTTACGTGTGTTTGAGGACGCTGGCGGTAAAATGAATTTAAATGTAAAGGACGTAAAAGGCGAGATACTTCTCGTTTCTCAATTTACGCTTTACGGTGACTGCTCTCACGGCAACCGCCCGAGCTTTACTATGGCAGAAGAACCCGTAAGAGCTGAAGTTCTTTACGAGGAGTGCGTCAGAAACGTTCGGTTTTTAGACGTTCCCGTTAAAACGGGAGTGTTCGGTGCCGATATGAAAATCGAGCAGTACAACGACGGACCCGTCACTATAATAATTGAAATCTGATTTGGAGCAGGGCGAAACTTTCGCCCTGTATCGCTTTATGAAAATATCTTTTTTGGGCACCGGCGCGGCGGAGGGAGTTCCCGCAATGTTTTGCGCCTGCCCGTTTTGCAACTCTGTCCGTCGGGTGGGAATAACCGAATACCGTACGCGTTCGCAGGTTGTCGTAGACGACGATTTGTCGATAGATTTTCCGCCGGAGGCGTACGCTCATTCGTTGCGCTTTAACGTGGACTTGTCCGCGCTGAAATACGTTTTGGTCACTCATTCGCATATGGACCATTTTTACGCGCACGACTTTATCCTGCGCGGCTACAAGTATGCTACGTTAGGTAGCGATAAACTCACTATCATCGGCAATTCAGAGGTAAACAAAGTGTTTGCCGAGTGCACGCGGCGCGAAATGAAAGACGAGGTTGCGGCAAACATCGTGGTTAAAAATATCGGTGCGCTTCAAAGCTTTATGATAGGCGATTACCGCGTTCTGAGCTTGCCTGCACAGCACGGCACGGATGAAGAAGCACTTTTGTACTATATCGAAAAGTGCGGCAAGGGATATCTTCACCTGTGCGACACGGGTGCGCTATCGGATACGGCGATAGATTTTCTTGCACAAAACAATGCTCACGCAAATCTCGTAACATTCGACTGCACTTTTCTCGATGCGCCGCCCAAGGCGGGCACGCGCCATATGTGTATAACCGATAATATAATGATAATGGAGCGGCTTAAAAATGCGGGCGTAGCAGACGGCGGCACGAAGTGTGTGATTACTCATTTTTCGCATAATTCGCGCCCTTCCCGCGAACGGCTTGCCGCAATAGAAAAAGAGTATTCGGTTATTGCCGCTTACGACGGGCTAACGCTGGAAATCTGATTATGAAATTTTTCAAACATTTACACACCGTGTGCAAGCACCGCAGGCAGGTGCGTAAAAACTGCTTTAAGGCGGGGCTTGTCTGGCAGGGACTTACTCACGACCTGTCTAAATTTTCATTAAAGGAATTCGTGCCTGGTGTAAAATACTATCAGGGCACTCGCAGCCCGCAGGCAAGGGAAAGGGAGCTGTTCGGCTACTCTGCGGCGTGGTTGCACCACAAGGGAAGAAATAAACATCACTTCGAGTATTGGACGGACGTGAACGCCGTAGGTGAAACGGTGTACGTGGAAATGCCACCTAAATATTTTGCCGAGATGGTCTGCGACAGAATTGCGGCAAGCAAGGTCTATAAGGGCAAGAATTATACGGATTCAAGTCCTTTGGAGTATTTTAGCTCACGTAAAGGCAAAGCGGCAATGAACGAAAAGACGAGCGAAAGGCTTGAATACTTTCTAACGCTTCTAGCTGAAAGGGGCGAAAAGGAAATGTTTAGAGAGCTGAAAAAATTTGTTAAGGACGGAAAAAAGAAAAATAAAAATGCGCCGAAAGCCTGATTGGCTTCGGCGCATTATATTTATTTCGTACGTGCGATATGCACGTTGTCTTTCTTTCTGTCGCGCAGTTCCTTTATAGGGTGGTCGCTGTCTTGATAGCGGTAGTCCTTGCCCCATTTTTTAATCGCCTTTTCTATAACGAGGTGGGAGGGGTTTCTGCCGGACGTGCCCATATATTTCTGATAGTCGAAATAGCGGTGGTCGTCGGGTATTTTTTCAATATCGCGATAGTCCATTTCGTCCGCCGTTAACGTAACGGTGTTTCCCAGAACGCGCCTGATATAATCCTTGTTGCTTCCCAGCTTTAAAAGCTTGGGGAATTCGCCGTTACCGCATACCGATTCAAAAGTTTTGTTTTCATACTTTTTCAACAGTTTTGCGGCGGTTTTTAAGTGACAAACTTCCATCTTGAAGTGCTCGGACCATATCTTTTTTATGCTTTCGTCGCGCTCGTCTTCCATAGCGGAATAGTACAGCCAACATTCGCAATATTCGTGCATAACCCACTGTTCAAGCCAGGTTTGGTTGGGGTCCTTAAGGCTTTCGTACTGGGTTACGTGTGCTTCTTCAATCATCGCGATTTCCGCATACAGCTTTCTGCCCAAATCGTTTTTATACCACTGGGCGATATTCATATAGTAATTCATCGTCTGCTGTTCTGCGGCGGTTATGGTTGACGCAACCAGCTTGGAATACAGGTCGGCGTCCTTTGCAACCATATGCGGCTTTAAATCGTCCGCGGGGTAGCGGTGTTCGGCTATGGTAGGTCTGCCGGGCATAATTTCCGTATATTTGCCGACGAGCACGTCCGCGTCTATGCCCTTATCCATCTTCAAAAGGTTTGCATATCTGTAAAGGTGGTCGAAGTCCTCCAAGAGCGCGAAGTTGAGTGCCTTGATATTGTTTTCGTCCTTTTCGTTTTTCGCAAGAATGGCGGTAAGGTCTACCGCAAGCTGTTCGTAGGCTATGGTTGTTTCCAGAATACTTTCGTTAATGGGCTTTAAACAGCTTATGCGCTTTTGCTGTTGCTGTTCCTGCCTGCGCACGATTGCCAAAGCTTTGAGTATTTCAGGCTCTTCGCAATGTCTTGCAAACTGATGCATAAACCACGCGGATTCGAACTCCGTGCCGTTCATAAGTATAACGCGCGTTTTTGTGTAGGGAGAGGTCTTGTCCTTATTGTAGCTTTTGGGATACATCTTTCTCAGCGGTAAAAAGTTATTTTCTAAGCTTTTGCATCTTTCTTGAATAGGGTTCATTTTTGCTTCCTCCGCATAGATTTTTACCAAGCGGCACTTTTTTTAAACCGTAATCAAAAGTTTTTGCAATTTTACTTTTCTTTTTTAATAAAATATGCTATATTATTATCGTAGTGCAGGCGTCGCCTAGCGGTATGGCGTCAGCTTCCCAAGCTGATTATGGCGGGTCCGACTCCCGTCGCCTGCTCCAAAAAATTAAGCGCGGACAAACGTCCGCGCTTATTTTTGTTAAGTTTTATTTCTTATGTCTGTAAAAAACCTGGTAGCGGAACTTATATAAAATTATCGCAACCGCGCCTGCAAATATTATCGCAACTACCGACCATACGACTGCGGGATTAAAGTCTTTCACGTCCAGACATCTCACGTTTATCCACATCTGGTTTATGTCGGCAAGTCTGTCGCCGAAGTCCAGCATAATTACGCTTCTGTCAATTACGCTTTGAGGGGGGTACTGCGCAAACACCTGTCTGCCGCGGCTGATTGATCCGGCGTTTTCATATACCGAATAGTGCTTGTCGTTGCCGTATTCTTCGCCCAGCTTTACTACCGTGCTATTAAGCAATTCAGCATCTATTTCAACCTGGTTTGCATCGATATAGAGGGAGTAGCCGTCACCGAAAAAGTAACTCAAATCGTAAGCGTAAATGTCTTCCAGTTCGCTGTCGAAGCTTTCGTCATCGGGGTCGAACGTCGCGCCGTAATTCCAGTCGAGATAATCGAACACCATATCGCCCGCAATTGCGCTTGTGTAGCCTATATAATACATATTGCGTATGGCGTTGTCGGGACGGGAAACAAAATTAACGAATGCTTCCGCAGCGATCTTCTTGCGTTCGTTGCCCTCGATGCCGTCTTTAAGCATAACCCAACCGTCAAACCAAAGGTTAGTGCATTCGTCGGGCACGGAATACCAAAGCTCTGTGGGGTTATTCTCGTCAGCTTCCGCCTCGTCCATAATAAACACGCCGTCGCCCGACCACTGGTAGTTTGCCACAACCTTACCGGTTATCATATCCGCCTTGCCGCTGTCGGTTTCGAATGAGTAGACGTTTTCCTTTATTTCTTTGAGAATTTCCTGCGCGGCGGCAATGGCTTCATCTCCCGTGTCGTTCAGAAGCTCGCTTCTGCGCTCGCTCGTTATTTCTTCGGAAAGTAATTCTTCCGCGTTGAGTATGCCGAGAGCGGGGAAGTATGAATCGCGCACGTTGTCTTTTATCGTGACCTGTCTTGCGTAATCGCCGTTGGTTAAAATGTTCCAGCTTGAAACGTCATCTGCTGATGCAAACTCAGGATTGTAGATTATGCCCGTCGTGCCCCACATATAGCACGCGGCATAGTCCTTCCAGCCGAATTGATCGAACACGCCGTCAATATAGGGGGAGACGTAGCGTGCAAAATAGTTGGTATCCACCGACGTGTCGTGAAAGTCTTCGGAAAATTTTTCAACCTTCTGCTCGTTAATAAGCTGCATCAGCATATAGTCGGAGGGGCAAACAAGGTCGTATTTGTCGCCTAAGTTCAGGCGGTTGTACAAGTCCTCGTTCGTGCCGAAAGTCGAATACTCAACCTTGACGGTAAAGCCGAAATCGCTGTCGTTAAACCATTTTGTAAAGTCGTCAACCATACTGTTGACGCCGATAATGCCGCCCGCTTCGGGGTCGTAGGGGTTATCAATACCGATGAGTTCTTCGTCGTCCCAGTCGCCTAGGTCGATATATTCTTCCCAGCTGGAAACCCGGAGTATAAGCTCGTCGTTCTTTTGAGCGCACGCGGAGAGCGGAAGTGCGGCAAAGGCGAGAGCGCCTGCTGCAGCCGCCGTGCATAATATTTTAGGTAGCTTTTTCACTTCTTTGTTTTCTCCTTGCGCCGTGCCGAAAGCACGTTCATTACCACGACGATTATAACGACGAGCAGGAATATAAGCGTGCTCAACGCCCAAAGAGCCGTTTTTACTTCGGTCTGACTGCCCTTAGTTGCGTTGACCACGTAAGTGCTTATCGTATCGAACGTCGAAGGCTTGGTGTATGTCGTTATAAAATAGTCGTCAAGCGACAGCGTTACCGCAAGCATAAAGCCCGAAAGTATTCCGGGAATAAGCTGGGGCAAAACCACTTTATACAACGCCTGTGCGGGTGTTGCGCCTAAATCGAGTGCGGCTTCGTAGAGATTATTGTCAAGTTGTTTGAGCTTGGGAATAATTGAAAGGTATACGAAGGGAGTGCACAGCACCACGTGGCCGATTACAAGCGGAACAAACGTATCCTTGCCGATGCCAAGCAGTATTATCAGAAGCACGCAAACCGAAAAGCCGGTTACGACGTCCGCATTTACAACGGGAACTTGGTTTGCTACGTTGAGCACGGCCCTGGGCGTGCGCTTAGAATAGTGCGCGCCTATTGCGCCGAGGGTTGCCATAATCGTTGCAAGCAGTGCGGAGCCGAGCGCAAGCAGTACGGTTCCGAAAATCATATTGCGTAGCTCGTCGTTTTTAAACAGATTTATATAGTTTTTGAACGAGCCCGAAGATATACTGCCTCCGACCATATTTGCGTCGGTAAAGCTGTATACCGCAATGATAAGTATGGGTAGGTAAGTCAGCGCGAGTACGATGCCAAGCCAGACGCAGGAAAAAGCTTTTTTCATAAAATCGTCCTCCTTGAATCGCTGTCCTTATCGCTGAACCTGTTGGTTACTAATGTTACTATAAAAATAATAATCAGCAGCACTAACGAAATCATCGAACCATTGTGCCAGTCGTATGCGCTGAAATAACTACCTATAAGGCTGCCCATTATGTATGTGCTGTTATAAAGCATATCCAGAACGACGTAGTTGGTCATTGAAGGAAGAAGCACCATAGTTATGCCCGAAACTATTCCCGGTACCGAAAGGGGAAGGGTTACGCGCAGGAACACTATAAATTTGTTTGCTCCCAGGTCTGACGCCGCTTCCATAAGATTTTTATCAAGCTTAAGAAAGGAAGTGTACAGCGGCAAAATCATAAACGGCAGGAAGTCGTAAGTCATTCCTATAACCGAGTTGAGGAAAGGGTGAAGCGAAATATTGCCTTCCAGAACGGTCAGCACCTCTTTCAACGCCGTTATACGTAGCGTAAAGTTTATCCACATAGGCAGAATAAACAGCATCAGCAGAACGTACTGCTTTTTGAACCCGCTGCGCGCCAGAATATAGGCTGTGGGGTATGCGATTATAAGGCAGATAACCGTCGTCGTCAGTGACAGCAGCAGACTATACAGCAGCGTGCCTATGGTGTTGCTGTTTGCAAAGAAGTTTGCAAAATTGTCAAACGTGAACCTGCCCTGTCCGTTGGTAAATGCATAGTAAACGATTACAAGTAGCGGCGCAATTACAAACAGTATCAAAAAGACTGCATAAGGCAGGCAGAGCTGACTTCTCGAAAAACGGAGTTTGAGTTTCACTTTGTTTCCTCCGTCGCCTTCAATTTCAACTTGATTTTATCCTTTGCAATCACAAGGCTGACTGTGTCGTCCGTATTCCACAGGTCGGGACAGGACAAAACGTAGTCCTCTTCGTTCTCCTCGGTACGTACGATATAGCGGTAGTGGTCGCCCTTGTAAATCATTGAAATAATCGTGCCGACTGCGCCGCCAGCGGTTTTATCGTCGCTCATCTCGATGTCGTGCGTGTCGATTTCGACTTCGACCTCAACACCCGTAAGGTCTATTTGTTCGCCCTGCGCGGTAATTAAATAACCTTCCTCGTCGAGAGTGGAGCCGGGATAGAGCTGCGTAACGTCGCACTCGAACTCACCGTCGCCGAATTCAACCGTATTGTTTTTTGTGATTGTGCCTATGTATTTGTTTACCGTATAGACTTTGCGCATCAGGTGTATGCCGTCGGGCTCTATTCTCATACCGATTTTTGCGCCCACGTCCGCGCAGGAGGTGCTTTGAATAACAATTTCGAACTTGCCAACTTCAACTGTAATTTCGTAGTGAACGCCCTTGAACACGGTTGAAATTACCGTGCCCTTCAGCTGTCCCTCGGAGGGAGCGCAGATTTTTATATCTTCGGGGCGGACTACAACGTCAACCATATCGTTTATTTCGAAATCGTCCAGACAGTTGAAGGTAGCTCCGCAGAATTTCACCTTCAATTTTCCCGTTACGGTGCCGTTGAAAATGTTGCTTTCGCCTATAAAGTCCGCAACGAAAGTGTTTACAGGCTCGTTATAAATCTCGGTGGGGGTGCCTATCTGCTGGATTTCACCGTCGTTTATTACGACTATTTTATCTGACATCGTCAAGGCTTCTTCCTGGTCGTGCGTTACGTAAATAAACGTGATGCCCAGCTTTTTATGCATATTTTTAAGCTCGATTTGCATCTCTTTGCGCATCTTTAAATCGAGCGCGCCGAGCGGCTCGTCCAAAAGCAGTATTTCGGGTTGATTTACTATTGCGCGCGCAATGGCAATACGCTGCTGCTGTCCGCCCGAAAGGGTGGAAACGCTTCGCTTTTCAAAACCTTCCAGATCGACTATTTCAAGCGCCTTTTTAACCTTGGCGTCAATTTCGGCTTTGCCGAGTTTTTGCTTTTTTACACGCTCCTTGCCGTTTTTATCTTTAACGGTTATTTCCGTCCTCTTAAGGCGCAGTCCGAAAGCTATATTTTCATATACGTTCAGATGGGGGAAGAGGGCGTATTTCTGGAATACCGTGTTTACGGGACGCTTGTTCGGAGGAAGCTTGCTTATATCCTCGCCGTTCAACAGAATTTCGCCCGAAGTAGGTAATTCAAAACCCGCGATCATACGCAAGGTAGTTGTTTTGCCGCAGCCCGACGGTCCAAGAAAAGTGACGAATTCACCCTTTTTGACTTCGAGATTAAAGTTGTCAACGGCAACCGTTTCGTCGTCGAATTCCTTTCTGACGTTGATAAGCTCTATTATGTTATTGTTTTCCATTGCGTATTCTCCTTAAAAATTGGGCGGGGTGGAAACCCAAAGTATGCGTGCCAGGGTTTTGCCTACGTTTTTTATATTGTGCGATTTGTTTGCCGCGTAGTAGAATGTTTCGCCCTTTTTGCAGACGTATTTGCCGTCGCCGAGTGCTATGCAGATTTTACCTTCAAGCACGTAACCGAACTCTTCACCGTCGTGCGGAAAATCGATAGAAGTAGAGGCGCCGGGAAGCAGTTCGACCAACACGGGCTCCATTTCGTTCTTCTGCGCGTTGGGAATAATCCACTTCAACACCATTCCGTCCTCGTGCTTTTCGATAAAGTCGTTTTCGGAAAAAGTCACTCTGTGGTCGTCCTCTTTACGGAAGAATTCCGAAAGGTCGGTGCCCAGCGCCGCAAGAATGTCCATAAGCGTTGCAATTGAGGGAGAGGTCAAGTCGTTTTCCAACTGTGAAATGTAACCTTTGGTAAGCTCGCACCTGTCCGCCAGCTCCGACTGCGACAGATTTAACTGCTGCCTTAGCCGTTTGATTTTAGAACCAATTTCCATAGTCAAGCCTCATAGTAATCTTTTTGTTTACTTTTGCTAAACGATTATTAAAAATAAACTAAAAGTTTAGTAATAATAAACGACGATAGAAATTATATACGCGCGTGCGCGTAATGTCAATAAATTTTATCATATATTTTGCGTTTGACGGAAATTTAATTATTTTGACCGAATTTGATAAATTATATCAAAAAATAGCGGAGGGGTAAATGCAAAACAAAATAAAAACGCACGGACGATATTCGTCCGTGCGTTGCGAGTTTTAATTTCTATTTACGCCATAGCGTTGAGCTTCTTAGCAAGACCCGACTTCTTGTTTGCCGCGGTATTCTTTTTAAGAACTCCCTTAGTAACAGCTCCGTCGATGGTGGAGCATACTTCGGGGAAGAGAGCGGTAGCGGCTGCTTTGTCGCCGCCGGCAACTACTGCAAGGAATTTCTTAACCTGGTTTTTAACCTGGGTCTTGATTATCTTATTCTGCTCGGTCTTCTTCTCGATAACTAAGGTGCGCTTCTTGGCTGATTTTATATTGGGCACGTCTGTTTCTCCTTTTGGATATTTTCAACTTAAATCTTGTGTAATTTTATCATAAAAATAAATGCTTGTAAACTGTTTTTACTTGTCTTTTATAATTTTTTTAATATTATTTTCTATCCAGTAATAATATATTATATGGAAAAGAGAGAAGGGCGTAAGCTCGGTCCCGTATTCGTGTTCGATAGCGGAATAGGCGGCTTGAATTTATTGTACCAATGTGCTGTGCGCGTGCCCGACGCGCATTATTATTTTATTTCGGATAATAAGAACGTTCCCTACGGAAACAAGTCCCCCGAAGAAATATACAGGCTGACGCGTACGGCCCTGAAAGGAATAGAAGAGTACAATCCCGCGGCGCTGGTCGTCGCCTGCAATACCGTCACGGCGCAGTGCATCGGCAGACTGAGAAGCGATTATTCTTTTCCCGTAATAGGTATACAGCCCGCAGTCAAGCCGGCGGCGCTTCACGGCGGAAGCTGCTTGGTGCTTGCAACCGAAGCGACCGTTCACAGCGCTTCATTTTCGTCACTGGTTGCGCGATACGGCAACGGCGGCTTCACGGTGGCGGGGTGCAGGGAGCTCGCGGAGTACATTGAGGACAATATATTCGATTTGCCCGAAAAGCTTCCGCGCGGCTTATTGCCCGACGTTAAAACCGACGGCGTCGTTCTTGGCTGCACGCATTACGCCTACGTAAAAAAGCAGATAGAAAACTTCTATAAGTGTCCTGTTTTCGACGGGATAATAGGGACGGCTGACCATTTTGCGGAAATTGTAGGGATTTCTGACCACTCAAAGCCACTTTCAGGGAAAACTGACCACGTTGACGTTGATAAGTTAAAAGTAACCTTTTTGTATGGTAATAATGCCAAAAATGCCGCTATTTTTAAAAGGCTTGCGGAAGGATTATTATAGTGTGGTTAAGCAAAAATCGAATTTTGGGGTATTTTATCAAATTTTTTCAAAGAAATTTTATAAAAGTGGTTGACAGTGGGCAGAACCTGTGTTATGATAAGAACACCTAACTGCTGAGGCACTGTAAAATGTTTATGTTGACCGGTGAGTACAATCACCAACTCGATGCGAAGAATAGAATGAGAATTCCCGCTAAGCTCAAAAAGGAGCTTGGCGATGAATACTACTTCGCAAACGGTACTAATCACTGCATTTTCGTGTTCTCCAAGGAAGCTGCCGAAAAGCAGTTCGAAAGCTTCAATGACGTGAAGCTGTTCGACCTTGCAAAACAGAAGAGCCTCAGAACGTTTGCAAAATCGTTCGTTGCGGCAGTAGAGGACGGTCAGGGTAGAGTGGTTTTGAGTCCCGAGCTGCGTAAACACGCCTGCCTTGAAAAGGACGATAAAGACCTTGTCATCTGCGGCGCGGTAAACCATATAGAAATCTGGTCAAAGAAAGTTTACGACGAATACTTCGCCGATGCGGAAGACAATTTCGACGGTATCGTATCGTTGCTTGATTGCTGATTATGGCTGTCTTTTCCCATCTGCCCGTTATGCTCGATGAGTGCATAGAGGGGTTAAACGTAAAAAACGGCGGAATTTACTTCGACGGTACGATAGGCGGCGGCGGACACTCCTACGAGATTTTAAAAAGGAGCGCCCCCGACGGCAGACTGATTGCAACCGACCTTGACGACGACGCGATAGCGGCGGCAACAAAAAGGCTAGAAGAGTTCAACGGCAGATTTAAGATTTTTAAATCAAATTATAAAGAATACGAAGCCGCGTTTAAAGGCGCGGGCGTCGATAAGGTAGACGGCGTTTTGCTTGACTTCGGCGTATCCAGCTATCAGCTTGATTGCGAAGAACGCGGGTTTTCCTATATGAAGCCCAACGCGCCGCTCGATATGAGGATGGACAAGTCCTCACCGTTGACGGCGGAGATAATCTTAAACGAATATCCCGAAAAGAAAATTGCGGAAATTTTGAAAGATTACGGCGAAGAGCGGTTTGCAAGTCTGATTGCATCCAACCTGGTAAAGGCAAGGGAGAGCAAGCGGCTGAAAACCTGCGGTGAATTCGTTGAAATAATAGAGAAGAGCATTCCTAAAAAATTTCAGCAGAACGGCCCCGCCGCAAGAAAGAGCTTTCAGGCAATAAGAATTGCAACCAATGGCGAACTTGAAGGTTTGTACGACTGTGTGGTCGGACTTACCAGAAAGCTGAAAGTCGGCGGAAGAATAGCGATTCTGACCTTTCACTCGCTGGAAGACAGGATAGTAAAGAGGGCTTTCAAAGAATTAGAGCTTGACTGCATATGTGACAAGAGCTTGCCCGTATGCGTCTGCGGAAAGAAAAAAGAAATAGAAATAATAACAAAAAAACCTACCGTGGCATCCGTAAAGGAAATGGCGATAAATTCCCGTTCAAAATGCGCCAAACTGAGGATAGCCGAAAGAATAATTTAATGATAAGGCGATAAGGAGAAAAAAATGGCAGTCGATTCACCCGTTTTAGAGAGAATAGCAGGCGAAAAGAAGGAAAAGGTTTGCGCGGTTCCTACGCGCTTGGACTTTATGGCGGAAGAGGAGCACAACGCGCGTATCCGTGATACGTACGCAAGGCTCATCAACCCAGAAAATAAGATTGAGGACGTATTCAACCGCGTACATAAGGAAGAAAACGCAGTGTTCGAGCAGGCTGAAGTACGTACTGCTCCCGAAGTTTCCCGCCCCTATATGGTGGAAAACGCCAGGGCTGACGCCGCAATATTCCGTGCGGACAGCGCGATCAACGCAAAAAGAGTTGCAAACGTAGAAGCGGTTGCTCCCGTCGAGGAAGAAAACGAGGACCTTCGTCCCACGCCTACGACGATACAGTATCAGACGATAGCAAGGCAGGAGGAGCAGACGGAAGTCGTTACTCCCACGCAGAAAAAGTCGCGCGTGTTCGGCAAGAGAGAAAAGATAATCGTAGCAATATTTGTTGCAGTCGTCATTGCACTTGTAACGCTGGTAATCGTCAACTCGGCAATCATAAGCAATCTCAACGCGGATATAGCGCACGTTCAGGACAGCATCACGACGGTCAGGGGCGCAATTGCCGGAGTTAATTCCACGGTTGAGGAAATTATTCATAGCGGTATAAGTCATTAAATCAAAATTTAATAATAGAATATCTAAAACGTATTCGGAGATTAAAGTTATAAATAAGCAAGGATTTTCCGTAACAGTTTTACAAAAGAGGTTATTGTCAGCAATATTGGCAATAGCCTTTATTTTTTGTTTGATTTTCGCGCGCTTCTTTTATATCCAGGCGGTATGGGGAAGCGAGCTCGTCTACCGTGCAACCGACCAGTGGAACAGGGAAATACCCGTTATTGCCGCGCGCGGTGAAATCACTGACAGAAACGGACAGCTTATAGCGGGCAACAGAACGACTTACAGCGTATTCGTCCGTCCCAACGCAGTCACCAACGCGGAATACTGCGCAACGGTAATGAGCGGCGCGCTCGAAATTGACCCTACGTCACTGCTGGAAAAGCTTTCCGGCGGAAAGGTATCGGAAATTACGGTTGCAAGACAGGTTGAAAAGGAAAAGATTGAAAAGCTTGCCTCGTACAACCTTGCGGGAGTCTATTATTCGCGCGATAATTCCCGCACGTATTCCTATAACGATGCGCTGTGTCAGGTGCTCGGCTTCACCGCAAGCGACGGTACGGGACTTTCGGGAATAGAAAAGTATTACGAAAATATTCTCTGCGGCGAAAACGGCGAAATTGCCTATACGACCGACATAGTGGGCGTGCAGACCGAAAATTCTAAAATCGTCTACCGCGAAGCGACTGCAGGCGACGGCATAAAGCTGACGGTTGATATGGATATTCAGCTGTCGGCGGAGCAGGCTATGCGTTCGGTATACCAGTCGTCTGGGGCAAAACGCGTTTCCTGTATAGTGCTCGACCCCAACGATTTCGGCGTTCTGGCTATGGTAAACTATCCTTCGTACGATTTGAATTCCGTGCCGAGGGACGACCCCGAAACGTTAAACGCATTGTCGCGTAACTGTCTGATAAGCGATATATACGAACCCGGCTCGACATTTAAGGTCATTACGTCGGCGGCAAATTTAGAGGAATATCTGCGAGGCAACAGCGGTGCGTATTCGCCTTCCTACGTCTTTAACGGAAGCAGAACGCGCACGGTGGACGGCACGAAAATCAAGTGCTGGTCGGACCATTCCAACGGAAAACATTCCAACCAGACTTTGGCGGAAGCGTTAAATAACAGCTGTAACCCGTGTTTTACGGATATTGCCTTGTCGCTAGGCAAGGATAAATTTTACGAATATCTTACGGCATTCGGGCTGGGTAACGTTACAGGTATTGATTTCAATGGCGAAGCTCTCGGTATGCTCGTTCCGCAGTCGCTTGTCAGAGATTGCGACCTTGCGAGAATAGGCTTCGGACAGACGGTTGCGGTAAGCGGCTTGCAGCTTGCGTGCGCTACGGCGGCGGCTGTAAACGGTGGCAGCTATTACGTTCCGCACTTTCTCAAAAGCATAGTTTCGTCCGACGGAAAAACCGTAGAAGAATATAAGCCGATTATAAAACAACAGCCGGTCAGCGAAAAGGCTTCGCGCCTGCTTGCGGAAATGCTGGAAGGCGTAGTCAAAGAGGGCAGCGGCAAAAAGGCGTATATTGAAGGGTATAAAGTGGGCGGCAAGACTGGAACGGCGCAGAAGTACGAGGACGGTCATATAGCCTCGGGCAAATACGTGTCATCGTTCGTGGGCTTTTTCCCTGCGAATAATCCGCAGTATCTTGCGCTTATCGTCGTTGACGAACCTGTTGGCACGTATTACGGCAGTGCCGTAGCCGCGCCCGTCGCCAGAGAAATTTTCGAAGATATAATAAAAATAAAAAATATTCAACCATTCGAGTGAGGTCATAATGAGGTTGCAGGAACTGATAAAGGACTTACAGTATGAAGAAATGAACGGCAATGCCGACCTGGAAATTAGCGGACTGTGTACCGACGCCGACGCGGTGAACGCGGGGGATGTGTTCATCTGCTATAAGGGGATGAACTTCGACAGCCATAGGGAAGTGGATAAAGCGGTAAAGGGCGGAGCGGTTGCAATCGTGTGCGAACAGGCGCCAGACTGCGACGTGCCCTACGTTCTGGTTGCGGACGGTCGGGCGGCAATGGCAATACTTGCCCGCACGTTTTACGGCTATGCGGACAAAAAGCTTAAGCTCGTTGCGGTGACGGGTACCAACGGCAAAACGACTACGACGCATATGCTCAAAAGCATATTCGACAAAAATCAAAACAAAACGGGTATAATCGGCACGCTTGGCATTGCGTATGGCGGTATATTTATATCGCCGGCTCTGACTACGCCCGATCCGCTCTTTTTACATAGCGTGTTTGCGGATATGGTCAAGTGCGGGGTGGAGTACGTCTTTATGGAGGTTTCCGCACACGCTCTGTATTTCGATAAAATTCACGGACTGCATTTCGAGGCGGGAATATTCACAAACTGCACGCAGGACCATCTGGACTTTTTCAAGGATATGCAGTTCTATGCGGAGTGTAAACTCAAGCTTTTCGAAAACGGAAGATGCTCATATGCGGTAGTCAATTCGGACGACCCTCTGGGGGCGGAGCTTGCCTCCGTGCTTCCCGACTGCGTAAGCTACGGGCTGGATAACCCCGCCGATACTTTTGCAATCGATGTCGAAGAAAAAATCGACGGCAGCTCTTTCGTTATAAATCTGTCGGACGAAATTTACGATATAAACCTTAAAATGCCCGCGCTGCACAACGTGTACAACGCGCTTGCCGCCGCGTCCTGCGCAAAACTGCTCGGAGTAAAAATCGACGTTATTGCAAAGGGCTTGGAAGCTCTCGAAAAGGTGGACGGCAGACTTGAACGTGTTGCCAACTACAATGGCGGAGAAGTTTTCGTTGATTTTGCCCATACACCCGACGGACTTGAAAAGTCGCTTTCCGCGTTGAAAAAACTTTGTAAGGGCAATCTTTACTGTCTTTTCGGTTGCGGCGGTAACAGGGATACGACCAAACGTCCGCTTATGGGCGAGGTGGCGGCAAAGTATTCCGACTTCGTAATCGTCACGTCCGATAACCCGCGCTACGAAGATCCCTACGAAATCATATCGCAGATTGAAACGGGCGTAAAAAAGAGCGGCAAAAAATATGTTGCCGTAACCGACAGAGAAATTGCCATAGAGTATGCGCTGAATTTGCTCGGTCAGGACGACATCCTGCTGGTAGCTGGCAAGGGCGGGGAAAATTATCAGGAGATAATGGGAATAAAACACAGCTACAACGACAATACGGTAATAAAAAAACTGATAAGTTGATTTTGATATGAAAATTTATTTAATCGCGTTACTTTCTTCCTTCGGGCTTGCGCTGCTTCTGGTGGCGTGTCTGATGCCGCTTTTAAAGCGACTCAAAGCGGGGCAGTACATTTTAGGGTACGTAAAGGAACATAAAAGCAAGAGCGGCACGCCCACTATGGGCGGGCTGGCTTTTATTACTGCGATAATAATAATTTCGATTATTTTTTACAGATTTCAGGACAAGACTGTAAATTTAACTTTAATAACGGTCGGCGGCTTTATGCTCGTCGGCTTTTTGGACGACTTTTTAAAAATATATCGCAAGGAAAACGAGGGGCTGAAACCCTATCAGAAGATTATTTTTCAGCTTGCAATCGCCGTAATTGTGGCGGTATATTGCTACGTCAACAGATTGACGCGGCTGTACGTGCCGTTTGGCGGCGGGCTGAGCTTCGATATTTACTGGGGCATTATTCCCCTGGTTATATTCGTGTTCCTTGCAAGCGTTAACTGCGTAAATCTAACCGACGGGCTTGACGGTCTTGCGGGTGGGACAAGTCTTGCATACCTTGCGGTTATCGGCGTAATGCTCGTTGTTGGCGGCAGCTCGAGTGCGGAAGTCTGTTTTATAGGCGTGGGCGCGCTTGCGGCGTTTTTGATTTTCAACGCCAACAAAGCAAGCATATTTATGGGGGATACGGGTTCGCTGGCTCTCGGCGGACTCATAGCGTGCGTAACCGTGTTTTCGGGCAATACGCTTTATCTTCCGATTATCGGAATTACCTTCGTATTTTCGGGAATATCCGTAATAGTACAAGTAATATATTATAAGCGTACGGGACGCAGAGTGTTTCTGATGGCGCCGCTTCACCATCATTTCCAGATGAAGGGATATACGGAGTGCAAAATTTCCTACGTATACGCTCTTGCAACTGCGTTAATCGGTATAATATGTATTATTTTTATGTGAGGTAAAATGTTTTTCGGTAATCAGAAATTTTTGGTGGCAGGTATGTCGCGCTCCGGAGAGGGAAGCGCAAACTTTCTTCTCAGGAGGGGAGCAAAGGTTTATATCTATGACGACGTTGTGACGGACAAGGTGGCTGAGGTAATAAATACCTTGCGGGACAAGGGTGCGGTTGCCGTTTCCGCGGAAAGCCTGAACGACGCGGTGAATTTGTGCGATATACTGGTTATCAGTCCCGGAATTCCGATAGACAACCCTCTGCCCGTCGCTTTCCGTAAACTCGGCAAGGCGATAATAGGCGAGGAGGAGCTTGCCGCAATGTTTCTCCGTGCGCCCGCAGTTGCGGTTACGGGAACCAACGGCAAGACGACCACTGTTTCGATGCTGGAAAGCGTTGCGGCGGCGTGCGGCAAAAAGGGCGTGCCCTGCGGAAACTACGGCAACCCGCTCATCAATGAAGTGGAAGAGCTTGGTTACGACGACCTCGCGCTGCTGGAAATTTCTTCCTTCCAGCTCGAAACGCTGTTCAGTCTGCGCCCGCATATTGCGGTAATAACCAACATTACCGAGGACCATCTGAACCGTCACTACAATATGGACAACTACGTTTTCCTGAAGAGCAAGCTTGTCCGCAACCTGCGTGAAAGCGAGTACGCCGTTCTCAATTACGACGACGAGAGGGTAAGACAGCTTGCCAAGGTAACGCGCGCAAAGGTTATCTGGTTTTCCGCGCTTCAACAGGTTGAGGGTGCCTATCTCGACGGCGGTACGGTATATTTCAATGGCGAAAGGTATTTCGGGATTGAAAATATGTCGCTCGGCGGATTACATAACGTATACAACGCGTTGGCTTGCGTGGCCGTTTCCGCGCTGCTCGGCTTCGACAAGGCGGCAAGCGTAAACGCAATCTGCAAATTTAAGGGAGTCAAACACCGAATTCAGCTTGTAGCTGAAGTTGACGGCGTTACGTACGTAAACGACAGCAAGGGTACTAACGTTGACGCAACTTTGAAAGCGGTTGAAAGCGCAACCCGTCCCACGATTTTGCTTCTCGGCGGAAAGGACAAGGGCTACGATTACGCGCCGCTTTTCGAGGCACTCGGCAAAAGCAGGGTAGTGCACGCGGTCATTTACGGCGAAAACAGATTTAAAATGCTGGACAGCGCAGTCGGTGCGGGATTCTTCTCGTTCTCTCTGTGCGCGGAATTCGAAACCGCCGTACACCTTGCAATGTTCCTCGCCAAGCCCGGGCAGAGCGTTCTTCTGAGCCCCGCCAGCGCAAGCTTTGACGAGTTTGCGGGATACGAGGAACGCGGCGACGCCTTTACCGAACTTGTAGAAGGGTTGCGCGATGAAAATTAAAAAAATAGGCAAAGAAAAAAGAGCGGGAGATATCCCGCTTTTAATATGTGTTTTTTTAATGGTGGGCTTCGGCTGCCTGATGATATATTCGGCAAGCTCGTACGTCGGCGAGGTGCAGTACGGCGATAAGCTTTTTTTCGTCAAGAAGCAGCTCATAGGCGTGGCGGTCGGCGCGCTTGCGGTGGTCGGGTTGCAGTTTCTTCCCTACCAGAAGCTAGCAAAGCTGAAAATTCCCGCGGTAATAGTTGCGGTTATTTTGCTTGCGCTCGTGTTTGTTCCTGGTGTCGGCGTAACCAATTACGGTGCAACGCGATGGATAGGCTTCGGCTCGTTCACCTTACAACCTTCGGAAATTGCAAAATACGCGTTCGTCATATTCACCGCGGCATACTTTTCCAAAAATTACGAAAAGGTAAAAACCTTCCGCGGCGTTTTGCCGGTGCTTGCCGTAGGTATACTTTTTTGCCTGCTGATAATCGCCGAACCGAATATGTCGATAACGATGTGCGTGGGGCTTTTAATGCTTGCAATGATTTTCCTCAGCGGTACCAACCTGAAAACCTTTGCAATAATTTTAATTCCCTTCGTGGTGGCAGTGCCCGTACTCATTTTGTTGGAGCCGTACCGTTTACAGCGACTCAGCGCGTTTATTGATCCGTGGGCGTCGCCCAAAGGCGACGGCTATCAGTTAATTCAGTCGCTGTACGCACTCGGCAACGGCGGTCTGTTCGGTGTGGGGCTTTTCAACTCGACCCAGAAATACCGCTTTCTTCCCTTTGCCGAAAGCGACTTCATAATGTCGGTTATGGGGGAGGAGCTTGGCTTTTTCGGACTTGCCGCATTCTTCCTGGTCAGCGGCTTTATAATCTATCGCGGATTCCGTATCGCTTCGCGTTGTAAGGACAGATTCGGCTTTTTGCTCGCTTCCGGCATAACGCTCGTTTACGGCATACAGGTAGTAATAAACGCGCTGGTAGTAAGCGGCACCATTCCGCCGACGGGCTTGCCCTTGCCGCTTATAAGCAGCGGCAATACCTCGCTGATAATAACTATGGCGTCTATGGGTGTGCTGTACGCCGTATCCCGCACGAATTAACACCCAAAAATCAATTCCCATATAATAAAGTAGAGTATCCGACGGGTATTTATTGCCCGTCATACTCTTTACGGCGCGCAAAAAACGGAAAAGTATAATATCCGTTTTTTATTTGCGGGCTGCTTTATTATTTACTTACAGGGAGTTGTTATGGATAAATACATTGTCAACGGAGGGAATGGTCTGTATGGCACGGTCAGCATTCAGACGGCAAAAAACTCGGTTCTTCCGATATTGGCGGCAAGCGTTTTAACGGACGAAAAAATCGTCATACGCAACGTGCCCGCCATTTCGGACGTACATAATATGATTAAAATTCTGGGTTGTCTGGGTTGCCGCTGTACGTACGTAAACCGCGACGTGGAAATAGACGCCTCCTGCTCCGATTGCTGTGAAATACCGAGTGTGCTGGCGCGCGAACTGCGTTCGTCGGTGTTTTTGCTCGGTTCAGTAATATCCCGCTTCCGCAAAGCTAAAATCGCATATCCCGGCGGCTGTGACATAGGGCTCAGACCGGTAGATCTCCACTTGAATGGTTTAAAGAGACTCGGCGTAAGAATTACGGAAGCCAACGGTTACATATCCTGCGAATGCGAGCAGCTTACGGGGAACGAGATAATGCTCGATTGTCCCAGTGTGGGAGCAACCGAAAATATAATGCTTGCGGCGGTAAAGGCGGAGGGCACGACGATAATCAAGAACGCCGCCAGAGAACCCGAAATAGAGGATTTGCAGAAATTTTTAAATTACATAGGCGCAAAAGTGTCCGGCGCGGGTACTGGAACGGTGGTGATACACGGCGTCAAAAAGCTTGGCGGCGGAGAATTTTTGCCCATCTGCGACAGGATAGAGGCGGGTACTTTTCTGATTGGCGCGGCTATGTGCGGAGGGGAAATACAGCTAAACGACGTAAATGCGGAATTGTTGAGCTCGCTTTTACATAAACTTCGTGAAAACGGTTGCAAAATACGCATAAAAGATGATAAAATAATGTTGCGTAGCGACAGGCGCCCGTATTCGGTAAAGAGTATAGAAACTCAGCCCTATCCGGGGTTCCCAACCGATTTGCAGGCGCAGATGACGGCGCTTTGCTGCGTATGCCGCGGCAACTCGATAGTCACGGAAAATCTTTTTGAAACGCGTTTTAAATACGTGCCCGAACTTAAAAAGATGGGTGCGGATATTACGGTCATTGACCGCAATGCCTTTATCCACGGAGTGGAAAAGCTTAAAGGTGCGGAAGTGATTGCGCACGATTTGCGCGGAGGCGCCGCGCTGGTTATCGCCGCGTTGGCTGCGGAAGGAAGAAGCGAAATTTTCGATATATCCCACATTGACAGGGGATATTCGGATTTTGAATATAAACTCAGGGCTCTCGGGGGAGATATCGTCCGCGTAGCCGTTTGATTACGTATGAAGTACACAAGAAAATTAATGGCTGTCGGCTTGGCAATAATCTTCTGTATAGCTATCGTTATCGGTACGGGAATAATTTTATCCGTGCGCAACGTAAACGTCAGCTATATCGATTATTCGGGTAAATATACCGAGGTCGAGTATGCAGCTGCAAGAGAAAACTTAAACAAGCTGAAGGGCTCGGGCTTGCTTTTTATCGATGATGAGGACGTCTACGGTAAGGTTTTGGCAACCGAAGTTCTTGCCGTTGAAAGCTATGAAAAGAAGTTTCCCTGTACGGTCAACGTTGTTATCCGCGAAAGGGTTGAGTGCTTTACTTTCAAAACCGAAAGCGGATATACCGTATACGATGACTACGGTAAAGAGATAAGAACCGTGGATACTGCTGAAGCACCCGTCAACACTCTCGACGGTTGTCCCAACGTCGTTTTGGATTGCCTTCCCGAACAGGTGGAGGAGCTTGCAACGGTCTGCCGTTATTTCAAGGAAAACTTCGGGGCGTTAAGAAGACTTGTGGTCGGCGTTTCGGTAAAGAAATATCTCGAGCTGGAAATCCTTACCATAACTTTGCGCAGCGGCGTTACAATCTCCGTCAGCGAATGGCATACGGCAGTCCAGCAAAAAATTAAGAAGGCATACGAAACTTATTCCTCGCTCAACGATTATCAGCGTGCCGGCGGAACTATTACCGTAATCGACGGCAGTGACGGCAGCGGCGCGGTCGCTAAATATAAACCTGCATAAGCATTTATGACGTTAAAATATCGTGCAGTCCGAAATTTGTTGCGGACTGCATTTTTTTTGCGTATTATGTTGACAAAAAAGTATTCACTATTATATAATAATAGACAGGTGAAATCACCTATCGACAAATACTAAGCAGGTAAGGTCAGGTGCGTAACAAAAGCGTAGCGGTATTGGATATTCGTTCGTCCGAAATTTGTGCGGTAATTGCAGAAAAAGGCGTCAACAATACCTTCATCATCAAAAGTAAATATACGCGTTCGTACGAAGGCTTTGCCGAGGGTGAACTGCTCGATCAAGAAGATTTTATCAAAGCCGTAAGGGCAGTGGTTTCGGGCGTAATTTCGTCGGTTGAAATTCCCGTAAAGCAAATTTTTGTGGGCGTTCCCTGTGAGTTCGTTGATGTGGAGCAGACCGATAAGGTTATAAGCTTTCAGTCGTCGCAGAAGATTTCCGCAAGACACGTCGAAAACGTTACGGAAGCATCGTTCCCGGAAGACAGAGAAGGGTGGACGATCGTAAAATACGGCGCGCTGTATTACGTTCTTTCCGATTTGCGCAGACTTATAGATCCTTTGGGAATGGTGAGCGACAGTCTTCGCGCCAGGATGAGCTTTATGTCCTGCCGCACGTCGTTTATCGAAACGGTGACCCGTGCGCTCAAACCTTTTTCGTCGATAAGAGCCATCGAGTGGCTTCCGCAGAATTATACTCAGGGCTTGTATCTTTTTGCTCCCGAGAAAAGGGATTCCTACACGATTCTTTTCGACTTCGGCTATATATCTTCAACGTTCAACGTTATCTGCGGCGACGGCGTTGCCTTCAGCGAGGCGTTTTCCGTCGGTATAGGGCACGTTGCGGTGCTGTTGATGGAGGCACTCGACATTCCCTATAACGTTGCAGTCACGCTTATAAAACAGGTCAATCTCAATGCGAAGGACAAGCGTGCGTCTGTAGAGGAGTGTAACGTTGACGGCAAGCAATACAGCTTTTCCGCGTCCGAGTTGAGGGATCTGATAAGGGAAGGTCTGGACGGCGTATGCGAGATGATTGAAACGTGCATACAGTCGTTTACACCCAAAGATTTGACCAGTGCTCCCATATATATCACGGGCGAGGGCGTAGGAGTTCTTAGGGGCACGATAGAGCATTTCTCATCGCGTCTTGTAACGCCTATGGAAGTAGTATCACCAAAGCTTCCATATTACGACAAACCGCGGTTTTCTTCACTTTTCAGCCTTTTGAATGCCGCTCTTGACGGTTAACGGGCAATAATTTTTTTACGATTTCGGAGGATGAATTTATGTTTAACGATTCAGCTGTAAGTACAAATATTTCGGGCAAAGCCAAAATAAAGGTTATAGGTGTCGGCGGCGCCGGCAACAACGCCATAAACCGTATGATAGAGGCGCGTATGAGCTGTGCGGAATACGTAGTTGTAAATACGGACTCGCAGATTTTGGCGCTTTCTCCCTGCGAAAATAAAATCCAGATAGGCACTCAGCTTACTAAGGGCTTGGGCGCTGGCGCAGACCCCGACGTGGGCAGAGCCGCCGCAGAAGAAAGCAAGGATATATTAACCGAAGTTATAAGAGGAACCGACCTTTTGTTTATAACTGCGGGTATGGGCGGTGGTACCGGTACCGGCGCTGCTCCCGTAATTGCCAAGATAGCAAGGGATATGAAAATTCTTACGGTTGCAGTCGTTACCGAGCCCTTTGCTTTCGAGGGCAAAAAGAGGTTGGAAAATACCGTTAAGGGACTTGACAATCTCAAAAAATACGTCGATACCCTAATCGTTATTCCTAACGATAAGATAAGAACTGTAGTAGATAAAAATACGACTATGGTAGAAGCCCTCCGCGTTGCGGACGAGATTTTAAAGCAGGGTATTAAGGGGCTTGCGGAGCTTATCGTCAACCCCGCGCTTATTAACCTCGACTTTGCAGACGTCAAGACCATTCTGAAGGACAGAGGAATTGCTCACCTCGGAGTAGGCGTTGCAAAGGGCGACAACAGAATAATCGAAGCAGTGCGCGTTGCAGTTAACTGCCCGCTTCTCGAAACAACCATCGAGGGCGCTCAGGGCGTTATTCTCAACGTTGTCGGCGGCAATGATCTTACGTTCGCTGAAGTTGCAGATGCGGCTGAGCTTGTCAGAAGCGTAGTTGACGCATCGGCAAACATCATATTCGGTGCTAGAATCGATCCCAACGTTCAGGACGAAGTGGAAATTACCGTTATTGCAACGGGATTCCCCGGCTATGAAAACTCCCAGACCGAAGAACAGCAGAGGGCTTATACGAGCGGTCAGCTCTACACGCAGCCTTCTTATAACCAGAGCAGAATGTCGGTCAACGAGCCGTACTATCCCCAGCAAAGGGAAAGGGTTGCTCCTCAGCCCGTAGTGCAGCCGCCTATGCGCAGCGCACAGCCTCAGCAGGTTCAGCCCCAGCAACCCGTTGTAAAGCCTGCCGAGCAGGAGCCGCAGGTAGAGCGTCCTTCGGATAAGACCGTGCCCAAGTTTGCGCAGTTGTTGCACCGTTTTAACAGGCGCAACGACGACTGATTGAATAATTAAAATTATAAGGCGTCCGTTTTTCGGACGCCTTTTTTCGTTCTTTTTCGTCAAAATTCTAAAAAGCGTGATATTTATTCATAAATTTATCATAGAATTTAATATGGCTGAAAATATATTGACGGAGTTTGACAGTTTTTTCTTTTTGGGTATCGGCGGCGTGAGTATGAGTGCGCTAGCCAAAATTTTATATAAATCGGGTAAAACGGTAGCGGGGTGTGACCGCAGCGAGAGCGAGTACACGGAAGAGCTCGCAAATCTCGGTATTGATGTTGAAATAGCGAATTTTTGCGATATTGAAGAATATGACGTAGTGGTTTATACGGACGCGCTCCCCGAAAACAACCCTGCCATAATTCAGGCGCGCCGTCTTAATAAGGTGCTTATGCCGCGCGGTAGGCTTCTGTATGAGGTCAGCAGATTGTTTAATAATACGGTTGCCGTTGCGGGTTGTCACGGAAAAACAACCTGTACAGCTATGATTGCGCACGTTTTCAAAGCGGCGGGGAAGCAATTTTCCTCACATATAGGCGGAAGCGATCTGACGTTCACAAACGGCTATCTGGACGGCTACGACTATTTTGTTACGGAGGCTTGCGAATACAAAAAGAATTTTCTATACTTGAAACCCGATATTGCGGTCATACTTAACAGTGACGCCGACCATCTCGATTGTTATGGTACAGCGAAAAATCTTGCCGATACATACAAGAAATTTGCCGAAGGGTCGGGAGAGGTAATAAAGCTTTTCGGTGACCTCGAAGACTGTAACGGTATAACGTTCGGCTTTGACGACAGGGCAACTTTCTATGCAAAGAGCATAAGGAACGTCGGTGGTAAATTTGCTTTTACGGCGTACGAGGGCAATAATGAGCTTGGCAAAGTAACGCTTTCATCCTACGGCAAGCACAACGTGCTAAACGCGCTTGCGGCCATTGCAGTTGCAAGGTGTTGCGGTATTGCGTTTGAAGATATTGCCGAGGGGCTTAAAAGCTTCAAAGGGGTAAAGCGCAGATTTGAAAAAATTGGAGAGGTCAACGGCGCGGTCTGCATTGCCGACTATGCGCACCATCCGAACGAAATAAAAGCCGCCTTAAAGACGGCAAGGTTGGTAACGCGCGGCGAATTGTACGTGGTCTTCCAACCGCATACGTACAGCCGCACCAAAAACTTTTTTAAGCAATTCGTTCTGGTTTTGTCGCAGGTGAAGCGGCTTATGGTATACAAAACATTTGCCGCCAGAGAATACTACGATGATGCGGGAAGCGCGCTTACGCTGTCAAAGGGACTAAAACGGTCTGTTTATGGTGATTGCGAAACGGACATAGAGCAATTCATAAGCGGCGCAAAGGAAGGGGATACGGTCTTGTTTCTCGGTGCGGGGGACATTTACGAAGTGGCAAAGACCGTGATAGACGGTTAAAAGTCAATTTCGCGTTGTGACTGCTCGCAGGCGTATACGTAGTCGATAAACTGTTTGGCTCTGCGCGGCGACCGCCCGCCGTTGACAATCGCCCAGCGTTCGGCAAGCGCTTCCAAAGATTTATCGGGAGTAGTAAGCTTATAATCTTTTGCAAGCTGTTGCACAATTGACAGATAGCTTGCTTTGTCTGTTGATGAAAACATTACGGTAAGACCGAATCTGTCCGAGAGGGATAGCTGTTCTTCTATCGAGTCGGCGGGGTGCACTGAATTATCTCTGTCCGCAAAACTTTCCTTTATTACGTGCCGGCGGTTTGAGGTGGCAACTATCATAACGTTTTTGCTTGCGGACAGCGAGCCTTCTATTGCCGATTTCAGTAAGGAATTTTTATCATCCTGTTCGGAAAGTGCAAGGTCGTCGATAAAAATAATAAATTTCAACGGCAGGTCGGCAACCTGCTGTTTTATTTCTTTAATGTCTTTGAGATTTTCCTTTTCAACCTCGATAAGGCGAAGTCCGCCGTCATAATACTTGTTCAGCATTGCGTGAATGGTGGAAGATTTGCCCGTGCCGCGGTCACCGTATAAAAGCATATGCGAATAGGGCAGTCCGCCAAGAAAATCGCGTATGTTGTTTTCTATCAGCTTCTTTTCGGATTCGTAGCCTTTAAGCATTTCTAGAGTTACGACGTCGGTTTCTTTCAACGGAATAAATCCGCCGTTTAAATATTCGAAAGCTCTGTTGCCTATAAATTCGCCGTAGCCGTTTGCGCGGTAAAAATCGGAAAGATCGTATATGAGGTTTTCATAACTGCCGCAGTCGAATACGGGCAGCGGCTTGCTGTAATCGAAATCCGTGCAAGTCTTAACGGCACTTAGAGCGGATAAAACTATTTTGAGATCGGCTGCGTAAGCCTTTTTAACGTGAGCGGAGGGCTTACCCGTGGTTGCGCAGGCAACCGAAAAAGCGTTTTTATCTCGCAGAATTATTTCCTCCACGCTGCTTAAAAGATGTTCCTCCGCATTGACGGAATATATTTCCGAAAGGAGGTCGCGGTAATTTTCCTCAGTTGAGTCTTGGTGATATGCCAGTAAAGCACTCACTAGTTTGTTGTTTGCAAGGTTGCGCAAAACCAATAATTTGTTGAAATAATTATTCATAATTATGCGTAAATATCCGTGATTTTTTATTTTATTATACATCATTCAATACAAATATGCAATTTTTTTGAAAGGATATTCAAATAAAATAACATATCGCTTGACTTTGATAAAATAAAAGGACTATAATAGTCAGCGAACAGAAAATTCGGAGGAATTATTAACTTATGTCAAAAATTTATTATCAGTCTGATTGTGATATAAAGACGTTGAAGAATAAGACCGTGGCGATAATCGGCTACGGCAGCCAGGGTCACGCCCACGCACTCAACCTGCGCGAAAGCGGCGTTAAGGTCATTATCGGCTTGCACGAAGGCGGCAAGTCTTGGCCCAAGGCTGTAGCGGCTGGTTTCGAGGTATACACGGTTGCCGAAGCTACCAAGCGCGCCGACGTCGTTATGATTCTGATAAACGACGAAAGACAGGCAAAGGTCTACAAGGATAGCATAAAGGACAACCTGAAGGACGGCGCAGCGCTTGCGTTTGCCCACGGCTTCAACATACATTTCAAGCAGATTGTTCCTCCCGCGAATGTGGATGTCTTTATGATAGCTCCCAAGGGTCCCGGTCATACCGTGCGCAGCGAGTACCAGGACGGTAAGGGCGTTCCCTGCCTTGTCGCTATCGAGCAGGATTATACCGGCAAGGCATTAAATGTTGCTCTGGCTTATGCCGCAGGCATCGGCGGCGCGAGGGCAGGCGTTCTCGAAACGACCTTCAAGTGCGAAACCGAAACCGACCTTTTCGGCGAGCAGGCAGTTCTTTGCGGCGGCGTTACCGCGCTTATGAAGGCTGGATTTGAAACTCTCGTCGAAGCTGGCTACGACCCCAAGAACGCTTACTTTGAGTGCATTCACGAAATGAAGCTCATAGTCGATTTGATTTATAAGGGCGGCTTCTCGCTTATGAGATATTCCATTTCGGATACCGCAGAATACGGCGATTACGAAACGGGCAAGAGGCTTATAACCGAAGAAACCAAAAAGGAAATGAAGAAGGTTCTGGAAGAAATTCAGGACGGTACTTTTGCTTCCAAGTGGATAGCGGAAAACAACAACGGCAGGGCGCATTTCAATGCGAAAAGGGCGTTGGAAGCTTCCCATCAGCTTGAAGAAGTCGGCAAGGAAATCCGCGGTATGTACTCCTGGAATAACGACAACGTTGAAGAGGCGGAAGAGGGTAAATCCAAACTTTAAAAATAAAGTAAAAATCAATATGCGCGCTTGCAATTTGCAGGCGCGTTTTTCTTATTTTTTGCCTGCATTTTGTTGTCTTTTTTCGTTGCTGATGATATAATAAAGAATGCAAGATAATGCTTAATCGGAGAAAAAATCGTGAACAAGAAAAAAAACAACGATAAACGCTCATACATACTGACAAGAGAGACCCTCGGAATGACAATTTTATTGTTCTGCCTGGTTGTCACTTTAATGCTTTTTACCAATAAACTCATATTTCTTGGGTTCGGTAACGCCATATGTACTTTTATGTACGGAACCTTCGGCTACGCTTCGTTTATCGTCGTAGCGCTTCTTGCATACCTCGGTGAATGGTTGGTTTTTGAAAAGAAAATAAAGGTCAAAGTGCGTCCTACGATTTTTGTTGTTGCAACAATCGTAATGCTGTTTATGCTTTTCCACGCCGTTACAACGGCTACAAAATGCGATATGTCAACCTACGGAACCTACCTGTCCGACTGCTACAAGAATGCGGCAAATGGTTTTAGCGGTTATACATTCGGCGGCGTTATCTGCGGCTTGCTCGTTTACCCCATTGCAAAGGGCACGACGTTCGTCGGAGCTTACGTAATTTTCTCTATTCTTACCGTTGTGTTTGGTATGCTGTCCGTTTTTGCTATTAGGAGCGTCGTGCTTGGTAAATCGGCTGTCCGTGCAAACAAGACTGCTAACGCCGAGATTGAAGACGAGGTTGACGAACAGCAGGAGCAGGTGACCGACATTCACGCCCAGAAGCTCGATAATCTCTATTCCGTAAACGAAAATCACGAAATAGTAACCAAACTTAGACAGACGGAATCGCCGCGCCGACAGACTGCCGTAAAACAGGAGGATAGCGCTAAGAAAAGCAACGATAAATATTCACCCGAAAATCTCGGCAGAAAGATTCTTTTCGAGCCGGGAGAATTCGCGGCGGAAAGCTATCGCCGTAATATGATATACAACGAGGATTCGTACTTCAATCACCCCGTGCAGAGCGATAACGATTATCTGCACAGTTTTTCAAGCGGTTCTACACCCGCACGCGAAGCGACTCCGCCTGCGGATACCACGTATACCTCGGACTACGCTTCCCAGGTGGGCAACAAGGGTGCGAATAACGATATGCCGTCCTATCTGTACGGTGAGGAGCCTGTAGATAATCTCGGCAGTCAGCCGCTTTACCGCGAAAAGAACGATGAGGCGGATTATAACTCCTACACGGTGGACGAGAATTCTTCCATAGATTACGAGGATGAGCAACCTGCCGACGATTTCGAAAGCGATCTGGACGAAAAATATTCCGAGCCGCTTGTTCCCAAAAGCGAGCCTGCCCCTTACGATTTGCAGACCGATTCCAAAGAGGACAAGCCAGTCGCGGGCTTTACCGAAAACAGTGTGGAACCCCGCATTGTGCGCAATGAGGGAATTATCCGTTCGGAAGTTGCGGAAGAAAAGAAGCCTTTGCGTGAGCCCGAAGCTAAACCCGAGGAGAAGCCGAGCGAGCGCGGTTCCAGACTGTTCGATTTGTTCAGCTCTTCAAATCCCAGACTGAGCGGTGAGCGCCGCATCGAGCCCGACGTTTCGGCGCTTCAGGCGCAGAGGAGAGAGAGCAGCAGAGAAAACCTTTTCGACGAGGAGAGCGACGACAATCTCTTTGGCGACCAGACGCCTTTGGCATCGCGTGAAGAAGATGCAAAGACGGAAAGCCCTGTTATGCCTCCCGTAAGAGATCGCGGCGTATTGAACGACAGAGCCGACAGCGGTATGGTTGAAGCTCCCCGCAGACCCGTGCCCCCCGTTGTCGAAAGTGCTCCGAAAAAGGTGGAGGAACCCAAACCTCCTGTAGAGGAAAAACCCAAACACGTATGGAAAAAATATGTTCGTCCTACGCTTGACCTTCTGGACGATTATCCCGAAAACAATAACGTAAATACCGCCGAAATAGAAGAGAGTAAGCAGATTATCTGCGATACGCTTGCCGATTACCGCATCGACAGCAGAATTTCAAACGTCGTAGTCGGTCCGGCAATTACTAGATACGACGTCATAATCGAGGACAGAACAAACATAAAGAATGCGCTCAAATACAGGGAAGCTATTGCTATGGCGCTTATGAAGGAGAACGTTACCGCGTATCTCAACTATTCCAAGGGCGCAATTTCTATAGAAGTTCCCAATTCCAACCGTTGCGTGGTCGGACTTAAAGGAATGCTTGCAAGTAGCACGTTCCTCAATGCCAAACCCAACGGACTTACGTTTACACTCGGCAAAAATGTGGAAGGGCAGACTGTTTGCCCCGACATTACCAAGATGCCCCACCTGTTGGTTGCAGGTACTACGGGCAGCGGTAAGAGTATTTGCCTTTCGACTCTGATAGTCAGCCTTCTGTATAAGTACGGTCCCGAGGATCTCAGATTTATTCTTGTTGACCCCAAACAGGTTGAATTCATTTCCTACGACAAGTTGCCCCACCTTATGATTAACGAAATTATTTACGACGTTGACAAGGCTATAAAGGCGTTGAACTGGGCGATTAAGGAGATGGAGAACCGCTATCAGCTCTTCAAGGAAATGACCGAGAAGGGCATAGCGACAAAGAATCTGACCGAGTACAACGCGCATCTTCCCGAGGGCGAGGAGAAGTTGCCCAAGATAGTAATCATTCTCGACGAATTCGGCGATTTGATGCTGCAGGCGAAAAAAGACATCGAGAGCAGAATTATAAGGCTCGTACAAAAGGCGCGTGCCTGCGGAATACATCTTATTCTTGCGACACAGCGTCCCTCGGTTGACTGCATCACAGGTCTTATAAAGTCCAACTTGCCTACCAGAATAGGCTTCAAGGTTAACTCCTTCGACGACGCAAGGTGCATTTTCGATATAGGCGGTGCGGAAAAACTTCTTGGCAAGGGCGATTTGTATTTCCGTTCGGCGGAAAATCCCGACCTTGCAAGAATTCAGGGCTGCTTTATCGATACACACGAGGTGCAGAAAGTCACCGACTTTATCAAACAGAATAACGAAACGTATTTCGACCAGAGCGTGAGCGACTTTATAAATACCGTGGAGGAGGAACCCGTGGACGGACCTTCCGAAGACGGTGTTGCGGGCGGCGACTCTACCAAGGTAGACGACACGTTCATAAAAGCGCTCAAATTCTGCGTTACCAGCAACCAGGCGTCCGTTTCGATGATTCAGCGCCGTTTCCCCATAGGGTATATGAAGGCGTGCAAGATAATAGACTGGATGGAAAATATGAATTACATAACCCAGTCTGAAGGTTCGAAGCCGAGAAAGGTGCTCTTATCGCGTGAAGAGTTTGTTCAGCGGTACGGTGACGTTGATGACTGATTTTAAGCGCAAAAAATTCGGAGTAATATCTCTCGGTTGCGATAAGAACCGCGTCGATACCGAAAAGCTTTTGTCGCTTATAAAGTCCGCAGGCTGCACGTTGACGGACGATATTGCGGAAGCAAATATTTTAATTGTCAATACCTGCGCGTTCCTGAACGAATCAAGAAAGGAAGCAATTGAAACGGTTTTGGACGGAGCTTCTTATAAGAGTGCAAATCTGGAAAAACTCGTCGTGTGCGGCTGCCTGCCCCAGAAGTACGTAGGCGAACTATACGATTCGCTGTCCGAAGCAGACGTTTTTCTGGGAACAAACGACTACGATAAATTCTTCGAAGCTTTAGAAAAATCGTATAGCGGTGAAAGAGTTAATTTCGTCGGTTTGGGCGATAATACTTTCAGCACTGACCGTTTAGTCACTACGCCTTGTCATTACGCGTATCTGAAAATTGCCGACGGGTGCAATAACTTCTGTACGTACTGCTTAATTCCAAAAATACGCGGCAGGTACGTAAGCTATCCGATGGAGCAGCTTTTAAAAGAAGCGGAGGAGTTGGGTGACGTATCGGAGCTTATTTTGGTTGCTCAGGACGTTTCCAGATACGGTATTGATATTTACGGAAAAAAATTTTTAGTAAATTTTTTAAAAAAGCTGACAACGCTTGTCAACATTAATAGTGTAAGATTACTTTACTGTTATCCCGATATGATTGACGACGAGCTGATAGCCGAGATTAGGGATAACCCGAAAATAATCAAATATCTCGATATTCCCCTGCAACACAGTGAAAGCAGAGTGCTTAAACTGATGAACAGGCGCGGAACGAGAGAGGAATACCTTGCGCTTATAAAAAAGCTGAAGGATGCTATTCCCGGCGTTGCCATAAGGTCAACTTTTATAAGCGGCTTTCCCGGTGAAACCGAACAGGAATTCGAAGGGATGTGCGACTTCTTGCAACAGGCAAAGCTTGTTAACTGCGGCTTCTTTTCTTATTCAAGGGAGCCCGATACGCCCGCTTACAAAATGCAGGGACAGATAGCTTATTCGGTTAAGAAAAGGCGTGTTAAAAAGCTTTACGAAGTGCAAAGGGAAATATCGTACGACTTTTTGTCTTCTTTCGTAGGCAAAACGGTAAAGGTTCTTTGCGACGGAATCGATTACGAAAAGGGTTGTTTTGTCGGGCGTGCGTATTTCAGCGCACCCGAAATAGACGGCAAAGTTTATTTTAATGCCAATAACGCTGTGCAGGGCGAATATTACGACGTGAAAATTATATCGTGCGACAGCTACGATATGTTTGGTCAGACGGAGGATTTCGAAAATGAGTGAGGAGAAAAAGGAGAGCGGATTTTACAAATTTGCAAAGGGCAGAGGCGTTATGAATTTGCCCAATCAGCTTACCGTTGCCCGCGTGGTAATGATTCCGCTGTTTATACTGTTTTTCTACTTACAGTTCAAAGGGCATTATTTCGTTGCCCTTGCGGTTTTTGCAATTGCAAGCTTTACCGACTTTCTGGACGGTCATATCGCGCGCAAATATAATCTTATAACAAATTTGGGCAAATTCCTCGATCCCGTAGCGGATAAAATTCTGGTTGCCGCGGCAATGATAGTTTTGCTTACGGTGCCTTCGTTCTTCACTGTGGGGCTTGGCAGTTGGGCGCTTATTGCCGCAGGCTGTTGCGTAGCAGTCATTATGGGCAGGGAGCTGCTTGTCAGCGGTTTCCGTATGGTTGCCGCCGATGCGGGCATAGTAATCGCCGCGGATAAGATAGGCAAGTACAAAACCGTAACGCAGCTTATCAGTTTGCTTGTTCTGCTTGCCGCAGGCGGACTGTCCGAATTTTTGCAGGACCATCTTGCCGTCAGAATCGTCGATTACGTCGGTCTTGGGTTCTTTGCTCTGGCAACGCTTTTAACTATTATTTCGGGAATTAACTACGTCGTAAAAAATATACAAGTGTTAAAGGTATGAGTGACAACGCTGACAGAAGATACGGCAAAAGCGCTTTGCTCGTTTTTGAAAATAAACGTAATACCGACCTTGGCAGATTACAGACAGTTGCAAATAATCTGGCGTCTTACGGTTACTATTTCGATAAGATTAGCCGCGTTGCATACAGTCAGACCGACGAGATAGTGTGTGCTTTAAGCGACGGGCTGGACAATTTCGACAATACCGTAATTCTGTGCCCGGCAAGAATGGGCAAGACCATTGCGGACTTCGTTGTTTCCTGTGCGGGCTCTGAATTCGATAATTTCGGTGTGCTGAGCAGCGGCAGAACTCACGTCTTTATGATTTATTACGACCGTGAAAGCCGTCTGCAATATGCCGACATTAAGACTATTCTGGATAAAAAGTACGGCGTTAAATACGACAGAACGGTAATTAGAATAGTCTGCGCGCCCAAGCAGCTTATCGACGACGCTCTCATCGCGGCAAAAAAGATATTCGAAGGCGGCAACGTTTATTTCAATATTGTTGACGATTTCGACGATTGTCGTATAGAAGTGGTGTATTCCTCCGAAACGCCTAAAATGCTTTTAGACGACGGCGTGCGTGAAATAGTAAAGCGACTGAACGACTATATTTACGCTATGGAGGATATAACGCTTGCCGAGCAGCTTTTCCGTTTATTGAAGCTGCGCCGAATGAAAATTGCCGTTGCGGAATCCTTTACGGGCGGCGGCGTTTGCAAGAAGCTGGTTGAAGTTTCGGGCATTTCCGAAGTCTTTACAGAGGGGATGAATACTTACTCCAACCAATCCAAAATGAACAGGCTGGGCGTAAGTGAGCTGACATTAAATCAGCGAGGTGCGGTGTCTGCGGAAACCGCATATCAGATGGCGGAAGGATTGATCAAGGCAGGTAGCTGCGACGTCGCCATATCGACGACTGGCATTGCGGGACCCAAATCCGACAATACTTCCAAGCCCGTCGGACTTGCCTACATCGGCATAGGTATCGGCGATGACGTTGCCGTGTATAAATTCAATTTTACAGGCGACAGGGAAAAGATAACGAAGACGGCAATAAACCACGCGCTGTTTCTTGCGTACAAAAGGTTAAAATAATATAGAGGTAAATATAAATGAACGACGAAAAACTTAAAGCATTAAATTCAACGATTGCAATGATCGAAAAGCAGTACGGCAAGGGCGCGATTATGAAACTCGGCGACGATACTGTCAATTCGGAATTGGACGTTATATCTACTGGATGTCTTTCGCTTGACCTCGCGTTGGGCGTAGGCGGTGTTCCCAGGGGCAGAATAATGGAGATTTACGGCCCCGAATCTTCGGGTAAAACTACCATTGCGCTCCATATAATAGCGCAGGCGCAAAAGGCGGGCGGCGTTGCGGCGTTTATCGATGCGGAGCACGCGCTTGACGCCGTGTATGCAAGAGCGCTTGGCGTAAAGACCGACGAGTTGTATATTTCACAGCCCGATACCGGTGAACAGGCGCTTGACATATGCGAGTCGCTCGTCCGTTCCAGCGCGGTGGACGTTATCGTCGTCGACTCCGTTGCGGCGCTCACTCCCAAGGCAGAAATCGAAGGTGATATGGGCGATACGCACGTGGGACTTCTGGCAAGGCTTATGTCGCAGGCTCTTCGCAAGCTTACGGCAATAACCAACCGTTCCAAGACCTGCGTCATATTCATTAATCAGTTGCGTGAAAAGGTGGGCGTTATGTTCGGTAATCCCGAAACCACCCCCGGCGGCAAGGCCCTTAAGTATTTTGCGACGGTACGCCTGGATATAAGAAAGGCGGACGCGCTCAAAAACGACGGTGAAATTATCGGTAACAGGGCAAAGGGCAAGGTCGTTAAAAACAAGGTTGCGCCTCCTTTCAAGGTTGCGGAATTCGATATTATTTACGGCGAGGGCGTTTCCCAGGAAGGCTGCCTTATAGACCTCGGTCTGGAATACGGAATTCTGACCAAGAGCGGCGCGTGGTTCAACTACAACGATGAAAAAGTCGCAAACGGCAGAGAGAAGATGAGGGAGCATTTGAAAGCAAATCCCGCACTCAAAGACGAGATCGAAGCAAAAATCAGAGCGGCGCACAGCGCATCCATTAAGAAAACTCAGGACGATTAATGCAATACGGATATATAAAGGTCTGCGCGGCGACTCCGGAAATACGGGTTGCCGACGTAGATTTCAACACGAATAAAATAATTGAAATTATAAAAGAAAGTGCGGCAAACGGCAGTCAGCTGACTGTTTTTCCCGAGCTTTGCGTTTGCGGTTATACCTGCGGAGATCTGTTTAATCAGTCTACGCTAATAAACGCGTGCGACAACGCTATAAAGCAGATATGTAAGGTGACGGAAGGGATAAGTACTCTTGTGTTTGTCGGCGCGCCCGTTGCCAATGCAGGCAGGCTTTATAATTGTGCCGTTGCAATATGTAACGGTAAAATTCTGGGTGTTGTTCCCAAATCGTATTTGCCGAACTACGGCGAATTCTATGAAAAACGGCACTTTTCAACTGTTGGCGATATGAACGGCAACATAATCGTTGCGGGACAAACAGTTGCATTTACTACCGACATTATTTTTGCATCGCAAAATAACCCCGAGTTTACGGTTTCCGCTGAAATTTGCGAGGACTTATGGGCACCGCAGTCACCTTCGGTAAATCACGCAAAGGCGGGCGCAAATATAATCGTTAATCTGTCTTGCAGCGACGAGACGGTAGGTAAGGCGGAATACCGCAGAAATCTTGTTAAAATGCAGTCGGCAAAGCTAGTTTGCGGCTACGTTTACACCAATGCTGGCGACGGCGAAAGTACAACCGATTTGGTGTTTGCCGGGCACAATCTCATCTGTGAAAACGGCAAGGTTCTTGGTGAAAATAAACCGTTCAAAAACGGACTTGTATACGGCGAAATCGACGTTGAATTTCTGGCAAACGAAAGACGTAGATGTGCTTCAGGCTATTTCGGCGAGGAGCGAGGCGGACACACAGTCGTCGGTTTTATTTCCGATGACAAAGACAGCCGTGTCGGGCGCGTTTATCCGCGCACGCCGTTTGTTCCCGAAGAGAGCGTTATTCTCGGTGAGCGCGCCGAGCTCATATTGAACATTCAATCCAAGGGGCTTGAAAAGCGCATTTCACATTCCGGTGTAAAGACGGCGGTAATAGGCGTTTCTGGAGGTCTTGATTCGGCTCTTGCGCTGCTTGTTACTTGTCGTGCTTTCAAATCGCTCGGTAAAGATTTAAAAGCAATTATCGGCGTTACGATGCCCGGTTTCGGCACTACGAACAAGACAAAAAGCAATTCTGTCAAACTGATGGAGGCGCTTGGCGTAACCGTCAAGGAAATACCCGTCGGTAACACCGTCAACAGCCATTTTAACGATATAGGTCACGACCCCGACGATAGAAACGTAACCTACGAAAACGCTCAGGCACGTATGCGCACGATGGTTTTAATGGATATAGCCAACGATAACGACGGACTTGTTATAGGTACGGGCGATCTCAGCGAGCTTGCGCTGGGCTGGGCAACCTACAACGGCGACCATATGTCTATGTACGGAGTGAACTGCTCCGTGCCTAAAACGTTGGTGAAGTATCTTGTTGCATATGAAGCGGAAAAACTTGGCGGCGACGCGAAGGAAATTCTTAACAGTATTTTAAATACGGAAATCAGTCCCGAATTACTGCCGCCAGACAAAAACGGCAATATAGCGCAGAAGACCGAAGATTTAGTTGGTCCCTACGAATTGCACGACTTTTTCCTGTATTATTTTGTCCGTTGCTCGTTCACGCCCGATAAAATTCTGTATCTGGCGTGCAAGACGTTTGAAGGTGTGTACGACGGTGAAACGATTAAAAAGTGGCTTAAAGTCTTTATAAAGCGGTTTTTTGCCCAGCAGTTCAAGCGTTCGTGCGTTCCCGACGGAGTGAAAGTAGGCAGTGTCGCGCTATCGCCGCGCGGCGACTGGCGAATGCCTTCAGACGCGGTTTGCGCGTTGTGGCTTAAATCTATAGAATAGAACGTAGCGCGGAAGTTATTTCTTTCGCGCTTTTTTTAATAATAGTGTAAGGTAATCAAATAAATAAATTGACTTTTAAACGTATCGGGTGTAAAATAAATTATGGTATATAAAAGGCATTTGAAGGCTTTGTATATATAAAATTAAATCAGGGAGGCTAATTATGTTAAAGACAAACTTAAGCGCCCTGTTCCTTGATGCCGGCAACACTGGTATGTTGGTCGGGCTTATCGTAGCGGCTGTGGTTGCAGTACTTGCAATCGCCGCGGCAGTTTTTTGTTGGTTTTTCGGTCGGAAATTGTATAAATCAAAAATCGAAAGTCAGCTTGGCGACGCCGAGGAGCGTTCTAAAAAGATAATTGAGGACGCAAAGGCGGAAGGCGAAAGGCTTAAAAGAGATGCCAAATTTGAGGCAAGGGAACAGGTCGAGAGGGAAACGAGAGAAAAGAAGAATGAGTTAAACAAACTCGAACAGCGCCTTATGCAAAAAGAGGATAATCTGGATAAGAAGGAAGCTGCGTTAGATAAGAAAAACGAAGAGCTTGATAGACAGAGAAACAACTTGATTGCTAAGGAGCAGGAAGTAAAGAAAACTCAGGAAAAGGTCAACCACCAGCACGAACTTATGGTGCAGGAGCTTGAGAAGGTTGCCCAGCTTACTAAGGACGAAGCGAAAAAACTTTTGTCTGAGGAAATTTTGGACGAAACACGTCACGACGTTGCGTTGCAGGTAAGAAATATCGAGCAGACTGCAAAGGACGAGGCTCAGAACGAAGCGAAAAAGATTATTTCACTTGCCGTACAGCGTTGCGCAAGCGATCACGCTTCGGAAATTACGGTGTCTGTTGTGCCCATTCCCAGCGACGATATGAAGGCGCGAATTATCGGCAGAGAGGGTAGAAATATCCGTGCGCTTGAAAATTCAACGGGTATAGAGCTTATAGTTGACGATACGCCCGAAGTTGTTATCTTATCTGGATTTGACCCCGTCAGACGCGAAGTTGCGCGTTTAACTTTGGAAAAGCTCATTGCGGACGGAAGAATTCATCCTGCAAGAATCGAAGAAACGGTTGCAAAAGTCAAAAAAGAGCTTGACCAGGAGATTAAAGCAGCCGGCGAAAGCGCAATGTTTGACGTCGGTATCTACGGCTTACACCCCGAGCTTATTAAGCTTATCGGTAGATTGAAGTACAGAACGAGTTACGGTCAGAACGTGTACAAGCACTCCGTAGAGGTTGCTCAACTTGCAGGTCTGATGGCTTCCGAGCTCGGGCTTGACGTAACGCTTGCAAAGCGCGCAGGTCTTTTGCACGATATCGGTAAGGCTGTGGATAAGGAGCAGGAGGGAACTCACGTTCAGCTCGGCGCCGACCTTGCAAAGAAATACGGCGAGAAGGCAAACGTTATTAACGCAATTGCGGCACACCACGGTGACTGCGAGCCTAAGACTATGGAGGCAGTTCTCGTTGCGGCGGCTGACGCTATTTCGGGTGCGCGTCCCGGTGCCAGAAGAGAAACGGGCACGAACTACGTCAAGAGACTTGAAAAGCTTGAAGGTATTGCTTCCAGCTTTAACGGTGTAGATAAGTGCTACGCAATTCAGGCGGGCAGAGAGGTGCGTGTAATGGTTAAGCCTGAGCAGGTTGACGACGCGCAGGCAATGTTCCTTGCAAAGGACATAGCAAAGAAAATCGAAGCCGAACTTGAATATCCCGGTCAGATTAAGGTCAACGTAATCCGCGAATCCCGCGCAGTTGAATACGCTAAATAAAAATTAAAGTAAAAATAAAACGGGCTCGAATTCGAGCCCGTTTCTTATTGCTATTTACTTTAAAAATGCTTTGAAGCAAACTGCAAAAACGGTAATATTGAGCGCCGTTATCGACGGAATTACTATCATTTTCATTACGTCGCTTACCGAATTAGGATTGACATTCAGAATAAACGAAAGCGCCGAAATAATCAAAACTGCAATTATAGTAAGGATAACGCACGTGCTTATATAACTATTCGTAGTGGGTCGTACGCAATTCTTTCCGTATCCCTGCAAGACCATCACTCCGAAAACCGTAAATTGAACAAGTCCTAGAAGTAATATCGTGGTGGGATAAACCCAACTCGTGCTCAATTGCTTTAAGAAGATAAAGCACAAAATAAATTCAATTGCGCAGATTGCAAGAACTATAGACGAGCACTTCAACAGGTTCAATCCCTTGTTGTACGTCGTTTTGGTTGCGTACGTTGAATTTACGTCGAAGTCGTTTGAAACTGCAACGGATACGCCGTCAGCCTTTCCTCTGTCAATCAGCCGCAGGTTACGCGGTTCCTCAGCCGTAGAACGTTTAGGTTTATCAGCGCGGGAATAGGTGGTCTGTACGCTTCCGTTAGCCACCGCCTTATGGAAAATTCCATCAATAAGATTTTTATAGTCGCGCTCGGTTTCCGGACGGTTATTGTAAATTAAACTGTCGGTGTCTAACTTTTCCGAATTTGGCACCACATCGTCACGTATCGGTTCCTGCACGCGTATAGGCTCGGATATGAGCCTTAAATAGTTCTCGTGGGCGATTCTGCGTGATTCTGCAAGCGCACTGTCCGTTTCAGTCTTGACTGTGGCGTGAGCCGTAGGTTCGCTTACAAATTGCTCTGTTGCGTTAAACTGCTGTTGCTGAGTAACTAAAGGCGTAGTATTTTCGCTTCGCTCGATAACAGGCTTTTCTACGATTATTTGTTGTACTACTGGTTGCTCTACTATAACCTGCGTTGGCGCAGGCTCGGTATTCTCAATTTGACGTTCCTTGTATTCGGTAACAGTAGTGGCACCGTCGGTTTTTTCTTCCTTTTCAGATTCTTCATACTTGACGACGGGCACTCTCGAAACCGAATTCTTTAAAATGTGGAAGTCAACGGGAGTGGGAGCGGGGTTTGAAAAATCGAATGATCTGTCCGAAATAAGACTGTCGATTATTGTACGTGAATATTCCCACTCGGCGAGATTTTTTTCGGTTATCTCCTTGCCGCTTTCGGTAAGCGTAAAATACTTTCTTCTTCCGCCCGAGGAAACTTCGTCGGTCTTCCAGTATGCTTTTATGTAACCTTGATTTTCAAGTCTTTTCAATGCGCTGTAAAGAGTGGGCTGCTTAAGAGAATATTGACCGTGACTTTTCAACTCGATGTCGTTCATTATCTCATAGCCGTATTTGTCACCTTCGTAAAGCGCACGCAGAATAATCGTGTTTATGTGACCGCGGATAATGTCCGAACCGATGGGATTAGCTTCGTCGCTTTTTGCACTCTCTGCTTGTTCCGATGTCTGTTCTTCAGTAGTCACGGTATCTCCGTCAATGGAAGAAGACGACTCTGCATTTACTTGATCTGCAGGTGTTTGAATATCGTCGTCGTTCTCGGAGTGAGCTTTATTCTCGAAATCTTCAAAATTATTGTCCAACATCACATTACTCCATATATTGTAGTAATTGTACCATATTATACAATAAATGTCAATTGTTTAACAAAATAAATGGTACTATGTCACACATAAACGGCTTAAAATGTAAAATTTTATAGACAAAAGTCGACTCTAGTGATACAATTTATTAAATTGCAAAAGGAGATTGGAAGTTAAAGTGTACTGTCATAGCAAGCAATATGAAATAAGATATACCGACGTTGACTTTTCCGATAATTTAAAACTTTCGTCGCTTCTTTCATTGATGGAAGAGTCGGCTTGCCTTTCTGCTGAGGAGCTTGGTTTCGGCTATTCTGTTCTGCAACCTAAAAAAATCGGCTTTGTAATAGTGAACTGGTATATCGACCTTTACCGCCCTATAAAGTTGGGCGATATACTTACCGTCAACACCTGGCCGATTAAGCCCAAAAAGCTTATCGTTCTCAGAGATTTTGAATTATATGTAGGTGAGGAGAAGGTTGGTGTTGCAACTTCCAGGTGGTGTCTTGTTGATCTTAAAGATTTTTCATTGTTGCCCAGTTCGGCGGCATTGCCTTCGGAACTGCAATACAATGATTTCCGCTCCGTGGACGTGTCTAACTTCAAAATACCTGAAATTGCTGTCACTGATAAGAGCTATTCAAAGGTCATTTCATATTCTGACTACGACCATTACGACCACGTCAACAATACAAAATATTCCGATTTTTTACTTGATGCGTTTTCAGTTGGCGAGCTTGCTGGGAAGAGTATTTCGGCGGTTCGTATAACCTACGTTAAGCAGAGCAAATTCGGTGAAGCACTCGATATTTACAAGCAGCGACAGGAAAATGGAAGCTGGGTTGTAGAAGGGCGCGTCGGCGGTGAGCTTCGTGTGCAGGCGCAGATAAATTTTTATGATTGACATAAAATACGAAGTCAAGCGTTCTGCCAGAAAAAGTATCTGTGTGCGCATACTTGAGGACAACAGAGTAATTGTCACTTGTCCCAAAAGATTCAGCGATGCGGAAATTGAAAAGTTTTTGTTAAGTAAAGCTAAATGGATAGAGCGCCATATTTCGGCAAACGAGCAGAAAAATCAATTTCTTGCAGCTGAAATTTCTTACAAAAAAATATTGGTGAAGGGTAACTCCGTTCCGCTTATTATTGATGAAAACGGCGGCAACTTTTTATCCGAAAGTGAAGTGCGGATAAAATCGCTTAAAAACCTTAAAAAATTGTATGTTACCAAGTTTGAGCAAGAGTTTAAGCAGATAACCGAAAACGTCTGTTCGCAGTACCAGTTTATGTATAGAAGTATTTCGTTCAGAGATTTTAAGTCGAGGTGGGGATGCTGCAACTCGACAGGGGAAATAAAATTCAACTGGAAGCTATTGATGCTCTCGGAAGAATTCTGGCGTTACGTTATAGTTCACGAATTATGCCACACGGTATATATGGACCACTCGGCAAAGTTTTACGGATTATTGGAATCTATTATGCCGGAATATAAAGTTATAAGGCGCAACCTGAAAGAGTATGCACGGTTGACTACACTCTATTAACGCAATTGTTGGTAATTTGTAAATATGCATTGATTTTCTTATAAATGTATAATTATAAGTGTTTTATGAATATTCTTGAAAATTTATACATTTTATTATAATCTTTTTTTATAAATTCAACCGCAATTTGCTTGACTTAAATAAAGTGTGTATTGTATAATATTCCAGGTTGTCGAAAGGCGACCTAAATTTCAATAAAAGAGATGTGATTTATGGAAAACAAAATCAAAAAGGTTGTTCTTGCATATTCGGGCGGTCTTGACACGTCGATTATTATCCCCTGGCTGAAAGAGAATTACGATAACTGCGAAGTTGTTGCCGTTTCCGGCGATGTGGGACAAACTACCGAGCTTGAAGGTCTTGAGGAGAAGGCGTTAAAAACCGGCGCTTCCAAACTCTATATCGAGGATTTGAAAAAAGAGTTCATCGAAGACTACATTTATCCCACGATGATGGCGGGCGCAGTGTATGAAAATAAATATCTGCTCGGAACGTCATTCGCTCGTCCGATTATCGCAAAAAGAATTGTGGAAATTGCCAAGAAGGAAGGTGCCGACGCTATTTGCCACGGCTGCACTGGTAAGGGTAACGACCAGGTTCGTTTCGAATTGTCGATTAAGGCGTTTGCGCCCGATATGAAGATAATCGCACCTTGGAGAATTTGGGACATCAAGAGCCGTGACGAGGAAATCGATTACGCCGAAGCTCATAAAATTCCTTTAAAAATAAACAGGGAAACCAATTATTCTAAGGATAAGAATCTTTGGCATTTGTCGCACGAGGGACTTGATCTCGAAAATCCTGCAAACGAGCCCGATTACGACAAGATTCTGGAGCTTGGCGTATCGCCCTGGAAGGCTCCCGACAAATCGACCTACGTAACTATACATTTCGAAAAGGGTGTTCCTACGGCGGTTGACGGCAAAAAGATGGGTGCTGTCGAGCTCATAGAAACTCTCAACAAAATCGGCGGTGAAAACGGCGTCGGACTTATCGATATGGTTGAAAACAGGCTTGTCGGTATGAAGTCGCGCGGCGTGTACGAAACTCCCGGCGGTACGATTTTATATGCGGCGCACGAAATGCTCGAATCGATATGCCTTGACAAGGCTACGCAGCACTACAAGCAGATAATAGGCATTAAATACGGCGAAATGGTTTATGACGGACAGTGGTTTACGCCGCTCCGCGAAGCTTTGGATGCATTCGTTGCCAAGACGCAGGAAACAGTTACGGGCGACGTAAAGCTGAGAATTTATAAGGGCAATATTATTAATGCCGGAATTACTTCTCCTCATTCGCTGTATAGCGAGGACATTGCAACGTTCGGTGAGGATGATTGCTATGATCAGCTTGATTCGCAGGGCTTTATAAATCTGTTCGGTTTGCCTATTAAGGTTAAAGCTTTGCTTGAACAGAAGAAACTTAAATAATGATAAAAGTTTTTATTGACGGTAAAGAGGGCACCACTGGACTGCAAATTTACGACAGGCTCGGCAGGCGCGATGATATTCAGTTGATTACGCTCCCCGAGGAGTTGAGAAAAAACGTAGAAGCCAGAAGGGAGTGCCTTAACAGCGCAGACGTATGCTTCCTGTGCTTGCCCGACGCGGCGGCAATTGAAGCGGTGCAGCTTGTTACCAATCCTAAAACTAAAATTATAGATGCATCGACGGCGCATCGTACTAATGCCGACTGGGTTTACGGTCTTCCCGAACTTTCCGATAAGAGAAGAGAGGAGATAAAGAACTCGAACAGGGTTGCAAATCCAGGGTGTTATGCAACGGGTTTTATTACTTTGGTTGAACCGCTCGTTAAAGCGGGGATTGTATCTAGTGATTATCCGTTTGTCGTACACGCGGTTTCGGGTTATTCGGGGGCAGGTAAAAAAGCTATTGCCCAGTACGAAAGTGCTGACAGAGATATAGAATTATCGTCACCCCGTGAGTACGCTCTGTCACTTTCGCATAAACACATACCCGAAATGGTAAGGGAGTGCGGGTTGACTCAAAAGCCAATATTCAATCCTTACGTTTGTGATTATTATTGCGGGATGTGTGTAACTGTTCCTTTGTTTACGCGTTTATTGAGTAAAAAATGCACGGTAGACACTATTAGAGAGTATTTTGCGGAGTACTATGTCAGACAGAACTTCATAAATATTGTCAGTAGTGACGATATGCCGCAGTTTTTGGCGGCAAATAAGCTGGCAGGGACGAATATGTTAAATATCTACGTTACCGGAAATGACGAACAGATTTTGCTTGCAAGTGTGTTTGATAACCTTGGAAAAGGCGCGTCCGGTGCGGCAGTGCAGAATATGAATATAATGTTCGGGCTGGACGAGTGCGTTTCGCTCGTGTAGCAGAAGATAAATTTAATTATGGTAATTGAAGAAATACAGGGCGGTGTATGCGCGCCGACAGGTTTTAAGGCGAACGGCATTCATTGCGGAATAAGAAAAAATAAGGCAAAGAGGGATTTTGCTTTAATAGTCAGTGAAGTCCGTGCGGCAGCCGCAGGCGTATACACGAGCAATCTCGTTAAGGGTGCGCCCGTTATTGTCACTAAGAAAAATCTGATTGACGGTTACGCCCAGGCGATAATCTGCAACAGCGGTAACGCCAATACGTGCAACGCCAACGGAATAGAGATAGCCGAGGGAATGTGTGCTCTCGTGGAAAACGCGGGGGGCATTTCGGCAAAAGATGTAATTGTTGCTTCGACGGGTGTTATCGGACAACAGCTCGATTTAACTCCTATGAGCGAGCATTTCGGCGAACTTTGGTCAGGGCTGGGTGATAACAGCAACTTGGCTGCAGAAGCCATTATGACGACCGATACTGTCAGAAAGTCGGTTGCCGTTAGTTTCGAGCTGGGCGGTAAGACTTGCAAAATAGGTGCTATTGCTAAGGGCGTTGGTATGGTTTGCCCCAATATGGCGACAAATCTCATATTTTTAACTTCCGACGTTGCTATTTCGAGTGAGATGCTGCAAAAAGCGCTTTCGGAAGACGTAAAGACTTCGTTCAATATGGTCAGCGTTGACGGCGACCAATCGACCAACGACACCTGCTGTATTATGGCTAACGGTCTTGCCGGAAACGATATCATTAAAGATAAAGGCGCGGATTTCAAAGCTTTCTGCAAGGCGTTGAATTATTGCACGGTCAAGCTTTCGCGTATGCTTGCCAAGGACGGCGAGGGCGCGACCAAGCTTATCGAATGCCGTGTTACGGGAGCCGACAGAAAATGTACGGCAAAAGCCGTTGCAAAGTCGGTTATTAAGTCGTCGCTTGTGAAAGCGGCAATGTTCGGTGCCGACGCCAACTGGGGTAGGGTGCTCTGTGCAATCGGATATGCGGGCGTAAAGGTGGACGTGAACGCTATCGACGTTTCGTTCAGCTCTGCAAATGGTGATTTGCCCGTCTGCAAAAACGGTTTCGGCATAGAATTTTCCGAGGAAAAGGCAAAAGAAATTCTTTCGGAAGATGAAGTTATAATAAACGTAAATCTCAACAGTGGGTCGTCAAAGGCTACCGCGTGGGGTTGCGATCTGACTTACGATTACGTAAAAATCAACGGCGATTACAGGACTTAAAATGGATAAACAGGAACAAGCCGAATTTTTAATAGAGGCAATGCCCTATATTAAAAAATATTTTAATAAGGTACTTGTTGTAAAGTACGGCGGCAACGCAATGATTGACGACAATTTAAAGTCGTCGGTTATGCGTGATCTTGTCGTTCTCAATTATCTCGGCATTAAGGTCGTGTTAGTGCACGGCGGCGGTCCCGAAATTTCCGAAACCATAAAGAAAATGGGAATGGAAACGAAGTTCGTTGACGGACTGCGTTACACCGACAAACAGACTGCCGAAGTCGTGCGTATGGTTCTTGCAGGTAAAGTAAATAAGTCTTTAACTGACCTTATCTGTAAGAACGGCGGCAAGGCTATCGGTGTTTGCGGGCAGGACAATCATATGCTCAAATGCGAAATGCAGGACGAAAAGTTGGGCTACGTAGGTAAAATTACCGAGATTAACACTGAACTTATTACCGATATGTTGGGCTTGGGATACGTTCCTGTCATATCTACCGTAGGTTACGACGACGAGGGAAACGTTTACAACGTAAATGCGGACACGGCGGCGTCGGCAATCGCGGGAGCACTCAATGCGGAAAGCCTTATTTTAATGACGGATATTCGCGGGCTGTTGGAAAACAAGGACGACCCCGATACTTTAATCCATAAGGTTTACGTTTCCGATATTCCAGCTTATATCAAACAGGGTATTATTTCGGGAGGAATGATTCCAAAAATAGAATGTTGTAAAGATGCGATCCGTCGCGGTGTTAAGAAAGCCGTAATTATCGACGGACGAGTTAGTCATTCGATTTTAATAGAATTATTGTCCGATGAGGGCAGTGGAACAATGTTTTTGTAAACGGCTGATTTATTTTTTAAATCAGTCTTTATTTTAGTGAGGGCAACTTGTTATGAATAAAAGTCAGATAATTGCCGACGACGGCGAGTACATAGCAAATACGTACGCGCGTTTTAAAGTGGCGTTCAAGGAAGGCAAGGGCGCAAAACTTTACGATTATGACGGCAAGGAATATATCGATTGTGCCACGGGCATAGGAGTTAACATTTTCGGCATCAACGACGAAGAGTGGAAAAACGCGGTTAAAGCGCAGATTGACAGCATACAGCACGTGTGCAATCTCTATTATTCGCAGCCGCAGACCGAGCTTGCCAAAGCGCTGTGCAAAAAGACGGGTGCGAAGAAAGTATTCTTCGGAAACAGCGGAGCCGAAGCTAACGAGTGCGCAATAAAGGCGGCGCGCAAGTACGGCAACGAGCGATACGGCAGAAACGAAATAATCACGTTAAAAAATTCTTTTCACGGCAGAACGATTGCAACGCTGACTGCAACGGGACAGGACGGTTTTCATAAACACTTCGCGCCGTTTTTGGAAGGCTTTAAATACGCTGACCCCACGATGGACGGCATTTTCGAATGTTACACAGACAAGACCTGCGCCGTAATAATTGAAGTCGTTCAGGGAGAGAGCGGCGTAAACGCACTCGATTTCGGTTTTTTGAAAGAGCTTGAAAAGTTCTGCAAGGAACGCGATATCCTTTTGATATGCGACGAGGTGCAGTGCGGTAACGGCAGAACGGGTTATCTGTATGCCTATGAGGCGGCAGGCATTTCGCCCGACATAGTTACTACGGCAAAGGGGCTTGGAGGCGGCTTGCCGATTGGCGCGTGTATGCTTTTCGATAAGTGCGAAAACGTATTCGGCTTCGGTGATCACGGCACGACTTTCGGCGGCAATCCCGTCGTGTGTGCCGGTGCGCTGAGTATAATAAACAGAATTACGCCCGAATTGCTGCTTGAAGTGCAGGGCAAGGGCGCGTATATAAAAACGCACGCCGAACATATAAAAAACGTGAAGTCGGTAAGTGGAACGGGGCTGATGATTGGCATTTCTACCACGAAAAATGCAAGAGAAGTTGCACAGAAGTGTTTGGAAAAAGGCTTAATCGTACTGACTGCCCACGAAAAAGTAAGGCTTTTACCGCCGCTCAACATAACAAAAGAAGAAATAAATACGGCTTTGAAAATATTAAACGAGGTAATTTCGGAATGAGACATTTATTAAAATTACAGGATTTGACGAGGGAAGAGATATTATCGATTTTGAACCTTGCCGACCAACTTAAATTTGAAAGGAACAACGGAATCCAGAAAGATTACCTGAAAGGTAAGAAAATGGGACTGATTTTCCAGAAGGCTTCAACCCGTACCAGGGTTTCCTTCGAGGTTGGCATTTACGAACTGGGCGGCTACGGCTTATTCCTGTCTAGCAACGATTTGCAGATAGGCAGAGGCGAGCCCGTGCAGGATACGGCAAGAGTGCTTTCGCGCTATCTTGACGGCATTATGATACGTACTTTCGAGCAAAAGGAAGTCGAGGACCTTGCAAAATACGGCTCGATACCCGTAATAAACGGTCTTACCGATTATGCGCACCCCTGCCAGGTGCTTGCCGACCTTATGACCATAAGGGAATACAAGGGAAGTTTCAAGGGGCTTAAAATGGCTTTCGTGGGCGACGGCAATAATATGGCAAACAGCCTTATGGTAGGCGCAATTAAAACTGGTATGTCGTTTGCTATCGCGAGCCCAAAGGGATACGAGCCCGACGCCGAGCTGATGAAGTGGGCAAAGGAAAACGGTGAATTTACCATAACGACGGACGTAAAGGAAGCGCTCAAAGACGCCGACGTCGTATATACCGACGTGTGGGCATCAATGGGTCAGGAAGGCGAAAAGAGCAAGAGAGAAAAGGCGTTTGCTTCGTACCAGGTCAATAAGGAAAATCTTTCCGTTGCAAAGGCTGACGTTATGTGTCTGCACTGCCTGCCTGCGCACCGTGGTGAGGAGATTACCGAGGAGGTATTCGAGGAGCACGCAAAAGAGATATTCGACGAGGCGGAAAACAGATTGCACGCACAGAAGGCGGTTATGGTTAAGCTTCTTAAATAACTTGGCAATAACACCGTAAGACAAAGAAAATAATATTCATAGGGATAAAAAATATATGAAAGACGGCAAAGTATATTTAACGTTACAAAACGGAAAGCAGTTCACGGGATACAGATTCGGTGCGGACGGCGAAGTCGTCGGCGAGCTCGTGTTTACGACGGGTATGACCGGCTACCTCGAAACGCTTACCGACCCCAGTTACGACGGTCAGATAGTTATTCAGACCTTCCCGCTTGTCGGCAACTACGGTATCACGCCTGACCAGCAGAGCAGAAAACCCTGGGTGTCGGCGTATATCGTCAGAGAAAAGTGTGATCAGCCTTCCAATTTCAGGTGCGAAAAGACGCTTGAAAAATATCTTGAAGGAAACGGCATAGTCGGTATTTATGGGCTGGATACGAGAGAGCTGACTAGAATAGTCAGAGAGGCGGGCGTAATGAACGCCGCTATCACGAGTAAGCCCGTAAAGGATTATTCTGCAATCAATAAATACAAAATTAAAGGCGCGGTTAAAGAAGTTACCTGTCAGGAGCCTATTTATTCGGGAGACCCTAACGGCATAAAAGTAGTCGTCTGGGATTTCGGTGCAAAGTACAACATTGCAAGGGAGCTTGTAAAGCGCGGCTGCTACTGCATACAAGTGCCTTCGTTCTATACCGCCGAACAGATTCTTGCGCTCAATCCGCAGGGTTTGATGCTCAGTAACGGTCCTGGAGATCCCGAGGACAATGCCGAAGTAATCGCAAATATGAAAAAGCTTATCGGCAAGCTTCCTATTTTCGGTATCTGCTTAGGTCACCAGCTGCTTGCGCTTGCAATGGGCGGCAAGACCAAGAAAATGAAGTACGGGCACAGGGGAGCAAACCAACCCGTAAAATGTCTGAATACGGGCAGGGTATACATTTCCAGCCAGAACCACGGCTACGAGGTTATTTCGTCAAGTATTCAGGGCGTGGGTAACGTCAGCTACGTCAATGCCAACGACGGTACCTGCGAGGGAGTAGATTATCCCGACTACAACGCATTCACCGTACAGTTCCATCCCGAGGCAAGGGGCGGCCCCCGCGACGCTTCGTTCCTGTTCGACAGATTTTTAAAGAATATTACGGAGGGGAAGTACAATGCCTAAGAGAGAAGATATAAAAAAGGTTTTGGTTATAGGCTCGGGACCCATAGTAATCGGTCAGGCGGCGGAGTTCGACTATGCGGGTGCGCAGGCTTGTCGCGTTTTAAAAGACGCTGGCATCAATGTAGTTCTCTGCAACTCCAACCCCGCAACCATAATGACGGATAAGGCGCTTGCGGACGAGATTTATCTCGAACCTCTTACGACCGACACTTTAAAAAGAATTATTATAAAGGAACGCCCCGACAGTCTGCTTGCTTCTCTCGGCGGTCAGACGGGTCTTACGCTCGGCTGTCAGCTTGCTAAAGAGGGCTTTCTGGAAAAATACGGCGTCAAGCTTATAGGCGTTAAACTCGACTCGATCGACAGGGCTGAGGACAGAGAGCTTTTCAAGGAAACGATGGAAAAGATTCATCAGCCCGTCGTTCCCTCTGATATTGCTTACACCGTTGACGAGTGCGTGCAGGTTGCAGAAAGAATAGGCGGTTATCCCGTAATTGTTAGACCCGCTTACACACTCGGCGGCGCAGGCGGCGGCGTTGCGTATAATGAGGAGGAGTTAAGACTCATTTCCCATAACGGTCTTATGCTTTCGCCTATAACCCAGGTTCTGATTGAAAAGTACATCGGCGGTTGGAAAGAGATTGAATTCGAAGTATTGCGCGACAGTCACGGCAATGTGCTTACCGTCTGCTCGATGGAAAATTTCGACCCCGTCGGCGTGCACACCGGCGATTCGATAGTTATTGCGCCTGCGGTTACGCTTTCCGATAAAGAGTACCAGATGCTGCGTACGGCTTCGCTCGATATTATTACCGAGCTCGGAATAGAGGGCGGCTGCAACTGCCAGTTTGCGCTCAATCCCGACAGCTTCGAATATGCGGTAATAGAAGTTAATCCCCGTGTTTCGCGTTCGTCCGCACTTGCTTCCAAGGCGACGGGTTATCCCATAGCAAAGGTTGCAACCAAAATTGCGCTCGGTTACACGCTGGACGAAATCAAAAACGACGTTACGGGCAAGACATACGCTTGCTTCGAGCCTACGATTGACTACGTCGTAATCAAGTTGCCCAAATGGCCTTTCGATAAATTCTTATACGCTAAGAGAAATCTCGGCACAAGAATGAAGGCGACAGGCGAAGTTATGGCAATAGGCACCAGCTTCGAAATGGCGATTATGAAGGCAGTTCGCGGCGCTGAGATTTCTTTGAGCTCGCTTAACCTTCCCAAGCTTGCACAACTTTCCGACGACGAGATAGTTTCCAGACTTCACGACCTGACGGACGAAAGGCTGTTCGTCGTGTACGAAGCTATAAAGCGCGGAGTTGCAATCGAAACTATATACGACATCACCAAAATAGACGAGTGGTTCTTATATAAAATGAAGAACCTTTCGGATTTCGAAAAGTCGATTGCGGGCAAGGCAATCACGCGTGCCCAGTATATGCAGGGCAAGAAGCTTGGCTATCCCGATAAAGAGCTGGAGCGTTTAAGCGGCAACAAACTTCCTGCGCACGCGCGTTCGACGTTTAAAATGGTTGACACCTGCGGCGCGGAATTTGCGGCGCAGACGCCTTATTTCTACTCGACGTACGACGAAAACGAGCACGACGAAGCAGCTCCGTACGTTGTTAAGAGCAGAGAAAACAAGAAGAAGAGAATTATAGTTATCGGCTCGGGTCCCATAAGAATAGGACAGGGTATCGAGTTCGACTATTCGTCCGTTCACTGCGTATGGGCGTTGAAGCGGCTCGGCTACGAAGTAATTATAATTAACAACAACCCCGAAACGGTTTCAACCGACTTCGATACGGCGGACAGGCTGTATTTCGAAAGCCTTACGCCCGAAGACGTGCAGAACGTTATCGATATTGAAAAGCCCTACGGTGTAGTTATAACATTCGGCGGACAGACGGCTATCAAGCTCTGCGCTTATCTCGACAAAAAGGGAATCCGCATACTCGGAACGCCTGCTGACAGCGTAGACCTTGCCGAGGACAGAGAGAGATTTGACGAGCTTTTGGAACAATTCCATATCGCCCGTCCCAAGGGTCTTACGGTTATGACCAAGGAAGAGGCGGTGCGTGCAGCCGAAATACTCGGCTATCCCGTGCTTTTGCGTCCTTCGTACGTAATCGGCGGTCAGAATATGACCATCGCTTTCACTCAGAACGACATCGAAAGGTATATGGACGTCATTCTGGCGCAGAAAATCGAGAATCCCGTACTTTGCGATAAGTACCTTATGGGTACGGAGCTTGAAGTTGATGCAATTTCGGACGGAGTGGACGTACTTATTCCCGGCATTATGCAGCATATCGAGAGGGCAGGCGTACACAGCGGCGACTCAATTGCCGTTTATCCTCCCTACAATCTCAGCGACGCAATGCTCAAAAAGATAGTTGACGTATCGACCGACCTTGCAATATCGTTGAAGACAAAGGGTTTGATAAACATTCAGTACCTTATTTATCATAACGAATTGTACGTAATCGAAGTCAATCCCAGAGCGTCGAGAACGGTTCCCTATATTTCCAAGGTTACAGGCGTGCCTATGGTAGACCTCGCAACCAAAATAATGGTAGGTGCAAAGCTTAAAAAATTGGGCTACGGTACGGGGCTCTATAAGAATTCGCCCTACGTTGCGGTTAAGGTTCCCGTGTTCTCGTTCGAGAAGCTGAACGACGTTAACTCCCAGCTCGGACCTGAAATGAAGTCTACGGGCGAGGTTCTCGGCATAGGCAAGACAATCGAGGAAGCGCTTTTCAAGGGACTCGTTTCCGCAGGCTTCAATATGAAGCACCCCACAAAGAAACGCCCGTCGGGTATTTATTTCACCATAAACGACCAGGATAAGCTGGAAATTATAAATATCGTTAAAAAGTTTGCCGACCTCGGCTTGACGCTCTATGCAACGGCAGGTACGGCAAACGTAATCAGAAGCCTGGGTCTTGACTGCACGGACGTTGCTCGCTTATCCACGAACGACGAGATATTCAAGCTGATGGACGAGGGCAAGATTGACTATATCGTATATACGGGTAAGACTGACATAGAGTCCATAACCAACTATATGTCGCTTCACCATCACGCGATTTTGCTCGGAATTACCGTTCTGACTTCGCTTGATACGACCAACGCGCTTGCCGACGTTATTGCCGGCAGATATAATCAGTTCAATACCGAGCTTATCGATATCAACAAACTGAGAACCGAAAAGCTCAAGCTCGACTTCTGCAAAATGCAGAGCTGCGGCAATGACTATATAGTTTTCAATAATATGGACGGCGCAATCACCTGCCCTGAGTCGCTTGCAATTAACTTCTGCGACAGACATTATGCAATCGGTGCGGACGGCATAGTAATGATTGAAAAGTCCGATAAAGCAGATGCGAAGGTGCGCGTATTCAACAGCGACGGCAGTGACGGTGGTCTTGCGGCAAACCCTATTAGGAGCGTTGCAAAGTATCTATTCGATAATCGTATCGTTGATTCTGACAGTATAAGCATCGAAAGCTACGGCAAAGTCAAAAAGCTTTCCGTAAATAGCTTTAACGGCGTGGCAAGCTCGGTTGCAATAAATCTCGGCAAGCCTTCGTTCGAGGGCAAGCGTATTCCTTGCACGCTTGAAGGCGACGTCATAAACAGGGAAGTGGAGCTCGACGGCAAGACATACAACGTAACCTGCGTAAACGTAGGCAATCCCCACTGCGTAATTTTTGCAGACAAGGTGGAAGATATCGATCTGGACGCTCTCGGTCAATCGCTCAGCTATTCGGGCTTGTTCCCCGACGGCGTATATCTCGAATGTGTGCGTGTCGTAAATAACATTACGCTTAAAATGCGCGTATGGGAAAAGACCAACGGCGAAACCTGGGCGTGCGGCACGGCTGCTGCAGCGGCTGCAACGGCGGCAATTATAAATGGTAATTGCACAAAGGGCGAAACTATAACCGTTAAATTGAAGGGCGGCGATTTGTCTGTCAAGCTTGAAGAAAACGGTGATGTCGTGCTTGACGGTTTTGTAAAACAGGCATTTAAAGGAATTATTGAAATCTAATGATTTACCTTGACAATGCGGCTACTTCTAAACCCGATGTAGAGTGTTTGAAGGTCGCTGAACAGTATCTCACGGATAAGTTTTATAATCCTTCCGCATTATATGCGGAAGGTTATAATTTGCACCGTGAAATAACAAAAATCCGTTCAAACATCCTCAATCTGATTGCAAATGACCGTGATTTTCAGTTAATTTTTACTTCGTGCGGCACGGAAGCTGATAATCAGGCGATATTTTGCGGAGGTAAACGCGGCAACGTCGTAACGACTTACGGAGAACATTCCGCCGTATTTTCAGCCGTTAACGAGCTTAAAGAGCGGGGTATAGAAGTTAGATTTGCCGCACTGAACAGTGACGGCAGCGTGAACGTTGAAAATCTTTTAAATTTGATTGATAGCAACACGTCGCTTGTTTCGGTTATTCACGTCAACAATGAAACGGGTGCTGTTAATGACGTAAACGCCATTGCAAAAGCAGTCAAGATGAAGAATTCCCGCACGCTTTTTCATTCTGACGGTGTGCAGGCGTTTGGAAAAATTCCTTTTAAAATAGGAAAGGATATAGATTTATATAGTATTTCATCTCATAAAATAGGTGCCTTAAAGGGCACCGGCGCTTTGATTAAGCGTAAAAATCTCGTAATTAAACCGTATATTTACGGTGGTGGACAAGAGGACGGCTTGCGTAGCGGAACGGAAAACGTTTTCGGTATCAAAATGCTTGAACTGGCAGCGCTTAAGCGCTACGGTGTTCTGAATGAAAATTATAATCGTGTGCGTCAGCTTAAGGAAAAGATGATACAAAACCTGGATAGCGGCTTGTTTACCGTGCTTTCGCCTGAAAACGGCTCTCCGTATATTTTGACTGTCGTAGCGGATGGTGTGCGCGGTGAAATTATCCTGCACGAGGTAAACGATAAGGGGTTGATAATCGGAACAGGGTCGGCTTGCTCATCTAACGACAAAAAGAGATATTCGCGCGTAATTTTATCGTGCGGGATTGACGAAGCAAAAGCAGACGGCGTTTTAAGGTTGAGCTTTTGCCCCGAAACTACGCTTGAAGAGGTTGTAAAGGCGGCAGGAATTCTCAACGCGACGGTAAAGCGCAGAAGGGAAATAATGGAGTAAAATGGATAAGGTTATAATCGTAAGATACTGCGAAATTCATTTGAAGGGCAACAATCGCGGCTTTTTTGAAAGAATTTTTGCGGAAAATATGGAGAAGGCTCTTAAAGGCGTAAAGCACGAGATAAGAAAGCAAAGCGGTAGGTACGTAATAGAAAATTTTGATGAGAGCGATACCGAAGATATCGTAAGGCGACTTCAAAAGGTTTTCGGGGTGCATACGTTAAGTATTGCGCTCAAAGTTAATACTTCACTTGGTGAAATTTTCGAAGCTGTAAAAATCGTTGCTCCCAAATCGGGCACGTTCAAAATTGACACTCATAGAGCGGATAAAACCTTTCCGCACAATTCTATGCAGATAAATGCCGAAATCGGCGGCAGACTGCTTGATTTCAACAGCAGTTTACGCGTGGATGTGCACAATCCTCAGTCGGTTATCGGTATTGATTTGCGTGAAAACGGTACTTCGCTTGTCTTTTCAGAGTTGGTTGATGGCGTGGGTGGTATGCCCGTTGGCACCGCAGGGAAAGGTATGTTGCTTATATCAGGCGGTATCGACAGTCCCGTAGCGGGATATATGATGGCTAAGCGTGGGATGAAAATAGACTGTATACATTTTCACAGCTATCCGTACACCAATATGCAGGCAAGGGAAAAGGTTGAGGAGCTTGCAGGCGTCTTGGCTGAATACTCCTGCGGAACTACATTAAACGTAGTTAAAGTTACGCACATTCAGGAAGAAATTCATAAAAAATGTAACGGCGACTATATGGTAACGCTGTTGCGCCGCTTTATGATGAGGATTGCCGAAAGGCTTGCAAAGAAATGCGGAGCGCAATGCATTATTACAGGTGAAAGTCTGGGGCAGGTTGCAAGCCAGACGATAGAGGGAATGACTTCGTCGGGAAGCGTAATACAGAATTTGCCAGTTCTGCGTCCACTTTGCGGATTTGATAAAAACGAAATTATTGAAAGAAGCAGAGCTATGGGGGCATTTGAAATTTCAATTCGCCCTTACGAGGATTGCTGTACCGTATTTCTTCCCAGACATCCAGTAATTCATCCGAAACCTGCCGACGTTCTGGCGGAGGAGGCAAAGCTTGATGTGGAAGCACTCATCCAGGAAGCAATTTCTACATTGGAAATAGTAAAGCTATAAAATAAAAAGCTCTGCAAATTGCAGAGCTTTTACTTTATTTATTAAACCAGTCTTTGTATGCTATATCTGGTACTTTGTCCTGTGACTTTTCAGCTCTGATTATAACTCTTGGTAAAGTGATTTCTACTCCCGTAAACTTATTTCCGTTGCTTACGAAGTAGGGGGTAACAGTATAGATATATTCCCCGTCGCCGGGTTGGTCAACTATATTTTCTTTCCATTGGCCGTCATAGATTATGTCAGTTTTGTTATTTATTTGCCTTTTGACAATGTATGAGTAGTACTTTGTCTGACATAATGATATACTAATTTGGTTATTATTTACTAAAATGCTCGGTTTTTTAATAGTTGGGGAAGTGAAACGTGTTGTTTGCTCGTAGTTGTCATTTCCCTGTAAGCATTTAACGGTAAGTCGGTTTAGTTGCGGCGCGTTTTCGTCGCTCAATAAAATTTTATCGTTCTTTTCGTATTCTTCGCGGTCAATCTCTATATTAACTGTGCCCGTAGATTTATCCAGCGGGGTGCAGGACTTATCACTGTAAATTTCGGAGAGCAGACGGCTTGCAATATTACAGCAATCTTTTCCGCCTGTAATTTGTAGTTTCTTGTTGTCCTTGTCGCCAAACCAAACGCCTATGCAGTAATCCGAAGTGTAGGCAACCGAATATGCGTCGGTATTTCCGTCCCGGTTGCCGCAGGTGCCTGTCTTGCACGCTACGTCAAATTCAAAGTCGCTCAATTTCTTTGCTGTTCCGCTTTTTGCCGTTTCGCAAAGCACGTCGTTTATAAGCGAGCAGGTTCCTTCGGAAAATACGTTTTGCTTTAATAATTTATTTTGATACAGGATTTTACCGCTTTGGTCACAAATTTCTTTAATAAAATGCGAGGAGGCGTAGTCGCCGTGGTTGGCAAATACGGAATAGGCGTCGCATAATTCTTTCAGTGTTAAACCTTCGCTCATTCCGCCGAGGGCAAGTGCAAGAGTTTTATCTTCCTTTTTGAGTTTAATGTTCATTTTGTCCGCATACTTTTCAACGTCATCTAAATTTAAAGAATTCAGTGTCTTGACTGCGGGAATATTTAAGCTTTGCTTAATACTTTCGGCAACCGTAACGCGCCCGTGATATTTTTTATCGTAATTTTCGGGGGTATAGCCGCCGTAATCTATGGGTTCGTCGTTGATTTTTGTAAATAAATTCAGCTTTCTTTCTTCGAGGGCAGGGGCATAGACAAAGATGGGTTTTGCCGTAGAGCCAATTTGCCTTTTTGCACTGCCTATGGAGGATTTGAATGCGGCAACGCCGCCGTTTTGAGTTCTTACGAAGTAGGAATAATCGCTGCTAACTTCGATTTCGTCAAGCAGTTTTTGAGTCTTGCTGTTGAGATACGTTTTAATATGCAACTCGCCGAATTGACCGTACGGGTCTATGTCAAGCTCTTCAAATTCATTAAATACGGCATTCAAATATCCCGAATTACGCTCTTTATTTCCGTTTTGAATCGCGCTCAGCGGCAAAGCTATGGCATTTTCGCAGCTTTGTTCGTCAATAAATCCGCATTCCGTCATATTTCTTAAGACGGTATTGCGTCGTGCCAGACACTTTTGCGGATTTTTGAATGGTGAAAAATTATTCGGAGAGGTGAGTAGTCCTACGATTGTGGCGCTCTGTTCCAGCGTAAGATCCTCGGCGGATTTGTCAAAATAAAAATTTGCCGCGCTCTGCAAACCAAAGCAATTGTGTCCGAAATATATAGTGTTAAGATACATTTCAAGTATCTGGTCCTTTGAATATTTTCTTTCGAGCTGCTTGGTCAGCTTAATTTCTTTCAGTTTTCTTGTAATGGTCTTATCGTTATTAAGGTGGGTGTTCTTTATAAGCTGTTGGCTTATGGTTGAAGCGCCTTCCTTGAACGAGCGTGAAATCACGTTTTTATAGAGCGCCTTCACCATACGTTTATAATTTAAGCCGTTATGCTTATAAAAGCTTCTGTCTTCGGAGGCAATGAACGCGTTTACGGTGTCGTCTTTTAAATTATCGATTTTAACGCTTTGCTTTTTGGTCTGTAGGGAGGTGTCCTCGATTTTCTCGTCCTGGTCGTCGAAGACTGCAATTGTCTTGTCGTAGTCAACAAGTTTTTCAGGCTGAAGATTTGTGCCTGCGGTAATCACGAAAAATGAAGTGAGCGCGGTCAGAATAAGCGCAACGTTAACGATGGTAATAACTAAAAAAATTTTTAAAGCTTTTCTCATTACTTTTAGTATCTATAAATTCAATTATTTATTGCAATTTAATTGAAAATTAAATTAAAAAAAGTTATAATTGATATTATGGATAAGTTTTATCACATTGTAACCTACGGCTGTCAGATGAACGTGCACGAATCGGAGAAGATTGCGGGCATTTTATCCGAGCTTGGGTATAAAAGCTGCGGCGCAATAGAAGAAGCGGACATTGTCGTTTTCAATACGTGCTGCATCAGAGAGAATGCGGAAAACCACGCATACGGCAATATCGGTATGCTGAAAAAGTTGAAAGCGGCTAAGCGCGATATGATTATCGCGGTCGGCGGTTGTCTGCCGCAGCAAATTAACAAGGCGGGCAATCTGCACGAAAAATTTCCCTACGTTGATATAATTTTCGGCACGCACAATCTTTCTAAACTCAAAGATTACATAGTGCGCAAGCAGAGCCGCCGCAAAGCAGTTATAGAAATCGAGGAGTGCGACGGTCGTATTGAAGAGGGTGATAAGCCGCTGAGAGCTAGCTATCCCAACGCGTGGGTCAACATAACGTACGGCTGCAACAATTTCTGCACTTACTGTATTGTGCCTTATGTTCGCGGCAGAGAGAGAAGCCGTAAATCTGAAAATATTATTGCCGAAGTCAAATCGCTTATTGAGCAGGGGTATAAAGAAATTACCTTGCTGGGACAAAACGTAAACTCCTATGGTAACGGCGGCGCCGATATACCGTTTTACGAGTTGTTGGAGAAAGTCGCTTTACTTGACGGCAATTTCAGACTGCGTTTTATGACAAGCCATCCCAAGGATTTTTCCGAGGAGCTTGCAAAGATCATTGCGAAGTATCCGAAAATCTGTCATTGCCTGCATTTGCCCGTGCAGAGCGGGTCGGATTCCATACTCGCCGAAATGAACAGACGCTACACATCGGCGGACTATCTGCGCAAGGTTGAAATATTGAAAAAGCACGTACCTGATTGCGCTATCACGACAGATATAATCGTCGGTTTTCCCGGGGAAACGGAGGAAGATTTCAAAGCGACCTTGGAGCTTGTAAAAAAGGTTGATTTTGCTTCCGCGTTTACGTTCATCTATTCGCGGCGCGAGGGTACAAAGGCGGCATCTATGCCCGACCAGATCCCCGAGGACATTTGTAAACGCAGAATTATGGAGCTTGTGGAGCTGGTCAATGCGCAGACGCGCGTTCATTCGGCAAAGTTTGTCGGGCAGATCGTCGAGGTGTTGTGCGAAGATTACGACGGTAAACGCGGACTGTACCAGGGTAGAAACGAGTACGGCAGAATGGTTTATTTTGCAAGCCAAAACGACGAAATAGGAAATTTTGTACAAGTAAAAGTCAACGAAGCAAACGGCGTTTCGCTGTTCGGGGATAAGGTTTAGGGGTAAAATATGGAAATTTCACCTATGATGAAGCATTATCTTGAAATAAAAGATAAGTATAAGGACTGCATAATTTTCTATCGGTTAGGCGATTTCTACGAAATGTTTTTTGACGACGCAATACGTGCATCGTCGCTGTTGGAGCTCACGCTTACTGGCAGGGATTGCGGACTTAAAGAACGCGCGCCTATGTGCGGCGTTCCATTTCACGCGGCGGAAGGATATATCGCCAAGCTCGTTTCTCTCGGCGAAAAGGTGGCTATCTGCGAGCAGTTAAGCGATCCGAAGGCTTCCAAGGGAATGGTGGAACGCGACGTCATCAGAGTTGTGACCGCGGGTACTGTGACGGACGATAACAGTTTAAGCGAAAAAGAAAATAATTATATTTGCTCGGTGCTTAAAAACAACGCAACGGTGGCTGTGGCCTGGGCGGATATAACGACGGGAGAGCTATGCGCAAGCGAATTTGCGGGGGCGGACGTCGTCAAGAGTGCAGTTAACCATCTTATGAAGTTGGGCGTCAAAGAGATTATTTCCAATGACGAAATGCTGTTTGCCGTTAAGGATTTGCCCGAAGTTAAAAAGGGCCTTTTGCCGCCCTTTTCATCGTATCCCGGTTGGGCTTTTAATTTTGCGGCAGCGCATAAAAGTATTTTAACTCAACTGAATACAAAGTCGCTTTCGGCTTTCTCAATTGACGGCAAGAACGACGCAATTTGCGCTATCGGCGCATTGATTGAATATCTTAAAGAAACGCAAAAGCATACGCTTGCAAACATTGACAGTGTAAAATACGTGTTGCCCGCCAGCTGTATGCAGCTGGATATGACGGCTGTCAGAAATCTCGAGCTTGTAAAGAGCATTTACGAGGGGAAGAAATACGGAACGCTTTTGTGGGTGCTTGACAAAACCTGTACGGGTATGGGCGCAAGGCTTTTGCTGAATTTGCTGTTGGCGCCGCTTAAAAGCGTTAATGCGATAAATCACCGACTTGACGGCGTTGAGGAGCTGTATAACGCAACCGTAGTGCGAGTGGGAATAATCGAGCTTTTAAATCAGGTTAAGGACGTTGAAAGACTTACAGGAAAAATTTCCAACGACAAACTTGCGCCGATAGATTGCCGTGCTCTAGCACAGTCGCTTCTGGTTGTTCCCAATCTCAAATTCCGCCTTACGGGTTTTTCTTCGCGTGTTCTCGGCGATATTTCCAAGGGTTTATACGACCTTTCGGATATTGCAAACGAAATAAATTCGGCAATCATAGACGACAGAACGCCGCCGTCTGTTAAGGACGGAGGTTACATAAAGGAAGGCTATAACGCCCAGCTCGACGAATTGCGCAGCATCAAAAAGTCAGCAACCAAGGTTCTCGGCGAAATGGAAGTGCGGGAGCGCGATGTGACCGGCATACGCACTCTCAAAATCGGATACAACAGAGTTTTCGGATATTATATAGAAGTTTCAAAGTCGTTCAAGGACAAGGTGCCTACGACCTATCACCGCCGCCAGACTCTTGCCAATGCCGAAAGATACACTACGGACGAGCTTAAGCAACTTGAGGAAAAAATACTTAACAGCGACGAACGGGCGTTTCAGCTTGAAGCGGCGCTTTACGCCGAGTTAAAAGATAAACTTATGCGTGCAATTCCGCAATTGAAAAGCATAGCGGACGCAATAGCTAAGCTTGACGTTCTGACGGCTTTTGCCGAGGTGTCAAAAAGCAATAACTACGTCAGACCCAAGATTGTCGAAAGCAATCAACCTATGATTATCAAAGAGGGCAGGCACCCCGTAGTTGAAGTCATTGCAAAAGAAAAATTTGTTGCAAACGATACTCTTCTGGATGAGAGTGAAAACCGTACACTTATAATCACCGGTCCGAATATGGCGGGTAAGAGCACGTATATGCGCCAGAACGCCATTATTGCGATTATGGCTCACGTCGGTTGTTTTGTTCCTGCAAAGTCGGCGCAGATTCCCATAATTGACAGAGTGTTTACGAGAGTGGGAGCAAGCGACAACCTTATATTCGACCAGTCTACGTTTATGGTGGAAATGATAGAGGTCGCTTCAATTTTGCAGAACGCCACAAAGGACAGCCTTCTGATTCTGGACGAGGTCGGCAGAGGTACCAGCACATACGACGGGCTCAGTATTGCCTGGGCGGTAATTGAGCACATCACCGAAAAGATAGGTGCAAAAACGCTTTTTGCGACACACTATCACGAATTGTTGCAGCTTGAAAATAAGCTTGAAGGCGTTAAAAACTACAAGATTGCCGTCAAAGATTTTAACGGCAGTATAGTTTTCCTGCGCAAAATAATGCGCGGAGGCGCAAACCGCAGCTTCGGTATTGAGGTCGCTTCGCTTGCAGGTGTTCCCGCGTGCGTGACCGACAGAGCAAAGAATATTTTGAAAGCGGTAGAGAGCGGTGACGTTACGACTAATATTGAATTTGATGAGCAAACCGAAGAGGTCAAGGAAGTGTCCGAGGTTGAAAGAATTCTTAAAGACGTCGATTTGAATAATATGTCGCCAATGCAGGCGTTTATGATTTTGAGCGACTTAGTGGAAAAGGTGAAATAAATGGGTAAAATAAACTTACTTTCCGAAATGATATGCAACCGAATAGCCGCAGGCGAGGTTATCGAAAGACCTTATTCCGCGGTTAAGGAGTTGATTGAAAACAGTATCGATGCAGGTGCGACTGAAATCGAAATACATATTGAGCGCGGCGGTAAAGATTTAATCAGAGTAATCGACAACGGTTGCGGCATTGAAAAGGACGATATGCGCGCTGCGTTCTTTGCTCACGCCACGAGCAAGATCAGTGAGCTTGAAGATATAGACCATATTCATACTCTCGGGTTCCGCGGCGAGGCGCTTGCAACGATTGCGTCAATCGCCTGCGTGGAGCTTATCAGCGCGGTAGAAGGCAAAGAGGGCAACAAGGTTGAATGTGACGGTGAATTTATAGGAAAGGTTTATCCCGCGGAGGCGCCGCGCGGCACCCAGATATCAATTACAAAATTCTTCTTTAATACACCCGTACGCTTTAAATTTATGAAGTCGGACAAAAAGGAAGAAGCGGATATAACCAACTACGTAACGTATTACATTTTGGGTTATCCCGATATTTCTTTCAAATATTTTGTGGACGGTAAGCTGACTTTGCAGTCGTACGGCGGCGGATTGGAGGAAGCGATAACCCAGGTCTACGGCGCGAACTATCTGCCTAACTGCTTCAAAATCAGTGCGGAAAGAAACGATATAAAGATAAGCGGATTTATCAGCAACCAAAACTTTTTTAAATCGAATAAGACCTATCAGAACGTATTTTTAAACGGCAGACATATCGTCAACCCCGTTATTGCAAGTGCGATTACAAACGCGTATGCGAGTTACGCAATGAAAAGGCAGTATCCGTTTTACGTTTTATTTATTGAAATGTCCGATGAAAACGTTGACGTCAACGTGCATCCCAATAAGGCGGACGTCCGTTTCGTTAACAGCTCGCTTGTTTACGGCAGCATTTACAAAGTCATTTCCTCGATACTCGACGGTACGGTAAACGCCGTTAACTTTGTTGTAAATAGTGATTTTGCGCCTGCGGAAAGCGTTTCGGAAGAAATTAAATCAACGCCTGTACCGTACGGAGCCGAGTTCGTTTGTAAGGAAAAAGTTTACGATACGGACTTTTCGGACGTCGTGGGCATTGAACAGTTTTCAAAGGACAAGAAAGCGGAAAAAAAGCCTGACGCCGCAAGCGAAACTGCGGCTTACCGCGCATATGAGAATTACGAAGCGCCGTCCGTTAGTAATAACGCGGAAAAGGATTTACCTCTTTATCGGTATTATTCGGCGCGTGAAGATCAGAAAACCGACGATACTTTTTCATTTTGCAGCGGTTCTCCCGTGCCCGCTTTTACGGGTGACAACGAGGAGCGTAAAACTCAGATAAAAGCCGAACAGGAAAAAATGAATTTCAGTCAGTGCAAATTCCGCGGTTCGCTTTTCAATACATATTTATTATATGAAATAAAGGACGACGTTTACGTAATCGATCAGCACGCGGCGCACGAAAGACTGATTTACGATCGTTTGAAGGCTAAGCTAAACGACAGAAAGCTTGCGCGGCAGGATATGCTTGTGCCTTATATGATCACTGTAAACAACGAAGAGCAGCAGTTTTTGGAAGACAATATGGATACCATATGGCAGCTCGGTTTCAGCGTGGAGCCGTTCGGATCGAATTCATACAGAGTTTATTCTACGCCTGCAGATCTGCCGGAAATCAATCTTAAAACCTTTTTCGATGACTTATTGGCTAACGTGCACGAATTCAAAAATATAACTCTGACAGAGCTTTTGAAGGATAAAATTGCGCAATCTGCCTGCAAGGCGGCTGTAAAGGGCGGTGATATTTTAACCGAACAGGAAAGAGATACGCTTTTTTCTATGCTCAACGGCAATATGGGTTTGAAGTGTCCTCACGGTCGTCCCGTGTGTATAAAGCTCACTAAAACCGAGCTTGAAAAAATGTTTAAGAGGAAGGTGTAAATATTTTGAAACCTATCCTGGTAATTTGCGGAGCAACGGCAACTGGCAAGACTTCACTTGCGGTTGACTGCGCCAAGGCATTAAACACAGAAATAATTTCGGCTGATTCCCAGCTCGTTTACAGGGGGCTGAACATAGGCACCGCAAAGCCTACGGTTGCGGAAATGCAGGGAGTGCCTCACCATTTAATAGATATAGTCGGTCCAGAATGTAATTTTTCAGTTTCGGATTACGAGGAGAGCGCATTGCCGATAATCGAAAGGCTGATTTCGGAAAACAAAACGCCCGTAATCTGCGGCGGCACGGGATTTTATATAAATTCTATTCTTTATAATCTAGGCTACGGAAACGTTAAGGCTGACGCCGCAATCCGTGCGCGGTACGAAGCGCTACTTGAAGAGAGGGGAAAGGAATATATTTATTCGCTTCTGCGCGACGTGGATCCGGAAAGTGCGGAGAATCTGCACGTGAACGATACGAAGAGGGTAATACGCGCACTTGAAATATTTGATGCGAGCGGAAGGAAGAAGTCGGAACAGCACGACGAATTGAAGCCACGTTTCGAATATGTTGCGGTGGCGATAGACTACCAGAGAGAAGCACTCTACAAGAGAATTGAGTGCCGCGTAGACGTTATGTTTAACTCGGGACTTATAAATGAGGTAAAAAAGCTGCTTAGTGTCGGTATTGACGAAAACTGCCAAAGTATGCAAGCAATTGGCTATAAAGAGGTGGTTGTGGGCATAAAAAACGGTGATAATGATAGTACTATGCGTGACATAATTAAAAGAAATACGCGACATTATGCAAAACGGCAGCGAACTTTCTTTAAGAAATTGAAGGGAATAATCTGGTTAAAGCCCGAGGAAGCAAATAAGGATAAGGTATTGGAGCTTTTGAATGAAAAGTAATTCAGAATTTATAAAAGAGTGCGAAAGTGAACTTAAAAACCAATTTGATTTGGTTGATGAAATAAGCTATTTCAATCAAAGAAAAGTGATTGAAGCCTTCAGGGAAAACTGCATTGCGCTCAGGCACTTTGGCGGTACGACGGGCTACGGCTACGGCGACGAGGGAAGGGATACGCTGGGCAAGCTTTACGCCGACGTTTTTAAGGCGGAAAGCGGCATTGTTTCGCCGCATCTGCTGTCGGGTACTCATTCGCTGTCGGTTGCGTTGTTTGGGCTTTTGAAAGGCGGAGATACGATGCTGTGCATATCGGGAATGCCGTACGATACTATCCGTCCTGTTATTTCGGGCGATGGGATAGGTTCGCTAAAGGATTTCGGCGTGAATTTCGTCTGTTGCGACCTTGCGGCGGACGGCGATTTCGATAAAGCTGAAATAAGTAAATTGCTTAACGATAGCGTTAAAATGGTCTATATTCAGCGTTCGCGCGGGTATGAGCTTCGTGATGCACTTTCCTGCGAACAAATAGGTAATATTTGCACTTATTTGCGTAAAATCGGTTATTCGGGCTGCATTTTCGTTGATAATTGCTACGGTGAATTTGTAGAAAAGTGTGAACCTATTGAAGTTGGTGCGGATATTTGTGTTGGTTCGCTTATCAAAAATGCGGGCGGCGGTCTTGCTCCCACGGGCGGATACATCGTTGGAAAAAGTGCATTGATTAAAAAAGTCGGGCGTAGATTTACCGCTCCGTCAATCGGGCTTGAAGTCGGTTCGTATGCGCCGGGGTATCAGTATTTCTATCAGGGGCTTTTTACCGCGCCTCATACGGTTGCCCAGGCGTTGAAATGCTCGTTATTGATAGGAATGGCAATGACCAAACTCGGCTTTATAAATTATACCGCGATTGACAAGGTTCCGCACGATATAACGCGGTGTATACAGTTTGACGATGCGGATAAAATGATTAACTTCATAAGAGAAGTGCAGTATGCGTCCCCCGTGGACAGCTTCGTCACGTGCGAGCCGTGGGATATGCCCGGTTACGACGACAAAATTATAATGGCTGCGGGCACGTTCGTTTCGGGGGCTTCAATTGAACTTTCCGCCGACGGACCCGTAAAGCCGCCTTACGTGGCATATTTTCAGGGCGGATTGACTTACGAACACGGCAAATACGCTCTAGAGAGAATTCTGGACAAATTGAGATAAGTATGATTACTATAAGAGAATGGCGGGAGGGCGATGCAAAAGCACTTTCAATGCTGTTAAGCGACAAAAGAGTTATGGATAATTTGCGTGACGGCTTGCCTTTCCCGTATACTGAAGCCGACGCGCTTGACTATATTAGTTTTTGCAATTCTGCCGATAAAAACAGCTCATTTTGCTTTGCAATAGTCTATAACGACAAAGTTGTTGGCAGTATCGGCGTATTCAGGCAGGGAAATATTCATTTCAGAACGGCGGAGTTGGGTTATTATATCGGCGTTGAGCATTGGGGCAAAGGTATTACTACCGAGGCAGTCCGCCTTGCGTGCAAGCACGTTTTTGATAACACGGATATAGTGCGAATTTACGCCGAGCCGTTTGTCGAAAATATCGGCAGTTGCCGCGTTTTGGAAAAGAACGGCTTTGCTTTGGAAGGAATTATGCGCAAGAACGCCTACAAAAACGGAGTTCTCCGCGATATGAAATTGTACGCATTGGTTAAGTAACTTTTGAGGTGGCTATGGGCAAATACGTTTTTGGTCCCGAGAGAACAAAAGGAACTATAAAAAGTGAAAAGAAGACTGCAAGAAATCTGATTATCACATTCAGTGTTTTGCTTGTCTTTTTTGTGCTTGTGTTTTCAATTGCCGCAACGTTTCTTCCGCAGGGAATAGCAGATTTAAAGGAAGAACAGTATTTGAGCAGGAACGGTGTTGAGGTTGAAGCCGTTTTGGTTGGGTATACGGTCACAGAGCCGGGTAAAACACCGCGTTCAATAAAGAAATGGCATCTGAATTTAATTTACGAATACGAATCACCCAATGGACGCATTTTTAAGTCGGTATATGGCGATGATTGGTGCGACACCCATAGCGAACTGTTGCTTCGTGAAAGCGAAGTAAAGACAATGATAAAGGGCGGGCATACGGCAAAAATGATGGTTGCCGATAACGGAAGATGCAAATTGAAAGACGACGGTCCGAGTATTGCGCCATATAGCCATTTTTGGGCGGCACTTATTCCGATGCTTATTGCGGCAATAATTATGGTAGGAAGCATTTTGGGGATTGTCCAACAGGTTAAAGTATTAAAAAGATATAAAGCATATGATGTCTGAATAAATAAGCCCGCGGCAGTTTGCCGCGGGCTTTTCTGTTTTAAATTTATGCTTAGTACATACCGCCCATATCGCCGCCGCCCATAGGAGCCGCAGGTGCGGGAGGAGTGGGAATGTCGGTTACGATGCTTTCGGTGGTGAGCAAGGTTGCCGCAACCGAAGCCGCATTCTGCAATACCGAACGCGATACCTTGGTGGGGTCGATAATGCCGCTCTTAACCATATCGGTATACTCGTTTTTGAGCGCGTCGTAGCCGTAGTTTGCTTTGTTGGCAGTCTTGATGGTGTTTACGATAACCGAACCGTCAACGCCTGCATTGACAGCAATCTGGCGGATAGGCTCCTCAATTGCCTTTAAAACGATGCTTGCGCCCGTCTTTTCGTCGCCGGAAAGGCTTTCTACAAGCTTGGTGAGTTCGGAAGTGGCCGAAAGGAGTGCAACGCCGCCGCCGGGAACGATACCTTCTTCAACAGCCGCGCGGGTGGCAGCAAGCGCGTCCTCGATGCGCAGTTTCTTTTCTTTCATTTCAACTTCGGTAGCCGCACCAACGTTTATAACCGCAACGCCGCCGGCAAGCTTTGCAAGTCTTTCCTGCAATTTTTCCTTGTCGTAGTCGGAAGTCGTTTCTGCAATCTGCGCCTTGATGGAAGCAACGCGCGCCTTGATAGCTTTTGCATCGCCGTGTCCGTCGATAATGGTGGTGTTGTCCTTGTCAACCTTAACCTGAGCCGCTCTGCCAAGCATATCGGGAGTGACGTCCTTGAATTCGTAGCCCAAGTCGGAAGAAATTACGGTGCCGCCCGTCAGAATTGCAATGTCTTCGAGCATTGCTTTTCTTCTGTCGCCGAAACCGGGAGCCTTTACAGCAACGCAGTTGAGAACGCCTTTGAGTTTGTTCACTATCAAGGCTGCAAGCGCGTCGCCTTCTACGTCCTCGGCAATGATCAAAAGCCTTGCGCCCTGCTGAGCGATGGGCTCGATGACGGGCAGAATTTCCTGCAATGCGGAAATTTTCTTATCTGTGATAAGAATATAGGGGGAGTCAAGCACGGCTTCCATCTTTTCGGTGTTGGTAACCATATACGCGGAAGCGTAGCCTCTGTCAAACTGCATACCGTCTACGGTGGTCAGCTCGGTAGACATCGATTTGCCCTCTTCAACGGTGATAACGCCGTCCTTGCCGACGATTTCCATAGCGTTTGCAATGAGCTCGCCGATCTTTTCGTCACCTGCGGAAATGGAAGCAACCTGCGAAATTGCAAGCTTGTTTTCAACGGGCTTGGAAATTGATTTAATCTTTTCTACCGCGGTATCGACTGCGGTTGCAATGCCCTTTTTAAGAATGATGGGATTGGCGCCTGCGGCAAGGTTTTTCAAACCCTCGCGGATGATTGCCTGAGCGAGAACCATTGCGGTGGTGGTACCGTCGCCCGCAACGTCGTTGGTCTTTGTGGAAACTTCCTTAACGAGCTGCGCGCCCATATTTTCAAACGGGTCCTCAAGCTCGATTTCCTTTGCTATTGTAACACCATCGTTGGTGATGAGGGGTGCGCCGTATTTCTTGTCCAGAACAACGTTTCTTCCCTTGGGACCGAGCGTTATTTTAACTGTGTCTGCAATTACGTTTACGCCGTTTTCAAGCGCTTTTCTGGCTTCGTCGCCGTACTTAATCTGTTTAGCCATAACGAAATAATCTCCTTAAAATTAGTCTACGACCGCCAGAATATCGCTCTGACGAATAATCGTGTATTCTTTGCTGTCAAGCTTGACTTCGGTTCCGCTGTATTTGGAAAGCAGAACTTTATCACCGACTTTGACCTGCATAGTTACTTCTTTTCCGTCGATAACGCCGCCGGGGCCTACCGCAACCACAAGGCAGGTGGCGGGTTTTTCCTGTGCGGCGGCGGTCAGAATGATGCCGCCCTTTGACTTTTCTTCGGCTTTAACCGCTTCGACAACGACTTTGTCGAACAAAGGCTTGATACTCATTGAGAAAATTTCCTCCGATAATAAATTTTTTTACAAATAATTTATAAACTTAAGCAAATTAAATCAAACAGTGCAAATCAAAAAATTGCATTTTGTGTAAGGTTGTGGTAAAATAATACGTGAGTAAACAAACTTGGCGGTGTTCTATGGATAAGTGGGATAAGCGTTTTATGGATATGGCGGTGCAAATCGGCAGTTGGTCGAGTTGCTTTCAGCAAAACAGGCACGTCGGCGCGATAATCGTTAAAAACAAGCGCGTTATCGCGACTGGTTACAACGGCGCGCCGCAGGGAATAAAGAGTTGTGCCGACAAGGGCGTTTGTATGCGTAAGGAGCAGGGTATAGAAAGCGGTACTCGGCACGAGCTTTGCTATGCTGTTCACGCCGAGCAGAACGCTATAATTCAGGCGGCGAGAGTGGGGTGCAGCGTTGAAGGTTGCACTCTGTATTGTACGCACCAGCCCTGCGTTATCTGTGCGAAAATTATAATCAACTCCGGAATTTCACGCGTCGTTTACAAAGAGGGCTACCCCGACGACTTTTCGATGCAGCTTTTCAAAGAGGCAGGCGTTAAAATCGAAAAATACGACGAGAATTAATTCAATCAATTTTTTAAGTGAGGTAAAATATGAGCAATCCCGTAGCAACCATTACGATGGAAAACGGAAATACGATTAAGGTGGAGCTTTATCCCGACAAGGCGCCCAACACGGTCAGCAACTTTATTGCGCTTGCAAACAGCGGCTTTTATGACGGACTTATATTTCACCGCGTTATAAAGAACTTTATGATTCAGGGCGGCGACCCCGCAGGCGTAGGCACGGGCGGTCCCGGCTACAATATCAAGGGTGAGTTTGCGCTCAACGGTTTCAGGCAGAACGATATTAAGCACGAGCGCGGAGTAATCTCTATGGCGCGCGCTTATCATCCCGACAGCGCAGGCTCGCAATTCTTTATTATGCACGCAAATTCTTCCCATCTGGACGGTCAATACGCCGCGTTCGGTAAGGTTATTGAAGGTATTGATACGGTTGACGAAATTGCTTCCGTCGCAACGGACAGGAACGACAAGCCCAGGGCGGACCAGATTATGAAGACAGTCAGGGTTGAAACCTTCGGCGTTGAGTACCCTGCGCCCGTAAAAGCAAGGTAATTATGAATAAAAAGACGGCGTTAGCCGTGGTATGCGGCGTGCTTGCGGCAGGCATTTTGTGCGCTATTGTCGGTATAATAGTTTATTTTACCGCAAACAGCAACGCGCTTTCGCTACTTATCGGCTTATTTACGATTTTCACGGGAGCTATTATTACCGGAATTGCCACGGTCGTTTTAATCGTGCTGTTAATTATCGGATTGATAACAAAAAACAAAAACAAAGATAAAGAAAATTAAGGAAAAACGGAGATAAATATGACAGATAACAGCGTATACGTCAACCCTTTGATTACCCGCTATGCAAGCAAGGAAATGTCCGAGGCGTTTTCCGACGAAAAGCGTTTTAAATTGTGGCGCAAGCTTTGGATTGCTCTTGCCGAATCCGAAATGGAGTTAGGGCTCAACATAACCAAAGAGCAAGTCGAAGAGATGAAAAAGTATGCCGACAGCATCAATTTCGAACTTGCCGAACAGTACGAAAGAGAGGTAAGGCACGACGTTATGGCGCACGTCAAGGCGTTCGGTGCACAGGCAAAATCGGCAATGCCCATAATTCACCTCGGCGCGACAAGCTGTTTTGTTGATTGCAATTCTGAACTCATTATAATTGCCGACGCGCTCGCTATTATAAAGAAAAAGCTCGTCAACGTGATGGAAAAGCTCAAAAATTTCGCCTTGAAATACAAGGATTTGCCCACGCTCGGCTTTACACACCTTCAACCCGCACAGCTCACGACAGTGGGCAAGAGGGCAACGCTGTGGTTGCAGGACCTCGAAATGGACTACAACAACCTCGTCAACCTCGAAAACTGCTTCAAACTGAGGGGCGTTAAGGGCACGACGGGCACGCAGGCAAGCTTTATGGAGCTTTTCAACGGCGACGAAGCTAAAATCAAGGAGCTTGAAAAGAGAGTAGTCAATAAGCTCGGTTACGACAAGGTTTACGGCGTGACGGGACAGACCTATCCCAGAAAATTTGACTACAACGTACTTTGCGTGCTTTCGCAGATTGCGCAGAGTGCATACAAATTCTCCAACGATATAAGAATTTTGCAGAATATGAAGGAGATTGAGGAGCCTTTCGAAAAGTCGCAAATTGGTTCTTCGGCTATGGCGTACAAGCGCAACCCTATGCGCAGCGAACGCATCGGCTCGCTTGCAAGGTTTGTCGTATCACTGCCTATGAACAGCGCGATTACGGCTAGCACGCAGTGGTTCGAAAGAACGCTGGACGATTCGGCTAACCGCAGAATTGTAAACGCACAGGCGTTCCTCGCGCTGGACGGTATTCTCAACATCTATATGAACGTCAGCGAAAATCTCGTCGTGTACGACAAGGTAATTGCAAAGCACATTGCCGCCGAGCTTCCCTTTATGGCTACGGAAAACATTATGATGGAGTGCGTTAAGGCAGGTGGAAACAGGCAAGAGTTACACGAAAAAATTCGCGTGCTTTCTATGGAGGCAGGCAAAAACGTAAAGGTAAACGGGCTTGAAAATAACCTTATCGATCTTATCAAGGCTGATAAAATGTTTGCGCCCGTACACGACAAGCTCGGCGATATTCTAGACGCGAAAAAGTTTATAGGCAGAGCGCCTACGCAGACGGTTGAATTTATCAAGAACGAAATCGACCCCATTTTGCAGGCAAACGCAGGCGACCTTGGACTTAAAGGCGACGTGAAAGTTTAATGAAAGAGCGGTTTTGCGTTCCGTCCGCGTCCATTCTGATGCTTTTGAAAAATGTGGACGGCAAAGTTAAAGTGCTGTTGCAGCGCAGACAAAACACCGGCTTTATGGACGGACTGTGGGATTTGTCCTGTTCGGGACACGTCGAACACGGCGAGAGTATGAGTCAGGCCGCCGTCCGTGAAGCTAAGGAAGAGTTGGGCGTAGTCGTTCCGCTTGATAATGTTGATTTTATCGTTTTCGTACACAAGCGTGAAGAAGAGTGGGATTTGACTTACTGCAACGCTTATTTCGTTTGCACGGAATTTTCAGGCGAGCCGAGAGTGTGCGAGCCGCATAAATGTTCAGAAATCAAGTGGTTCGGCCTGGATAATCTTCCCGACGATTTGATTAACGACAGAAAGCTGGCGCTGAAGGCGTACCGTGAAGGTGTTCATTATATCGAATACGGGTGGAATAAATAAAAAGCACACACCGCCCAAGGCGATATGTGCTTTTTGGCAGGGGAGACGCGATTCGAACACGCAACCGACGGTTTTGGAGACCGCGACTCTACCGTTGAGCTACTCCCCTAAATTTCAACGATAGTAATTATATAATATAAGAAGTTTTAAGTCAACTGTTTTTTTGGAGAAGTATTTATGAAAAAGCAATTCAAACTCGGCATAATCGGCTGCGGTTTTATGGGCAGCGCGATATTAAAAGGCGTAGCAGATTCCGAGTTTATCCGCGCAAAAAAGATAATCGTAAGCGATACGGACGAACAAAAGCTGGATAAAATAGGCGAAGAATTCGGCGTGTGCGTTTCTAACGATAACAAGTTTGTTGCCGAAAACAGCGAATACCTGCTTCTTGCCGTAAAGCCCCAGACTTTCGGCGATGTTGCAAAGACTTTGGAAGGCGTATGCCCTCAGAAAGTTATAAGCATTATGGCGGGAGTCAAAAAGGCGGCAATTAAAAATTCTTTCGGCGTGGGGCTTATTAAAGTTGCGCGCTGTATGCCCAATCTTCCCTGTGCTACGGGGTTCGGTATGATGGGCGTAGATATGTCCGACTACAATAAAAATACCGACGATACCGATTTCGTAAGCAATCTGTTCGGCTGTCTGGGTCAGGTTCTCAGCGTGCCTGAGGACAAGCTTGACGCGGTCACGGGCATAAGCGGCAGCGGACCCGCTTATACTTTCATTTTTATTGACAGTCTGATTGATGCGGGCGTAAAACAGGGACTTACCAAGGATGAGGCAAAACTGCTTGCAATGCAAACGGTTTGGGGCAGCTGCAGTATGCTTATGGAGGACGACAGACCTCTTCCCGAACTGATTATGAGCGTATGCAGCAAGGGCGGCACTACCATAGAGGCGGTAAAAGTTTTCGAGCAAAACAATTTCCGCGGAATTATATCAGACGCGGTTGCGGCGTGCGTAAAACGTTCGAAAGAGCTTTCGGAATAATGAAACAGGTTACGTTATATACCGACGGAGCGTGTTCGGGAAATCCCGGAGTAGGCGGCTGGGGCGCGGTGCTTATGTTTAAGGGCTTTGAAAAGCGCATTTCGGGCGCGGAAGAGGCGACCACCAACAACCGAATGGAACTGTTCGCCGTAATAAGCGGTCTGGAATGTTTAAAGGAGCCGTGCGAGGTCACCGTATACAGCGATTCCGCATATACGGTAAACGCCTTCAATAACGGCTGGATTTACGGCTGGGAAAAGGACGGGTGGAAGAAAGCGGACAACAAACAGGTTTTGAATACCGACTTGTGGCAAAGGCTGCTTGCGCTCACCCGTACGCACAGCGTTAAATTCATAAAAGTCAAAGGGCACGCAGACAACGAATACAACAATATCTGCGATAAATTGGCGACGGACGCAATTAAAAAATTTCAATCGGCATAATCGTCGGCTATATTACCATAATAATATAGTAATGATAAATACCGAGCAGTTCAGAGAACAATGTAAAGATAGTAAAGGGGCGGCAAAAATTGCCGTCAATATTCTTTCTACGGTATTTTTGACTCTTTTAGCGCTTATTCTTGCCGTTTATGGCTTTAATTACAAAGGTTTACCTTTTATCGCAACGCATTTTACTCTGTTATTATGGCTGACGGTCAGTATTCTGGCGGTGCTTTTGATTGCGTATCTGGTATTCTACGTCTTGAGTATGCAGGCATTTTACCGCTTGATTTTGTGCACGATTATCTGCCTTGACGTTGTGGCGCTTGTCTTTTTTATCGTCAGTGCTACGGGCATAATTTCCAAACTGACGAGTATAGAAGCTCTGCGCGATTATATTGCAAGTTTTGGCGCAACGGCGGTTTTGATATTTATTTTGTTCCAGTTTTTGCAGGTCGTCATATTACCGATACCGGGGTCTGTTTCAGTCGGCGTTGGCGTGGCGTTGTTCGGTCCGTTGCGCTGTTCGATTTTCAGCTTCATAGGTATCTTCCTCGGCTCGGTCGTGGCGTTTGCAATTGGCAGGGTAATAGGCTATAAGGCAGTATGCTGGATAGTGGGAAAGGACGATTTGGATAAGTGGCTTAAAAAGCTTAAAGGCAAGGACTATCTTTTATTGTCCATAATGTTTTTACTGCCGCTCTTCCCCGACGATATTCTGTGTTTCGTTGCGGGGCTGTCGTCCATAACCTGGCTGTATTTTATAATAATGATAATAATTACAAGGGCGATTTCCGTTCTTACGACGTCGTTTTCGCTTCAATTGATACCATTCAATACGTGGTGGGGAATAACTATCTGGATTATTCTTGCAGCGGCTGTCGTTGCTTCGTTCTGGCTCGTTTGGAAGTATTCGGACAAAATCGACGCCTTTTTAAAGAACAAATTCAAGATTAAAAATAAGAAAAACAAGTAGTGCAATTTATACCTTTCGGACAATCTCGTCTGGGAGGTTTTTTATTTGTAATTTCACTAAAAATCAGTTGATTTTTTTACGTTTGACTGATAAAATTATATAGGTAAAAATTTGTCATCAGGAGTTTTTCGGTGGATAAAATTAAATTATTACAAGCAAGAAAACAACAGCTTTTCGCCGCGGGAAAAACAATCCGTGCAGAGATTGACGCGCTTGTCGATAAGGACAGCTTTGTTGAGCTCTCATCGTTCTCGTTTTCCGAAAGCGAGTTCTATGACGGCAGTGCCGAGGGCGAAGGTGTTGTATGCGGTTTTGCGACGATAGAGGATTTTCCTTATTATATAATTGCGCAGAATAGCGCCGTTTTGAACGGTGGCGTAAGCAAGGCCAATTGCGAAAAAATGCTTAAATGTCTTGAACAGGCGGAAAAGAACGGTTCGCCCGTTATCTATTTATTGTCTTCTCTCGGCGTGAGGGTAGGCGAGGGCGTGAACGTTTTGGAAGGGTTGGCTTCGCTCATTCTGAAAGCTACGCAGCTTAAAGACAGCATACCGCAGTACCTTGTTGTAAACGGTGAGGTTTACGGTCAGATTGCTATGCTTGCGGGCGTTTGCGATTTCAATTTCTTTATCGATAAAAAATCGATTCTAGCGGCAAACAGCCCGTTGGTAATAACCGCCGCAGGAGGTGAAAATCTTCCCAAGGAAAAGGTTGGCGGAGCGGCCGCTCTTTCCAAGACGGGTTTAACCACGTTTACCGTTAAAGATCTTGCCGAAGTCAAGAACAAGATTACTCTTATCAACCAATTCGTCAACGTTGCGGTAACCGACTGCGACGAACTCAACAATTCGATTTCCGCACTCAATAAAAAGGCAGACGTCAAGACCTTGCTCAACGTTTTCGATAAGGGAACGGCGATCGAGCTTGGTGCGGGAGCTTGCTCCGAAGTTAAATGCTATCTTGCAAGAATAGGCGGCATATCGGTTGCGGCTGTGGTTTTCGATAATGAGGAGGGCGTCAGACTTTGTCCTGGCAAGGCTAGAAAGCTTAAAGATTTTGCAACTCTTGCCTGCGGTTACAATTTGCCCTATATAACCTTTGTCAATACGCTCGGCATAAAGGAAACTCCCGAGGTTGCAAACAGCCCCGTAATTAAGGAGCTCTGCGAGTACGTAAGCATACTGAACTGTATGAACAGCGCAAAAATTTCTGTCGTTTACAATAAGGCGATAGGACTCGGATACACTCTGTTTGCGGCAAAATCTATGGGCTACGACTTTACTTATGCGTTTGCAAATGCTAAGATCGCACTCTTTGACGGCGCACAGGGCGCTGAAATCGAGCTTGTAGGCAGCGCAAAGGCGGACAAAAACAAGTTGGCGGAAAAATACGCCGATGAGAATTCCGATCCCGTCAATGCGGCTAAGGGCGGCTATATCGATAACATTATTGAGCCTGCGTTTGTAAGGCAATACCTTATTGCATCCTTGCAGATGCTGATAAAGTGAGGGGTGTATGTTAAGTAATTTATTGGCGATTTTACCCGGTGACGGTTCAAACTGGGCAGGTCAGCAGAAGTCGCCCGAAAATTTCTATTTTGATAACTTCGGCGAGGCTGCGCTGTATGCTTTAATCGGCTTCGTTGTCGTTTTCGTCGGCATAATCATAATAATCGGCATCATTTGGCTGGTCGGATTGATTATGCGCAAGACTAACAATCTGGAATTTCTGACCAAAAAACGTGAAAAGAAGGTCAGTAGTGAGAAGCCGAAAGGAGCTACGGCAGCAGTCGCAAGCGACGGCGACGAAATTCCTGCAGAGGTCAAGGCCGCTATTGTTGCCGCGATAATGGCTTATTATCAAGAAAAAGAAGAAAAATGCCAATTCACGGTTAAGAGAATTAAGAGATTATAAGGAGAAACATAAATGCGTAATTTTGTTGTTACTATCGACGGTAAAAGTTATTCCGTAGGCGTAGAAGAAGTGGGCGAAGGCGAAAGCGTTACGCCCGTAGTAAGTGCGCCCGTTGCGGCATCCGCACCTGCTGCGGCTCCCAAGACCGTAAACGCAAACGGTGAAAAAGTTCTTTCGCCTTTCCCCGGACTTATCAAAAAGATTTTGGTTAACGACGGCGATACGGTTAAAAAGGATCAGCCCATAATAGTGTTGGAAGCAATGAAAATGGATAACGACATTACGGCTCCCTGCGACGGTAAAGTGACTATATCGGTCGTAAAGGGCGCTAACGTAGAAACAAACGCAGTGCTTGCCGTTATCGGTTAATCGGAGGAAAAAATGCTTAGTTCGTTACTGGAAAGTAGCGGTATGGGCTCTATTTTCGTCAATCTTTTTTACGATATGGGATTTATGAACGGAAGTTGGCAGAATTACGTGATGCTGCTGATATCGTTTATCCTGATGTATCTTGCAATTGTAAAAAAGTTCGAGCCTATGCTGTTGTTGCCGATAGCATTCGGTATGTTCTTAATAAATCTGCCCGGTGCTGAGCCCACGCTTTGGGGCACGCATCCCGTGGACGAGGTTACGGGTATAGTTGATACGTCTTATGACGCCGTACAGAATAAAGGACTTTTATGGTACTTGTATTTCGGCGTAGATAAGGTTATTTATCCTCCGCTTATTTTCCTGGGAATAGGCTGTATGACCGACTTCGGTCCGCTGATTGCAAACCCCAAGAGTATGCTTATCGGTGCGGGTGCGCAGCTCGGTATATTCATTGCGTTTATCCTTGCGGTTCTTTTGGGATTTTCTGCGGCGGAAGCTGCGGCTATCGCCATTATCGGCGGAGCCGACGGACCTACCGCAATAATGGTAACTTCCAAGCTTGCAAGTGATTTCATACCGATGATAGCCATTGCGGCGTATTCGTATATGGCACTTATTCCTATAATTCAGAAGCCGATAATGCGGCTTATGACAACCAAGAAAGAGCGCACGATAAAGATGAAACAGCTCCGCCAGGTAAGCAAGGTGGAAAAGGTGCTTTTCCCCATAATCGTTACCTTGGTAGTAGGTTTGATTTTGCCGTCGTCGGTACCTCTTTTGGGTATGCTGATGCTCGGTAATCTGTTCAGAGAATCGGGTGTAGTCGAAAGATTGTCCTCGCAGGCTCAGAACGGACTTATGAATACCATTACGATTTTCCTCGGCGTTGCAGTCGGCTGCAAGGCGAAGGGCGAATTGTTCCTGCAAGTACAGACGTTGTATATAATTCTGCTCGGTTTGTTCGCATTCATTTGCGGAACAATCGGCGGTTTGCTCGTTGCAAAGATTATGTGCAAGGTGACGAAGGGAAAGATAAATCCTTTGATAGGCTCCGCGGGTGTTTCGGCCGTTCCGATGGCGGCAAGAATTTCGGAGGATGTCGGAAGGGAATACGACCCGCAAAACCACTTGCTTATGCACGCAATGGGCCCTAATGTGGCGGGCGTTATCGGTTCGGCTATCGCAGCCGGAGTATTGCTCGCTTGCTTTGGCGGATACGTAAACGGAACTGCCGTAACGGCGGCGGTTGCTTCAATAATCGTTTAATCGGAGAAATTGAAAATGGAAGGAAAGAAGGTACTTATTACCGATACTATACTAAGGGACGCGCACCAGTCGCAGGCTGCAACCCGTATGAAATTCGAGGAAATGGAGCCCGTTTTGCCCCTTTTGGACGAGATTGGTTACTATTCGCTTGAAGCCTGGGGAGGAGCAACGTTCGATTCCTGTTTAAGGTTTTTGAACGAGGATCCTTGGGACAGACTTAAAAATTTAAAGAAATATCTCAAAAAGACGCCCATACAGATGCTGCTCAGAGGGCAGAATCTGCTCGGTTACAGACACTATGCGGACGACGTCGTTGAAAAATTCGTAGAAAAATCTATTGAAAACGGTGTCGGAGTAATAAGAGTGTTTGACGCGCTCAACGACCCCAGAAATCTTGAAGCCTCGATGAAGGCGATAAAGAAGTACGGTAAGGGCGGCAAATGCGTTTGCGAGGCAACCGTAGTTTATACGACAAGCCCCGTGCACACAACAGATTACTTTGTTAAGCTTGCAAAGCAGTTAGAGGACACGGGTGCCGACAATATCTGCATAAAGGATATGGCAAACCTGCTGTTGCCTTTTACAACCTACGAGCTTATAAGCAAGATTAAGGCTGAGCTTCGTCCCGAAACAAAGGTGCATTTGCACACGCACAACACTTCTGGCACGGGCGATATGATAAACCTTATGGCTATCCAGGCGGGCGTTGACATTGTTGACTGTGCGCTTTCGCCTTTGGGTAACGGCACTTCCAATCCCGCAACCGAGCCTTTGGTTGCAACCTTGAAGGATACGCCTTACGATACGGGAATTGAAATCGAAAAGCTTTTGCCTATAATCAAGCACTTCAACGGTGTTGCGACCAGACTTGAAAAAGACGGCTTCCTCAATCAGAAAGTAAGAAAAATTGATATTAACACGCTTTTGTATCAGGTACCCGGCGGAATGTTATCCAACCTTATTAGCCAGTTGAAGCAGGCGGGGCAGGAAGATAAACTTACCGAATGTCTTGCTGAAGTTCCGCTCGTGCGTAAGGATTGCGGCTATCCGCCTTTGGTTACGCCGTCAAGCCAGATAGTCGGAACGCAGGCTGTGTGGAACGTGCTTATGGGCAAATATAAGACCATCACGGCGCAGTATAAGGATTTGCTTCTCGGCAAATACGGCAAAGTGCCCGGTGACGTCAACAAGAACGTACTTAAACAGTGCACTAAAAACGGTGAAGAAATTATCACTTGCCGCCCCGCGGATCTGATCAGCGACGAAATGGCTGAGCTTACAGAAAAGGTAAAAGCCGACGGTTTCTATGAAAAGGAAGAAGACGTTCTGTCGTACGCGTTGTTCCCCGAGGTAGCTACAAACTACTTCAAGTGGCGCAAGGCAAAGCAAACGCTGGTTGACAGCGATATGGCTAAGAACCCCAATAAGGTTTATCCTGTATAAATAACTTTTGCGACGGGAGCGCGGTTTAACGTTTCCGTCGCTTATTTTAAACAAATATGAAGGTTGCAGTAATTGGTGCGGGCGCTTCGGGACTGATGGCGGCATATGCTGCCGCGAGTAACGGAAACGACGTAACCGTATTCGAAAAGAACGAAAAGTGCGGTAAAAAAATATATATAACGGGAAAGGGGCGTTGTAATCTTACAAACGCCGTTTCTCCGCAGGAATTTTTGCAAAACGTTGTAAGCAACGCAAAATTTCTGACGGGAGCAATCTATTCCTTCTCGTCTGACGATACCATTTCATTATTCGAAAACGGCGGACTGCAATTAAAAACCGAGAGAGGTAACAGGGTTTTCCCCGTCAGCGATAAGGCAAGCGACGTAACTAAGTGTCTTGAAAATTTGTGCAAAAATGTTGGTGTAAAGTTTAAATTTAACGCAAAAGTTGATAAAATCAGCGTTTTAAACAGTACTGTGTCAGACATAATTGTAAATAATTGCACGATTTCGTTTGATAAAGTTATAGTTTGTACGGGCGGAGTCAGTTATCCGTTGACAGGCTCGACAGGTGACGGATTTAAATTCGCAAAGGATTGCGGACATCAGATAGTAGACGTAAAACCTGCGCTGTGCGGACTGAATTTAAAGGGAAAGTATTTTGCAGAAATGCAGGGACTGGCGCTGAAAAACGTAGGAGTTTCCGTGTATTATGGTGAAAAGAAAATTCACAATTTATTCGGCGAACTTCTGTTTACTCATTTCGGCGTATCCGGTCCGATTATTCTGACGGTGTCCAGCTACATAAACAGACTGGACCTTAACAAGGTCAAATTGACTGTTGATCTAAAACCCGCATTGACGGAAGTGCAGCTCGACGACAGAATTTTGCGCGACTTCTCGGCTTCGCCCAACAAATCAATCGGAATTCTTCTTAAAGGTCTTTTACCGTCTTCACTCATCGCCGAGGTACTTAAACGAAGCGGAATAGAATTTAATAAGAAGGTCAACTCGGTTTCCAAAAGCGAAAGGGCTGCTCTGTTGACAACTATCAAGAAATTTGATATGCTTGTTTCATCGCTACGGACGTTTGACGAAGCGATAATTACGAGCGGCGGAGTGGACGTTAAACAGATAAATCCCAAGACTATGGAAAGTAAGATAATAAAAGGTCTGTATTTTTGCGGTGAAGTTCTGGACGTTGACGCGCTAACCGGCGGTTTTAATATGCAAATTGCATTTTCAACCGGCTATGTCGCGGGAAATACAATTAAATTGGAGGAAGTATGAAGGCTATAAGAGGCGCAACTACCGTTTCGTGTGATACCCCCGAACAGATAAAGGAAGCTGTTAAAGAGCTTTTGAACGGCATTGTAAAAGCAAATAATCTTGAGCACGGGCAGATTATCTGCATTATGTTTTCGAATACCGGCGACTTGAAATCTTTTTATCCGGCAAAGGCGGCAAGAGAGGCGGGCTTTGCCTCCTGCGCGCTCTATTCTTCACTCGAACCCGAAATCGATGGCGCACTTGAAAAATGTATACGCGTTATGATGCTGGTTGACGGCGATTTTGTTCCCGAGCACGTCTATCTTAATGAGGCAAAAAATCTCAGAAAGGATATCACTTCCGTATTGAACGTGGCAGTGGATGGACCCGCAGGCAGCGGAAAAAGTACTGTTTGCAAAAAGGTTGCCGAGAGTTTGGGAATACTCTATCTCGATACGGGAGCTATGTACAGAGCACTGGCTCTCAAATGCGTAAGAGAAAACGGCGATTACGCCGATAAGGACGCCGTAAAGCATATCACAAATAAGCTCAACCTTAAGGTTGAATACAAGGACGGCAAGCAGATTACTTTGCTGGACGGCGAGGACGTTTCAGACCAAATCCGCACTCCGCAGGTATCGCTTCTCGCTTCTTACGTATCGGCTTACAGCTTTGTACGCACAAAAATGGTTGCGCTTCAACGCGAAATTGCGCAGAAAACCTCCTGTATTCTGGACGGCAGGGACATAGGCACCAATGTTTTACCCAAGTGCAAATTCAAATTCTATCTGACCGCTTCACCCGAAGTCAGGGCAAAGAGGAGATACGAGGAAGATAAACTTAAAGGTTCCAAGCAGACGCTTGAAGAAGTTTTAAAAGAAATAAACGAGCGTGATTTTCAGGATAAAAACAGGGCGGTTGCACCGCTCAAGCAGGCTTCCGACGCCGTTGTCATCGACACTTCGGAAATGTCAATAGATGCCGTCGTTAACGAAATAATAGGTAAAATTCACGAAAAAATCTGAATTTTTGTTATAATTTATGAAAGAGAAGAAGAAAAAACCCGAAAAACTGGAAAAGGTTTTCAAGCATCTGCATTTTTTTGAGAAGGTATTGTACCGAGTGTTTTTCCCCTATAAGATACACGGAAATCTTACAAAGTATAACGACGGTCCGCTCATTATGATCGGCAACCATTACAGTATGCTGGACGTAGTTTTTCCCATTCTAATCACCGACCGTCCCGTTCATTTCATTGCTAAGGCAGAGCTCTGGAAAGGGGGCTTAATGAAAAAGTTTGTGCAGACGTGTGGTTGTATTCCGGCAAACAGAGACGGTACCGACATTCAGGCTGTTAAAGATTCTATGCGTATTTTAAAGGCGGGCGGTGTGATAAATATCTTCCCCGAAGGTATGCGCAACAAGTCGTATTCGGAATTTTTGCCCTTCCACGGCGGTGCGGCGGCGCTCTCTATAAAAACCCAGACGCCGATAGTTCCGTTCGTCAGCATAACAAAAATCAAGCCGTTTAAAAAAACTCACGTAGTCTACGGCGATCCTATAGAGTTCAGACAGTATTACGGTAAAAAAATTACCAAAGAACAGCTTGAAAAATGTGACGAGATTTTAAGGGAAGCTATGTGGAATATGCGTCTGGCTTTCCTGGAGAGGAATAAAATAAAACTCAAAAGAAGCAAAGTATAATGCAGGTTTTCGTGGCTAAAAGCAGCGGTTTTTGCCGCGGCGTAAAAAACGCGGTAGATACCGCAATGAATATCGACTCGCATAACACGTATATTCTCGGCGAAATTATTCACAACGCTCAGGTGACTGCGGAAATAAACGCGAGAGGGATATCCGTTGTCGAAAGTCTGGATCAGATACCCGACGGAGCTACCGTCATATTCCGTTCTCACGGCGTGCCGCTCAGCTATTACGAAGAATGTGAAAAGCGCAATATAAAGTATATCGATTGCACGTGTAAATTCGTCAATAATACTCAGAAAATAGTCAACGGCGAGTATGCTAATGGCAGGCAGATAGTTATTTGCGGCGAGCCTACGCACCCCGAGGTCATAGGGCTGCAGGGGTGGTGCAATAATTCGGCGTTTGTTATTAACAGCGAAGATGCCGACCTGTCGGGCATTTGTTCAAAAAATATAAGCGTCGTTGCCCAAACTACGTTTTCGGTAGATAAATTTGAAAAAATAATAAAAAATATTAAAAAACTCTGTGAAAAATCAGTTGCCGTTTTTAAAACTATTTGTTATACTACTATAGGTCGGCAAGAAGAGGCAAAACAGCTTTCTTCGGTTTGTGACGCGATGGTGGTTATCGGCGGCATAAACAGCAGTAACACTAACAAGCTTTACGACGTGTGCCGTGAAAATTGCAAAAACGTAATAAGGCTGGCAAGTGCCGACGATTTTAATTTCGAAACAATTAAAAATTTTAATAAAGTAGGTATTGTATCAGGGGCGTCAACCCCGAACGCGCAAACCCGGGAGGTTCTCTTAAAGATGGAAGAAAAAAGCACAGAAGTAAACGCAACGAATTCTATGGCAGACGTAGTTGCAAAGATTGACAGCGAATCGAAGTTCAAGAGGGGTCAGATTGTCACGGCTACCATTTCGGAAGCTACGGAAGACGGTCTGCAGATCCTTTTGCCTTTCTCGAAGAAAGAAATTCCTTTGAGCAAGACCGAGCTTGATTGTGAGGTTTATAACCCCGAAGAATATGCAAGCAAGATCGGCGATACTATCGAGCTGTTGGTTGTCGAGCTTAAACCTTCTTTAAAGCTTTCCCAGAAGCTTATTAAACAGCGCGCAGTTGAGGAAGCGCAGATTGCTGAAATCGAACAGGGCAAAGAGTTCCAGATTGAATGTACCGGTTCCAACAAGGGCGGACTTACGGGTCAGATCGGTTCCTATTCCGTATTCGTACCCGCAAAGGAAATCCGTCCCAGCTTCGTGCAGGACCTTTCCAAATACGTAGGTAAAACTTTAAGACTTCGTTTAATCGAAATCAAAAAGGACAGAAAGAAGGAAATTATCGCTTCGCAGCGCGTAATTTTACAGGAAGAGCGCGAGGCTAAGGCGGCTGAAAGAGATGCAAGAGACGCTGAGTTCTTCGATTCTATAAGCGAAGGCGACATCGTTGAAGGTAAGGTTGAAAGAGCAACTGCGTTCGGCGCGTTCGTTTCCGTAGGCGGATTTGATTGTCTTGCTCACATTTCCGACCTTTCCTGGACTGGTACCAAGGCTGTTACCGACGTACTTGAGATCGGCAAGAGCTATCACTTCAAAATATTGAAGATTGACAGAGCGAACAAAAAGGTATCCATCGGCTACAAGCAGTTACAGCCCCAGCCTTGGGATCTTGCGGCAGACAAATACCACGTTGGCGAAGTTATCCACGGCAAGGTAGTAAGAATTGTTCCTTTCGGCGCATTCGTAGAAGTTGAAAAGGGTATTGACGGGCTCGTTCACGTATCGCAGATCAGCTACGAGAGAATTGAAACTCCTGCAACCTGCCTTAACGTAGGCGACGAAGTTGAAGCAAAGATTGTTGCGTTTGACCCCGAAGCTAAGAAAATGAACCTTTCCATCAAGGCTTGCCTTGCAGAGCCCGAAAGAAAGCCCAGAGAAGAAAAGGGCGAGGGTGAAGGCGAGCGTAAGCGTACGCGTGCTCCCAGAAAGTCTGACGACGACGAGCTTTCCAGCTGGAGCGAAGGCAGCGTATCCGTAGGAACTTCCCTCGGCGACCTGCTTGCAAACGCTGAAAAGAATAAGAAGTAATTTATATAAGTTAAGCGCTTCCGCTCTATTGCGGAAGCGCTTTTTTATTTATAATAAAAATTTCCGTGAGTAAGTTTAACGCAAGTCAATTAAGTTTATATAAATACCGTCAGTAAACGGAGGTAAACAAAGGTGAAAGAAGGACAGATTAAGATTTCAAGCGAAAATATGATGCCCATTATCAAAAAATGGCTCTATTCGGATAAAGATATTTTTCTCAGAGAAATCGTCGCAAACGGCGTGGACGCAATAACCAAATTTAAAAAGCTGGTCACAATGGGTGAAGCAAGCGAAACTGAAGGTGAGGAGTATTGCGTTAAAATAAGCGTAGACAAAAAGGCTAAAACCCTGACCGTTGAGGACAACGGTATAGGTATGACCGAGGATGAGGTTGAAAAGTATATTACGCAAATTGCCTTTTCGGGTGCGAGCGATTTCCTTGCAAAGTACGAAAAAGCGGGCGGCGACGGCATAATCGGTCACTTCGGTTTAGGCTTCTATTCGGCTTATATGGTTTCGGAACTGGTCGAAATAGAAACAAAATCATATAAAGAAGGCGCGACGGCAGTAAAATGGGCTTCCGACGGTAATTCGACTTACAGCATCGACGCTAGCGATGAGACCACGCGCGGCACCAAAATAATAATGCACGTAAGCGACGGCGAAAAGGAGTTTTTAAGCGAGGACAAAATTAAGGGACTGGTAAAAAAATACTGCTCGTTTATGCCGTACAATATTTACGTGAATTTTAAAGGCGACGGAAAGGATACGGCGCTCAATACGGTATTGCCGTTGTACGCCAAGTCACCCAAGGAATGCACGGACGAGGAATATAAAAATTTCTATACCGATACGTTTATGGACTACGAAGCGCCCATTTTCTGGGTTCACCTAGATATGGACTACCCGTTCAAGCTGAAGGGCATTCTCTATTTCCCCAAGGTTAAAAATAAAGTAGAACTGGAGCGCGGAAAGGTTAAGCTTTACTGCAACCAGGTCTTTATTGCGGACAACATAAAGGAAGTTATTCCCGAATTCTTAATGCTTTTAAACGGCGTAATCGATTGTCCCGACATCCCTCTGAACGTTTCAAGAAGCTTTTTGCAGAACGACAAACAGGTTCAGAGAATTACTAAGTATATAGTAAAAAAGGTTGCCGACAAGCTTACCAGTCTTTACAAAAACGACCGCACGAAATACGAAGAGTGCTGGGGTGACCTTGCAAACTTTATAAAATACGGTTGCATCAAGGAAAACGATTTCTACGATAAAATAAAAGATATTATTATCTGGAAGGACCTTGACGGAAATTACAAACCTCTGACCGAATTCCTTGGCATTCCCGAAGAGAACGGCGAAGATCAAAAGGAAGATAAGGATAAGAAGGAAACAAGCAAGCCCAAGACGGTATATTACGTTTCCGACCCCCAGCAGCAGGCTCAATACATCAAAATGTTTAAGGATAACGGTCTGGAAGCGATAAGCTGCGACACGTTTATCGACCCGCATTTCATAAGCTTTATCGAGTACAAGATGCCCGACAAGGTTAAGTTTATGCGAATCGATGCCGACGTTGCCGGTGCATTAAAGAGTGAAGACGGTGCGGAAGACAGCGTACTTATCGACATATTCAAGAATGCAATCGGCGACGAGAAGATTACTGTCAAGACGCAGGTTCTTAAAAACGGCGACGTCCCCGCAATTATCACCGTTGACGAATATATGAGAAGATATTCCGAAATGGGGCAGTTCTACGGTATGACGGACGACCAGATAGGCAAAACACTGATTGTCAATACCGCAAATCCCGTCGTTGAGAAAATTAAAACACTCAGCGATGAAAAGCAGAAATTTGTCGCTAAGCATATTTACTCGCTTGCTTTGCTGTCATTCAAAAAGCTCAGTCCTGAAGAGTTGACGCAATTCGTAAACGACAATTTGCTTTTGCTCAACGGATACCTGGACAACTAAAGAAATTACAATAACCGCTTCGGCGGTTATTTTTTTTTGTCTTTTCAATAGATTATATTATGAATTTGTACTTTTTGCCTGAACAAATCAAGAGGGCAGTCAACAATCTGAATCTGAATTTTGTTACGGAAATCAGGCTGAGAGCCGGACAACCTGTCATTATTCAGTACAAGGGCGAATATAAGTATATAAACGATTACGGCGTTACGGACAGCACGTCGGGCGCAATTGTATGCGAAAATGCCGAAAGCGTTTTATATGCGGCAATGGAAAAAAGCGTTTATGCCTATACGGAACAGTTGAAGAACGGCTTTGTTACGGTTGACGGCGGCGTAAGGATAGGCATTGCGGGCGAATACGTCACCCAGGACACAAGCGTTGTCACCGTAAAAAACGTGACGTCTTTGAATATACGCATACCGCACGACGTTTACGGAGTTGCCGAAAATCTGTACAAAACTGTATCTGTCGGTGATATAAAAAGTACGTTGATTTTTTCACCGCCCGGTTACGGCAAGACAACGTTACTAAGAGATTTGGCGAGAAACATTTCACAGACAAGCCATTTAAACGTGCTGATATTTGACGAGCGAAACGAAATATCGGGACTGGACGGCAGTGGAAATGGCTTCGAGCTTGGCAGGAACTGCGACGTGGTGCGCGGTGCAAACAAGCTGTGCGCATTTGTAAACGCAATCCGAGCAATGAGTCCGCAGGTATTGATAACGGACGAGCTGTACGGCGACATTGACGCGCAAGCGGTAAGCTATGCCGTTGAATGTGGAATTGCCGTCATTGCCTCGTCGCATTCGGTTGATATGCAGGTACTGAAAGCTATGCCTTTCGAAAGGTTTGTCAAGCTGACGGGCATAGGTAAAGAAGCGGTCGTATATGATAAAAATTTTAATTTTATTTGCAATTGTGCTACTGTCGGGCGCACTGGGAATGGCGGTATCGGCTGAAAAAAAGCGTGAAATGAAAGTGTTTGCGCAATTTTACGACTTTAACGAAAAGCTGATTGTCAATTTAAAGTACGGAAAGGATAAGGTTGGGAAAATTGCCGGGGAGTTTGACTACGTGCAAAAGGCTATGCGCGGCGGCGAAGTTATAAAGGGCGAAGAGGGCGATTTTTTAAAATCCTATATCAGCGGTATCGGCGAAAGCGATGCGCTCACACAGGTTGACTATCTCAACGAAAAGAAACTTACCTTACAAAAATATAAACAAATAAGCGAAGAAAAATATAAAAAATACGGCTCGCTTTATTTCAAAATGAGTTTGATGGCAGGAATTCTTATTGCCGTATTGCTTGCGTGACAATGGATATAAGTATAATTTTTAAGTTGGCGGCGGTGGGCATTATCGTAACCGTGGTTTGCCAGATTCTGAAAAAATCGGATCGTGACGACATTGCAACTATCGTAAGCCTGGTGGGGCTGATAATTGCGCTTACTGTGGTAATTACAATGATTTCCGATCTGTTCACGCAAATTAAACAGCTCTTCGATATATTCTGATGCAAATTTTACAGCTATGCGCGGTTGCGGTAATCACTGCAATCTGCGCGCTTATTCTTAAATCACAAAAATCAGATTTGGTTCCGTTGTGCGTGACAGCCGGCGGTATAATTTTAATTCTGTGCGGATTCGATTATCTTTCGGAAAGTCTTGCGTTTATCAAACAGTTTTCCGAACAGACGAACATAGATAAATCCGTAATAAGAATTATTTTCAAGGTTGTAGGAGTAGGCTATCTTATCGAACTGACTGCAAGTTCGGTTAAAGATCTGGGGTTCGAATCGGTTGCAGACAAGTTGGTTTTATGCGGAAAAATCGTTATATTCGTAATGTCGGTTCCAATCTTACAATCTCTGTTCGGCGTAATAGTAAAGTTGATACAGCTTACCTGAAAAGACTTGTATTCAAATTTTTACTGATTCTGATTATTCTTACTTTGCCGCTCTTAATCGGCGGAACGGTGGTTGCGTTTGCCGACGACGGTGCGGAGCTAAACGAAAATATTGCATCCATTCTTGACAGTCTGGATTTAACTGAAATACAGAAATATCTTGACGAATACGGCAACGACTATATTTTCAGCTTCGGCGATACGGCAAGGGAGATTGTCGAATATCTTTTGAACGGAAATCTGGGCGTAAACTATACGGATTATATAAGCGAGCTTTTATCCGTACTTTTCAGTAAAGTAACGTCGATGATTCCAGCATTTGCGCAGGTTGTGGCTATTTCGATACTGTGTGCTGTGGCGTCAGATTCCGAGGGCGGAATAATAGGCAAAACTACGGCAAAGGTAATACGCCTTGCCTGCGTGTCGCTAATCCTGCTGATATTGTCGTCAATGCTGTTTGGCATAGTTTCCTCGTCGGTTAAATGCGTGAGCAACATAAAACGGCAGGTGGAAATTATTACGCCAATTCTCGTAACGCTGTCGGTGTTGACGGGCGGAGGCGAAGCGGGAGCAATATATCAACCGTCTGCTTTGTTTTTGAGCGGCGGCGCCATAGAGATTGTAAGCGGATTTATTTTCCCCGCTACGCTTGCCGTCATAGTATTGAATTTTACGTCTAAGATAAATACCGAAATTTCTTTCACGGGCGTTGCTTCGCTCATTAAATCGGTGATGAAGTGGGTAATCGGCATAACCGTGACTATTTTCGGTTTATTTATCACAGTGCAGAGTACGGCATCGTCGCTCTTTAACGGTATATTTTTCAAGGTTACAAAATACCTTGTCGGCAATTCCGTGCCTATCGTCGGCAACTTTTTATCCGCAGGAGTGGATATGGTTGTAATGTCGGGTACAGTGGTCAGAAGCTCGCTTGGAATAATGGGCATTGTGCTGTTACTCGGCGAGGTGATGCAACCGATAATTCTGCTCGCATCGTTTTCAATAATGTTGAAGATAACGGCGGCAATTGCGCAGCCGTTGGGCGAAAAAACGCTTTACGCGCTATTTTCAGATTTTTCCAAAGATGTGGAATTTCTGATAGCAGGAATACTTATGGTGGCATTCCTGTATTTCCTAGTCGTAATGCTTATTATAAATTCTACCTACGCATTCCTATGAAAACATATTTATTGACCGCCGTCGGCGTAATATTTCTTACGGTAATAGTCAGTTTCATAGTGCCGGAAGGCAAGCTGAAAAAGAGCGTAAATTTTGTTTTGCGGCTTGTCAGCATCTGCGTTTTAATTCAACCCGTTACCAAGATTTTTTCCTTTACGCCTGTAAAGGAAAGCGCGGTGTACGATTACGCTTACGTGTGTCAGGTCTATTCCCAAAACCAGAGTCGTCTGGTGACGCAAAAGCTTAAAGACGACCTGAACGTTGACTGTGTTTGTGCTGTGGAAATTGTTTACGACGGAACGCAGATTATGGAAAACGGTGTAACTGTAGAAGGAAATTTCGAAAGTGTACAAACTATTCGGACAATTTCGGAATATTTGGAGGGCTTGGGCTATATACATATAACAGTAAATGAAAAAGCTGACTGAATACTTTAAAGAACACAAAAAGATATTATTGATATCGGTGCTACTGATAGTTCTTATAGCTCTTGCATTTGCGCTTTACGGTAGCAGGGACAAAGTTACGAACACGTCGTCTATAAATAACGATATGTCGGCAAGCGAAATAAAGCTTACGCGCATTCTTTCGGAAATCGACGGAGTGGGAAAAGCTGAGGTTATGATAAACGAAGGCGAAAAAGGCGTGGAGGGAGTTATTATCGTATGTGAAGGCGCATATAACATAATGACACGCAACGATATCCTTAACGCGGTAACAACCGCATTGAAAGTTGAAAAAAATAATATAGCGATATACGCTATGAACAAATAAGGAGATTTAAAATGACCAAAAAGAAGAAGATTATCATTATGTCCTCCCTGGTGCTCTTGCTCGCAGTAACTGCCGTACTGAACGTACTGCTTGTAAGCCGCCGAACCGAAGCTCAGGCTGACGCTATGCAGACAGCGAACTATTTCACGTCCTTCCGCGCAGAAAGAACTTCCAAGAGAAGTCAGGAAATTTTGCAGATTGACAGCATATTAGACAAGTATGAAGCTGGCAGCGAAAAGTATGAAAGCGCTACCGATATGAAGCTTAAAATCGTAGGCATTATGGAAAACGAGCTTGTAATCGAAACTATGATCAAGTCGCTCGGCTTCTCCGACGCAGTCGTATCCATCGGTATGGAATCCGACAACGTTAACGTGTTCATCAACACCAACGAGCTTGACACTTCCGCAGCGCTCTCCATCTACAACCTTTTGAGAAACGAGCTCGGAGTTCCCGCAACCAACATAATAATAATGCCCGTATACACACAAATTTAATTGCAAGCAGTTGCAAAATTCCGCAATATGTGGTATACTAATTAAAAGATGATGAAAACTTTTGCTTAATTCGTCTTTAAGGAGTATATTTATGGCACATATCAGACACGACCCGACGTCTACACAGAAAGGTAAAATCTCATATAATTCGGGCATCGTTATCGGCATTGTTGCCTTAGCAATCGGTGAAGTAGAGGGCGTAAGTCTTCTGAACACCAAGAACAAGGGAATAAAACTCAATTTTGACAAGGAAGGCATTACCGCCGATATAGGAGTTAAGGTTGAATACGGCTATAACGTACCTTCGCTTGCTTTCAGAATTCAGCAGTCGATTAAACACAACGTTGAATCGATGACCAATTACAAAGTGGCAAAGGTTGACGTTCACGTACAGGACGTCGATTTCCCCGAAAACCCGGCAATTTAAACTGCATAATAAATTATTCCCTTAATAGATTTTAAGGGAATATTTATATTTAAGGTAAACTATGAGAACCATTGCAAGAGAAACACTTTTTAAAATCATTTATTCATCGCAGTTTTCCGACGGAGTCGATAACGAGCTTAAAACCGCGCTCTACAAATCAAACGAACTGACGGCGGACGATATAAGCTATTGCGAAGGCGTTCTGGACGTTATTTGCGGACATAAAGAGGAACTGATTGCTATTCTGGATAAGCACTCCGTTTCGTTCCCGGAAAAGCGCATCTTTCCATCAGATAGAAGTATTCTTCTGATAGGGCTTGCGGAAATACTCTACTTTGACGATATACCTGATAAGGTTTCTTTAAATGAAGCGGCGAATATTGCTTCAAAATATTCTTCGGCAAAGAGTGCGACGTTTATTACGGGTATTCTTTCGGCGGTAGCTGGAGGTAAAAATGTATAAACTGATTGACGGAAAAGCGCACTCTGCGGCAATCCGCGGAGAAATTGCACAAAGAGTAAATACATACAAACAGACCTACGGTAGCGAAGTCGGACTTGCCGTTGTGCTTGTCGGTAACGACTCTGCATCGCAGGTCTACGTAAGGAATAAAATCAAGGGCTGCGAAGAGGTAGGAATTAAATCGTTTGCTTATTATCTGCCCGAAGAGTCAACGCAGGAGCAGGTGGAAGAGCTGGTTGAAGGACTGGTTGAAAATGATGCCATTCACGGCATACTCGTTCAGCTACCGCTTCCCAAGCACCTTAATGCGGAAAAAATTCTTAAACTTATTCCCGAACGCAAGGACGTGGACGGCTTTTGCGAGGAAAATATAGGCAATCTGTGTATGAACCGTAAGTGCCTCGTTGCCTGCACTCCGAACGGTGTAATGAAGATGCTCGAACGCGAGGGCATTGATTTAAAGGGTAAGAACGCCGTAGTTATAGGCCGCTCTAACATAGTTGGAAAGCCTATGGCTATGCTTTTGCTCAACGCCGATGCAACCGTAACAGTCTGCCACAGCAAGACTCGCAATTTAAAGGAAATCTGCTCAACCGCCGACGTTCTTGTGGCGGCGATAGGTAGAGCAAAATTCGTTACTGCGGATATGGTAAAAGACGGTGCCGTAGTAATTGACGTGGGTATGAACAGAGATGAAAATGGCAAGCTGTGCGGCGACGTTGACTTCGAGAACGTTAAAGACAAGTGTTCATACATAACGCCCGTACCCGGCGGAGTCGGACCTATGACGATAACTATGCTGCTTTACAATACGATTACCGCGGCGGAAAGGAGTCGGACAGTTGGCTGACAATTTTGATTTAAAATACGAAGAGTTCAGAAATTATTTTAACTGTAAACTCGATAAATCGCTTGAAGAAATTTCAACGGTGCCGCAGGTTTTAGGCGACAGTATGAAATACAGCCTTAAACTCGGCGGAAAACGTATTCGCCCCGTGCTGATGTATTCCGTAGGCGAAGTGTTGGGCGTTGAAAAGCAAAAGCTGACGCCGTTTGCGTGCGCACTGGAATTTATTCATACTTATTCGCTCATTCACGACGATTTGCCGGAAATGGATAACGACGATTTCAGGCGCGGCAAACCTTCCAATCACAAGGTCTACGGTGCGGCAAACGCCGTTCTTGCGGGCGACGGACTGCTGAATACAGCTTATTCTATTCTGTTAGGCGAGTGCTTTAAGGGAAACGAATATATTTCCGCGGCAAAATTTATCTGCGACGCTGCCGGTATTTACGGTATGATTGCAGGACAGTCCGCTGACATTCTTCACGAGAAAGACGAAAATCCCGACGAGGATACGCTTAACTACATTTATGAAAATAAGACGGCTAAGCTGCTAATTGCCGCGGTAACCGTGCCTTCGGTTTTAAAGGGTGGTGCGTATTATTCCGAGCTGAAGGAATTCGGCAGAAAACTGGGGTATCTTTTCCAGCTGACTGACGACATATTGGATGCCTGCGGTAGTTTTGATAAACTGGGAAAGACTACCGGGAAAGACGAAGCGGAAGATAAGCTTACCGCAGTCAAGCTTTACGGCATAGACGGGTGCAAATTGCGCGTTGACGTTGTCGGCGACGACTGCCACAAAATTTTGGACGGTTTGCAGGGTGACGTACAGTTTTTACACGATTTGGTAAATTTTGTTAAGTCGAGATTAAATTAACGGGTGAGTATTTTAATGCCTGAGTTCAGCGCAACCGAAATTAAGAATTTCACAAAGGATCAGCTTAAAAATCTTTGTGAGCGGTTAAGAGAAAAAGTTAAATCTACGGTTATGCATAATGGGGGACATTTGTCCTCCAATTTAGGCATTATCGAGCTTACCGTTGCGCTTCACTACGTGTTCAATTTTCCCAATGATAAACTTATTTTTGACGTGGGGCATCAGTGCTATGCGCATAAACTGCTTTCAGGACGTGAGGATAAATTCGATTCGTTAAGGCAACGCGGCGGACTATCTGGTTTTCCCAAGAGGGAAGAAAGCGAATACGACTGCTACAATACAGGACACGCGGGAACGTCTGTTTCGGCAGCTCTAGGTTTTGCCAAAGCACGCGATATACGCGGTGAAGATTTTAACGTGATTGCCCTAATCGGCGACGGATCGTTCAATAACGGCTTGGTTTACGAAGCTTTTAACAGTTTAAGACCGCTGAATACGAATATTCTGGTTATTTTAAATGATAACGGAATGTCCATTTCGCCGACAGTTGGCAGTATGCACGAGTATCTGGAACAGCTCAGCCGCGACGACGTACACCGCCAGAAAGTTGAAAAACACTCCAATATTTTCGAAAGATTCGGCTTTTCGTATGACGGCGTATACGACGGAAACGACCTTGATTGTATGATTGATAAGCTGACCGAAATAAAGGAAAAGCTTAAAACGCAGTCGGTCATCTTACATATTTTAACAAAGAAAGGGAAGGGCTATTCATTCTGCGAGGAGCACCCGCAGCAAACGCACGGCATTGCCGGCGATGAAATAAGCGTTGCGCAGTCTTATTCGGAAGTTTTCGGCAAAACGCTTACCGAGCTTGCGGCAACAAACAAATCAATAGTTGCCGTAACAGCGGCAATGACTCCGAGCCTCGGTCTTTCCGACTTTTTTGAAAAATTCCCGGAACGAGCTATCGACGTTGGAATTTGCGAAGAGCACGCAACTATTCTTTGCGCGTCGCTGGCGGCACAGGGTTTAAAACCTTATTACGCCGTGTATTCAACCTTTTTGCAGCGTTCGTTTGACGAAATAATTATTGATATTTGCAGTCAGCGGTTGCCCGTCACACTGTGCATCGACAGGGCGGGAATATCCGGCGAAGACGGCGAAACCCATCAAGGCGTATTCGATTTGTCTTTTCTGAATATGATTCCCGAGTTGACTATCGCAGTCCCCAAGGACATAAACGAATTGCGGCAAATGGTGATTGCCAGTGCCGAATTTAAAGCTCCGCTTGCAATCCGCTATCCCAAAGAATGCAATACGGTATTCGAGAGTGAAGAAAAGAAGCTACGGATAGGCAGTTGGGAAATTCTTAAACACGGTGACGGTGGCGTTGCTGTTTTGGCGTGCGGCGAAAGAGCAATCAGTTTAGCTTATCAGGTAAGCGGAGAGCTTAAAAAATACGGAGTAAACCTTACGATAGTCAATGCGCGGTTTGTCAAACCGCTTGACGTCGATACATTAAATTCCCTTAAAACAAAGCTTATTATAACGATAGAGGACAATCAGCTGATAGGCGGATTCGGAAGCAGTGTGAGCGCATATTATTCAGACAACAAAGAGGTATGCGTGAAAAATTTTGCTTATGCCGATAAATTTATACCACACGGCACAGTCATTGAACTTGCGGAAGAATTCGGTTTGAGCAAGTCGGCAATTGTGGATTACATATTGAAAAATGCGGTTAGATAAATTTCTGGCGGACAAATTTGCTTCCCGTACAAAGGCAGCCGAAGCGATAGAGCGCGGTCTGGTTAAAGTAAACGGAAAGTGTGTAAGCCCGTCATACGATTATAAAGAGAACGATGTCCTTGAAATAATTCAGGCAGATGAGCACTTCGTTTCAAACGGCGGCTACAAGCTCAGCAAAGCGCTAAAGGACTTTGATTTTTCGGTAAAGGATAAAGTTTTCATCGACGTAGGCGCAAGCAACGGGGGGTTTACGGACTGCCTGCTTCAAAACGGCGCTAAAAAAGTTTACTGCATTGACGTCGGAGAAAGTCAGCTTGACGAGAGTCTGAAAAATAAAAACGTAGTAGTGCTTGACAACTTCAACGCGCGCAATCTGACGACTGATTTATTCAAAGAAAAAATTGAAGGCGCGGTAATCGACGTCAGCTTTATATCTCTCACGTATATATTAAAAAACGTTGCCGACGTCATAAATGAAAATGAATATATTATTGCTTTGATTAAACCGCAATTCGAGTGTGAGAGCAAGAACGTAGGAAAAAACGGCATTGTCAAGGAGCCGTCAGTTCATAAAAAAATCATTACAAAAATATGTAAATTTGCCATAGAAAGCGGGTTAAGCGTAGTAAAATTAACCAATGCGCCCATAAAGCAAGGCAAAAACATAGAATATCTTGTTCTGTTGCAGAAAAAACCTTCAAACAATTTCAATATAGACGAGTTAATTAAGTATGTTAAATTATAAAAAATTTAGCGTACTTATTTGCATATTTGAATAATTAGTGGTATAATTATGCATATGAGAGTAGGAATATATCTAAATAGTAAATATGCCGCAGGGAAAGACAAATACCTCAGCGCTATCTTTTCTGCTCTTGAAAGAGAAAGTATCGGCTACGTAGAAGTAAAAGATATATCCGAAATCAAAACTCTGGACGTATTGATGGTGCTGGGCGGCGACGGAACCATTCTCGGAATTGCTTCCGAATGTGCGCAGTACGGTGTTAAAATTTTGGGTATAAATTTCGGTCATATGGGCTTTTTGACCGACTTCGAAGCAAATCAGATCACCCAGGCGCTGGACACTATTGTTAATGGTAAATTCAATACTGTCAAGCGCAGTATGCTTGAAATCACGTATAAAAACAAAGTTTATTATGCCTTAAACGAAGTGGTTATTCAAAGGTGTACGACCGGTAATGCGTTCAGCAACACGGTCAATCTGCACGCGGAAATCGATTGTTCCACCGTGGACAACTTTTCTTCGGACGGTTTGATTATCAGTACGCCAACAGGTTCGACCGCGTATTCGCTGTCGGCCGGAGGCGCAATATTGACGCCTAACCTCGAAGCTCTTATTATGACTCCAATTTGTCCGCACTCGTTGCATTCACGTCCAATAGTTTTCAGCGACAAATCTACGGTGCAGATAAATCAATCCGAGAAAAACTGCACACTAAACCTCATAGTTGACGGTAAAGTAGTAGACACGTTGAAGGGATTTGATAAAATCACGGTTAAAAAGGCCGAACGTTTTGCCGAATTTATTTCGGTATCGGGCGACAATTTTTTTGATAAATTACTTATTAAATTAAACATATGGAGTAAATGATGCACAGAAACGCCAGACAAGCTATGATTTTGGAAATCATTGCAGAGCAGGATATTGAAACGCAGGATGAGCTTTGCGCAGAGCTTATTAAACGCAACTTTAACGTTACTCAAGCCACCGTTTCACGGGATATCAAGGATCTGAAACTCTATAAGGTTGCCGGCACGACGAAAAAATATAAGTATGCGTACATTGAGGGTGGCGGCGACGCTGTCAACAATAAGATGCGCAATCTTTTCCGTGAGTGCGTGCAGAGCATAAACGCCGCAAACAATCTCATCGTTATAAAGACGATGCGCGGAAACGGTTCGACTGCGGGCGCATTTATCGATATGCTTCAATATAAGGAAATTATAGGTACCGTAGCAGGAGATGACACGGTACTTATAGTCGTAGACAGCAACGAGAATACCCCGGAAATCGTTTCCAGGCTTAAAGACTACATAAAATAATGCTTGAAAGACTGTATATTAAAAACGTTGCTTTAATTGAGGAAGCAGACGTTGAATTTGACAGTAAACTTAATGTTTTATCGGGTGAAGCGGGCTCAGGCAAATCAGTTATTTTAGATTCGATTAACTTTGTACTGGGATCTAAAGCCGATAAATCAATGATTCGATTCGGCACGCAGGAGGCGCTTGTCAAGGCAGAATTTTCAATTGACGAAGATAGCGCCGCCGCAGAGATTTTGCGTGAATTCGATATCGAAGCTGACGACAGAATCATCGTTTCCAGACGCTTTACTGTTGACGGTAAGGGCGGCATTAAAGTAAACGGTAATTCCGTTACTACATCGATGCTCAAAAAAATCGCTGCGCATCTCGTTGACGTGCACGGTCAAAGCGAGCATTTTTTTCTTTTGAGCGAAAATAATCAGTTGAGCGTTATTGATTCGCTGTGTGGCAAGGAAATCGTGGCAGTCAAAAGTGAACTTGAAAGCTTGCTGGCGAAGAAAAAGGAATGTAAAAACGCTATTCTTGCGCTTGGCGGAAGCGAGCAGGAAAGAGCGCAAAGACTTGATTTACTTGCGTATCAAATAAATGAAATCGAAGGCGCACATATCGAAATAGGCGAAACCGAGCGCTTAAAGGCTAAGAAACGGCTGATTGACAATGCGGAAAAAGTAATTACGTGCATAAACGCAGTTAAAGAAATTTTAAGCTCAGACAACGGGTGCATAGACTTACTTGCGACGGCTGGCAAGCAGATGTCGTCCATATCCGATATTGACGAACAATACGCACAAATAAGCGATAGGCTGGATAACCTTTCGATTGACGCATCTGATTTAAGCGAAACAGTTTCTGATATAGCAGACAATTTTTCATTTGACGAGGACGAGGCAAGAACGATTGAAGAAAGGCTGAACGTCTTAAAAAGCCTGACTAAAAAATACGGTGCCGACGAGGAGAGTATCCTCAATTTCCTTGATACTGCAAAGTCGCAATACGATAGTTTAAACGATGCGGCTGCCGAGCTTGAAAGAATAAATAAAAGCCTTGAAGCTCTTGAAGGTGAGATTTTTGGCGTATGCCAAAGGCTTACCGAAATGAGAAAAGTCCGCTGCGAGCAATTTTGTTCCGCAGTCGAGCAGCAGTTGAAGTCCCTAAATATCGTAAACGCAAAATTTTACGTTGATTTTACACCTTATTCCAGGCAGGATTTTGTCGCCAACGGCGACGGCGCAGATAAAATCTGTTTTATGTTTTCTGCAAACAAGGGCGAACCGCCCAAGCCTTTAAATAAGGTAATAAGCGGCGGTGAAATGAGCCGCTTTATGCTCGCCGTAAAAACCCAATTAAAAGGTGTCAACGGCATTTCAACGTATATTTTTGACGAAATCGATGCAGGAATCAGCGGTGTTACCGCAAAAACCGTAGCTGAAAAATTTATTTCAATAAGCAATGATACACAGATTATTGCGGTTTCCCATTTGCCGCAGGTCTGTGCAGCCGCAAGTGCGCAATATTTAATATCGAAGAGCGATAAAAACAACTCAAAAACCGTAACCGATATTAAAAGGCTTACCAGAGAGGAGCGCATTGATGAAATTATCAGGCTAACGGGAAGCATTGTAACGCAGGCGGCCAGAACGCACGCGGAAGAATTACTTACTCAATTCAACAACTAATTTAAGGCGGAATTAACGAAAAGTTATTCCGCCGAATATTTTGCTTTTTACTGCCCACAATATTTGTATGCTTTTATTAAAAAGGTTTACAAAATTATTGTTGGGCATAATTTGTTTGTTTGCTTTTGCGGGAGGTTTTCAATCATTACCCGCCCTTGCGCAGACCGACGATTATCTTTACCTGGGCGGTTTTCCCGCAGGTTTCGTATTAAACACGCAAAACGTGGAGGTTATCGGCCTTTGCGACGTCTTTACGGAAGACGGACCGCGTTGTCCGGCGCGTGACAGCGGCATAAAGAGCGGCGACGTTATAAAGAGTATTAACGGCGTTGAGATCAAATCGGCAAACCAGCTTACTCAGACAGTTTCGGAAGATTTTGCAACGTACGAACTGTGCGTATCGAGAGGCGGCGAAATTCTGAATATAAATCTTACTCCGATATCTGACAAGTCGTCGGGTAAAAAGAAGTTGGGGTTGCTTGTTAAAGACAGTATAAACGGCATAGGCACGATAACCTACGTTGACAAGACAAATAACAAATTCGGCTCATTAGGTCATCCCGTAACCGATGAGAGCGGCAATCTCGTTCCTATAAACGGAGGAAGTCTGTACGGCTGCTCGATATACGACGTTAAGAAAGGCTTAAGAGGAAACCCCGGTGAACTCAAAGGAATATTTGACAACGGAAATATGCTCGGAATAGTTAAAGCAAATACCCGTTGCGGAATTTTCGGAGATTTATCAAACGAATTTGACGTATCGAACCTTACGAGAGTGAAGAAGGGTAGCGTAAACGACGCGACGATGGGTAAGGCATATATTTACTCAACGTTGAACGGTGACACGTACAGCCAGTACGAAGTCAGCATTGTAAAGGTTGATTCAACAAATAAAGACAACAGAAATTACGTTTTAAAAATTAACGATAAAAATCTGATTGAAAAATCGGGCGGAATAGTTCAGGGTATGAGCGGAAGCCCTATAGTACAGAACGGTAAAATAATCGGCGCCGTTACGCACGTATTCATAAACGACCCCACAAGGGGATACGGCATATCAATAGATAATATGACTAGTTCATATTAATATAATAATCCTCATATAATTGTATATGAGGATTTTCAATTGTAATAAGCTGAAATGGGACATAAGATACTTAATTGCTTACGCTGTAGTTATTATTAGCTCTATTATATGTGGCATAGTACTATTTAAACTTGGAAATATAAGTAGCTACGTCTTCCAGTATGCTAATTCATACGTCTTCTACGTTTTCAACTTTCAAAACGGCTCAATTTTCTTTTCCCACTTTTTAAGCGAGCTTTTCTATCTGTACGTAATTTTTCTTCTCGCGTACTTCACTAAACTAAAAATCATCGTATACCCGATAATATTTTTGAGAACGATTTTTACCGTCATCTATGCGGCAATGTTGTTTTCGTTTTTCGGCGCGGAAGGAATAATAGTTGCTATTATTGTATTTATTCCTTCGTATTTATGCTCAATAGCCTTTCTAATTGTTTTGTGCGAACAGTGCAGACAGATATGCCGTCCGCTTGTATTTTTCTGTCCGGCAATTATTGCGCTTGCAAACTCGGTCATTTTACTGCTTTTGGTAAACGTCGTTTTCAGAGTAATAGTAGTTATAGTATAATAGTTTGATTTTGTGGCAGAATAAGTAGTATGAAAAAATTAACTGCTACAATAATATCGTTAAGCTTTTTAGCCTGTGCATCAGGCGCAATATCAACAGTAAAGCCGGCGTATGCGGATGAAACCGCACTGACACAGAACTGTAAGAGCGCATATTTGTGCGATTACAATTCCGGTGAATGTATCTATAAAGAGAATGAAACGGCAAGACTGCCCATTGCAAGCGTCTGCAAGGTTATGACGTTAACTTTGTGCTTTGACGCAATACAGTCCGGTAAGCTGTCGCTGGACGATAAGATTTCCGTAAGCGAGCGCGCGGCGGGTATGGGCGGCTCCCAGGTCTTTCTGCAAACCGGATTAACTTATCAGTTAAGCGACTTGATTAAAAGCATTATTGTTTGCTCTGCAAACGACAGCTGCGTTGCCGTTTCCGAAAGCATCAGCGGCAGCGAGGAGGGCTTTGTCGCACTTATGAATAAGCGTGCTGAGGAGCTCGGCTGTACCGATACGCTGTTTGCAAACTGCACGGGACTGCCCAAGGAAACACAGTATTCCTGCGCAAAAGACGTGGCGATAATGTTCTCCAATCTCATAAAGAACGAGGAGTACTTCAAATACAGCCAGATCTGGCTTGAAGATTTTAATCATCCGGACAGCAGAACGACGTCTATGACAAACACGAATAAGCTTATAAGAAAGTACGACGCTTGTGACGGCGGCAAGACCGGCTTTACCAATCAGGCAGGTTTCTGCCTTGCTTCTACGGCAAAGAAGGACAGTATGCGTCTGGTTTCCGTAGTGCTTGGCGCAAGTTCCAGTGACGACAGATTCAAGTCGGCAATCAATATGTTTGACTACGGTTTTGCAAACTATAAAAACCGTGTGGTTCTCGATAAAGACGTCAATTTGAGCGATAAGTTTGCCGTAGACTGCTCCAAAAAGCAGGCAATCAGCGTAAAGCCCGCGCGTTCGAGCTACGTTTTCTCCGCAGCAGACTCAACGCCTGAAATCGAGCGCAACGTTATTGCGTATGAGATTAAAGCTCCAGTTAAAAAGGGCGACGTAGTCGGCAAAATCGAAGTCTACAAAGACGGAGTTTTGTGCGATACTGTTGACCTGGTTGCGGCGGAAGATGCCGACAAGGCAACTTACGGCGACTTCTTTAAGAAAGTGGCAAAGGGCTGGACGCTTTAACGACTCATTATAACATAAGTTATAATACCTAATATAATTGCTTTATTTTATTAAATATATTTGACTATTTTTGCGACCTTTGATAGAATTTATATATAATTCGTCAGAGGTCGTTTTTATGAATACGAGAGAAACTTTGAAAGCCAATGAGGCAGGTCATCTTGAAATAGGCGGTTGCGACGCCCTGAGCCTTGCCAAAGAGTACGGTACCCCGCTTTACGTCTACGACGAAGCGTATATCCGCTCTATGATGCGCGTATTCAAACGTACGATTGACCAGGAATATAACGGCAACGGCAAAGTTCTTTATGCGTCTAAAGCGTTTTCCTGCCTTGCAATGTACCGCATTGCAAAGGATGAGGGAATCGGTTGCGACGCCGTTTCAGGCGGCGAGCTTTACACCGCGCTTAAAGCGGGATTCAACGCTCAGAATATATACGTTCACGGCAACAATAAAACCTATGACGAGCTCTGCGAAGCCGTGGATGCAGGTGTAGGCGGAATTGTAATCGATTCCTACCGTGAAGCGGATATTCTTGACAAAATCGCAAAGGAAAAAGGTGTAAAACAGAGCGTTTTGATAAGAATAAACCCGGGTATAGAGGCGCATACACACGCCTTTGTGCAGACTGCAAGGACTGATTCCAAGTTCGGTTTTTCCGCCGCGGATGGCACGGCGCTCGAATATACGAAACACGTTCTTTCACTTAAAAATCTCGATCTGAAGGGATATCACTGTCATATCGGCTCGCAAATTTTCGAAAAGCAGTCGTTCGTGCTTGCTGCCGAAAAGATGCTTACCTTTATTTCCGCAATCAAGGCTGAAACCAAATTCGAGGCGTCGGTTTTGAATATCGGCGGAGGGTTCGGCATTTACTACACGGACGAAGATCCCAAACTCAAAGAAGAGGACTACGCGGATTATCTTAAAGTGTTAATCAATACGATAAAAGCGAAGTCGAAGGAATACGGCTTGAATTTGCCATATCTGCTTATAGAGCCTGGCAGGTCAATCGTCGGCGAGGCGGGTGTAACACTCTACACCGTCGGCTCAATCAAGGACATTCCCGGCGTGAGGAAATACGTTGCAATAGACGGCGGTATGTTCGAAAATCCCAGATATGCGCTCTACCAGTCCAAATACACTGCGGTCAAGGCTTCCGACGTAAATGCGTTGAATGTGCAAAAGGTCAGCATTGCAGGCAAGTGTTGCGAAAGCGGCGATTTGATAGGAGTGGATATTCCCTTACCCGAAATCGAAAGCGGCGACATTTTGGCTGTGCTGTCAACGGGTGCTTATCACTATTCGATGGCAAGTAACTACAACAGAAACCTTATTCCTCAGGCAATTCTCGTCCAAGACGGCAAGTCGGAAGTCATTATCAAGAAGCAGACTTATGAAGATCTGATAAGAAACGACGTCATTCCCGTCAGCTTAAATAAATGATTGAAAGAATAATAGAGCTTTTTGCAAGCGTAATTGCCGTAATTTTCGTTTTTGCGCCTCACGAATACGCGCACGCTTTTGTTGCCTATAAAAACGGCGACCCGACGGCCAAAATACGCGGAAGGCTGACGCTTAACCCTATCAAACACATTGACCCTATAGGTTTTATAATGTGCGCGCTTGTCGGGTTCGGTTGGGCAAAACCCGTGCCCGTCGATCCGTATAATTTCCGCAACTATAAAAAGGGAATGTTTACTACGGCGATCGCGGGTGTAGTCGTCAATTATATAATTGCTTTTGTCGCTTATCTCATATTCGTAATTATTGCGCGGTTTTTCTATCCCGTAGCGGCAACGCTGGGCGCGTTGAAATACTTTGAATACTTTCTGCGGTATTGCTTCTATCTGATTTTCGCTTACGGTGTATATTCTTTTGTGTTCAACCTTCTGCCGCTGTATCCGCTGGACGGCTTCCGCATAGTGCAGTCCTGCACGCAAGAAGTTAATTTGGTGCAGAGATTTCTGCGCAAATACGGTCAGATGATTTTAATTATTCTGATAGTTGAAAGCTTTTTTTGCGGAATTATCGTTGACCACGTACCTGATATAAGGGTAAAAATGATAGTGAATTACCTTGATGTGCTGGGCTATATCGGGTGGTTTGCGAAAAATATAATAGGATTCCCCATAAAAGCGGCGTGGGGGTGGATTTTAAGATTATGAGCTTAGACGCAAAATACGAAAATTTTGAATCGGTGGTGGACTACGATACTGTCTTGGATGATTTCGAAGGTCCCCTCGATTTGCTGTTACATTTAATCAATATTAACAAAATCAATATAGAGGATATTTTCGTTTCGAAAGTAACCGAACAGTTTTTGGACTATATCGATTATATGAAAACGCAGCCCAGCCGCGACGTCGATAAGGAAAGCGAGTATCTGGCAATGGCTGCGCAGATAATTTATATAAAGTCTAAATCGCTCGTTCCGCCCGTTGAAATCGACGGTGAGGAAATAGGCGGCGCCGACGAAGAACAGCAGGAGCTCATCGAACAGCTTAAACAGCGTGAGTTTGAACTCATAAAGGAACAGACGCCTAAGCTTAAAGACCTTGAAACTATAGGGTATTATTACAAGGACCCCGACAAGGAAATAAGCAAGGTTAAAGTCGTATATAAAGACTTTAACGTTGACGCACTTTTAAAAGCGTTTGCCAATCTGCTACTCAGAAACGAGAGTATGCAGCGCGAGAAGGAAAACGTAAAGGAAATTCCCAAGGACGAATACACCGTTCAGGACAGAGTCGTCAGAATTAAGGAAAAGCTTATAGAAAAAGAAGAATTCGATTTCGAGGAACTGTTCGTCAGCTATACCAGGAACGAAGTTATAACAACCTTCCAGGCACTTCTGGAAATGCTTAAATTCCAGTTCCTTATGGTTGAACAGGCGGAAACTTTCAGTAATATAAAAATAAAACGTAATCCCGACGCGGATTTAAAGGACGTAACAAATGAGCAATTTGACGAATATAATTGAGGGCATAGTTTTTGCTTCGGGAGAAGCGGTACCCGTAAAGTACATAGTGGAAAAACTGAATTGTTCGTTAAAGGAAGTCAACGCCTGCATAGCGGAATTGAAGGAAAAATACGGCAACGAATGCGGAATACACCTTCTTACGTTCAACGGCAAGATCCAGTTTGCCACCAACCCCGACTATAAGCAGCAGATTTCCGACGTGCTCACGCCCATAAAAGAAAAGGAATTCACAAAGACTATACTGGAGTGCGCGGCGATTATCGCATATAAACAACCGGTTACAAAGGGTGAGCTTGAGGATATAAGGCAGGTAAACTGCGACTATGCGATTCACACTCTTCTGGAGCTGGGAATGATAGAGCCGTGCGGAAAAAAGGACACCGTGGGCAAGCCCATTCTGTATATGACTACGGACAACTTTTTAAAGCGCTTCAAGCTCAATTCTATCGACGAACTGCCCGACTACGATCAGCTTATGGCGCAGATTGCTGAGCTCAACGATACGATTTTACGTGAAGAAGAGGGCGGCAATTATCTGTATCACAAGGACGAGTACACCGGTGAGGATGAGGAACAGCCCGCCGAAAATGCAGCCGACGGCGCCCAGGAGGAGAAGAAACCTGCCGCCACCCAGGACGGGTACGAGCTTCCCGAATTTTTGAGCGGTGAAGAAAACGTAATCGAAATAAAGTAAATTAAATTCTATATAGACCGTGCCGACTGGCACGGTCTTTTTATATTTGTATAATAATTTTGTTATTACAGATAATAGTTTTGTGAATGACGCGTTGGTATATATATCTGCAATATCGTTTTTTATAGCGATTTTTCCCGTGCACGTATTCAATTACGTTTACATTTCGACTTCCGAAAGATATGCGGGAATAAATATAACGCTGTATAGACTGTTTACGATATTAAATATAAATACCGAAAGGAAACCGAAGCTTGTAAAGGAAAAGGATAAAGAAAAGAGCGACGACAAAATTTTAACGACGACCAATTGGTTAAAATTGTTTAACAGTCTGTGCATCACAAAAATTGTGCAGCTTGGCGATTACGGTATTCAGAATCCCGATAATGCTTACGTTGCACTAGCAAATAAGGCTCTTACCGACGCTATTTATACCTTTGTAAAAATCAACGGCGGCAAAACAAAGCTGAAAAATTATTCGGTTTTAAACTACGAGCATTCACACATCAACTATTACTTAAAGCTTGTTGGTATTATTAACATAATTACTATCATTAAGCTTTTTACTATTTTCTTTTGGGGGAAATTGAATGAACGTTAAATTGAAAAAGACACAAAAGGACAGCCAATTTGAAAAACCCGCGCTCGCAATCGAAAAGCTTGCGGACGCAGACACCGTTATAGGTGACCCTATAATAACCGTTAGCGGTGCGCAGGTAATTCCTTTATCAACGGTTACGGTAGTAAATCTGGGCGGCGGCGGTGAATACGGCGACGTTAAAACTTTCCGCGAGGCAGACGGTTTTAAGCTTGCCGGAGGTAACGGAACGGTTATAACCGTTAAACCGAAGGGATTTCTGGTTGACGACGGCAAAAACTGCAGATTATTAAAAATGGAGGACGGCGCAATTGATACGCTTATTCAGAAGACGGGGGAACTGGTTAACAAACTGTCCGAGAATGTTTAAGAAACTCCGCAGCGCCATTTTCTTCGGCGTCTGCCTCACTTTGGTTGCTTCGTTTGTAACCTTTAACAGTCCTGTTAATGCCGATGCCGACGGTGTTGCGGAAATCGCTATGGAGCTTACCCAAGGTAAAATTCTGCACGAAAAGAATGCTGACAGAAAACTGCCGATGGCAAGCACGACCAAAATTATGACGGCGCTTATTATTGCCGAGGAATGCGATTTATCCGAAGCAATTACGGTACCCGACGAGGCGGTAGGCGTAGAGGGCTCGAGTATCTACCTGAAAAAGGGAGAAACTATTTCAGTTAAAGATTTACTGTACGGACTGATGCTTCGTTCTGGTAACGACGCTTCGTGCGCGCTGGCAATTCATCACAGCGGCTCTATAGAAAAGTTCGTTGAGAAAATGAATTGCAGGGCAAAGGAGCTTGGTGCAAACGACACTAATTTTGCCAACCCCAACGGTTTGCCGAACGATCAACACTACACCACGGCACGCGACCTTTGCAACATTTCTAGGCACGCTATGAGCAACCCCGTATTTGCCGAGGTCGTTTCAACCAAGAATTACAGCGGCGATTTCCGTACGTTTGTCAACAAGAATAAGCTTTTGAACAGACTAGACGGAGCAAACGGCGTAAAGACCGGCTACACGCAAAAGGCGGGCAGATGCCTCGTATCTTCCGCAAAACGCGAAAATATGGACGTCGTCTGCGTGGTCTTAAACTGCTACGATATGTGGGACAGAAGTGAGGCAATAATAGAAAACTGCTTCAATAAATACTGTAACGAAACGCTTTCTGCCGACCGCATTTATAATTTCCGCGGCACACAGTGTAAACTCGATAAAGATTATACGGTAACCGTAGAAAAGGGCAAGGAATTGAATTTCGAAATCCGTGAAGTCAAAGACAGACAGGACAGAGAGGCAATTGCCAAGTTGGAAATTTATTGTGAAAATAACTTGATTTTCAGCCATAATTTGTATACTATAAAGTAAACAAATTTAAGTTGAAGATAAAAGCTATGAGGATAAACAAATTTTTAGCGGCGTGCGGCGTAGCTTCACGCAGGGAATGCGATAAGCTTATCGCAAGCGGCGCGGTCTTAATAAACGGTCAGGTTGCAAAAATCGGTGCAAACGTGGGCGACGACGATAACGTTACCGTCAACGGCACTGCCGTGAGCGTGAAGAAAAACGAATATTATATTCTGAACAAGCCGAAGGGCTATCTGTGCACCGTACGCGACGACAAAGGCAGAAAAACCGTGATGGATTTAATGCCGCCCAATATCGGCAGAATTTATCCCGTAGGCAGACTTGACTACGACAGCGAAGGATTGCTTATCCTTACGACCGACGGCGAGCTTGCACAGCATCTAACGCACCCTTCAAACGAAGTTCCGAAAACCTATCTTGTAAAGATAGAGGGAACGATAACCGAAGCAGGACTCAATCCCATACGAAGCGGTGTAGATATAGGAGGCTACGTTACAAAAAAGTGTAAAGCGCATATCGTAGAAACCAACAAGGCGTATACGAAAATTCACGTGACCATAACGGAAGGAAAGAACCGCGAGGTCAGAAAAATGTTTGAAGCAATCGGCAAACAGGTTACGCTTTTAAAGCGCATCAAAGTCGGTGAAATCAACTTGCGCGGACTTGACCGCGGCGCATACAGAAAACTTTCCAAAGAAGAGGTCGCTTATCTGTTATCGATATAAAAATTAAGAGAAGCTTAGAAAAGCTTCTCTTTTTTCTTATTTCATATTTCTGATTAGCCCGACAACCTTTCCCAGAATTGAAACTTCGTCAAAGACAAAATCTTCCATATCGTCGTTTTCGGGGTGGAGGATAAACTTGCCGTCGCGCTTGAAAAATCTCTTTACCGTCGCGCTGTCGTCTACAAGCGCAACCACGATTTCGCCGTTTTCGGCAGTTTCCTGTTTTTTGACTATTAACATATCGCCGCTGAACATTCCGATTTTTATCATCGAATCACCCCTAACGGTCAGCATAAACATATCGTCCGTACCGAACAAGTTGGAGGGGATAGAAAAGAAATCATCGTAATTTTCCTGCGCAAAAATCGGTTCACCCGCCGCAACGGTACCTACAAGCGGAACCTTAATCGAATGTTGTCTTACAGACAGTGCGCGGCGCTTATTTTCACCGACTCTGCTCTTTTCTATCAGTCCGCGGTCCGCAAGGTCGTTTATAATAGTAAAGCAGGTGGCGGTAGAAGGGATATTGCAGCCCTTGCAAATTTCACGCACCGACGGAGCGTAACCGTTGTCAGCCATATATTTTTCAATATAATTCAGAACGGTATCGTCGTTATACTGCTTTCCATTGCGCTTTTTTGCCATAAAATTCCCTCCGTATTTTGATTATATCATACACATTTCAAAAACACAAACGATTGTTCTAAGTTTTACAATTATTTTAAAAAATTCTTGACAATATTTAAATTTGAATGTAAATTATTCGTGCAGGAGGGATATCCTTTATGAATATCGGCGGAGAATGTGTTTTATACGAAAGGCAGTGCACAGGGTGCGGTGAATGTGAAATCTGTGATCTGGACAGCAACAAGATCTGCGATAACTGCGGAAAGTGCCTCGACATAAGGGACGACGCGGTCATAAAAATCGACGCGATTATTACCGATGAAAACGAAGCCGGAAAATTTTAAACGACGAATTCGGCAAACTTGTCGGCAAAAATGTTTTCTACCTTAATTTCACACTTCACGCCGCTATCAGTGTAGTCACGAGAAAGCTCGTTTGCATAACGCCTTAATTTTTCGTATTTGTTCGACTCGGAAAACGGAATAAAAATACTCAGTCTTTTGAAGCGTTCTTCAAAGGACTTTTTTATATTTTCTTTCAACGCAGTTATGCCGGTGCCGTCCTTTGCGGAAATTAAAATACAGTCGGAAGGAAGGGCGGAAGCATCCTCAACCATATCGCACTTATTCAACACTTTCAGATATTTTTTATTGAAGCCAAGCTCTTCAAGCGTCTTGACAGTGGTATCGAATTGCAACTGATAATCGTCGAAGGCATCGGCAACGAAAAGCGCCAAATCACAGTTTAAAGCAACTTCCAAAGTCGATTTAAACGCCTCAACAATGTCGTGCGGCAAAGACTGAATGAATCCGACCGTATCAATCAGCACGTAATCTTCGCCGTCAATCACACATTTTCGCGCAGTGGGGTCGAGGGTGACGAACAGCGCGTTTTGCGAAACGACGTCCGAACCCGTCAACAGATTTAAAAGCGTGGACTTGCCGGTGTTGGTATAGCCCACAAAAGCAACAGTCTTTGTATTTTCTTTTATTCTTCTGTCGGTCTGCAACTGCCTGCGGCTCTTGGTTTCTTTCAAACGGTTTTCCAGATACTTCAATCTGTACGCTATGTGCCGCCTGTCAGTTTCAAGCTGCGTTTCACCGGGACCGCGCGAACCGATTCCGCCGCCAAGCCTGGAAAGCGCCGCGCCCTTACCTTTTAAACGCGGATAGATATATTTCAGTTGCGCGATTTCAACCTGAATTTTTCCCTCGCTAGTCACGGCATTGCGCGCAAAAATGTCGAGAATGAGAGTAGTGCGGTCAATAACTTTTCTGTCGCCGAGAGCCGCCGAAATGTTCAGAGTCTGAGAGGGAGAAAGCTCACCGTTAAATAAAATTGTAAGCTGCTCGATTCCTTCGAGGGCGACGGCAATTTCGGCAAGCTTTCCCGAACCTATAAAAGTTGCCGCATTGATTTCCTTAATATTCTGAAAACAGGAGCCTACATAAACGCCGCCCGCGCTCTCGATAAGCGCAATCGCCTCGTCGTGAATCCGCTTGTAATTGTCGCCGAGTATCGGCTGAATTATATATATTTTTTCAATCAAATCCATAATTTTTATTCGTCGTCGCGCCGCAGTTTAACTTTTCCGGCAACAGCACGGCGCGTATCCTCACTGATTGCAGCGTAGTGCTTACGCGTTGTATTTACGTCCTTGTGCCCCAAAACGTCAGCCACAATATAAATATCACCGGTCGCTTTATACAGCTGCGTGCCGTACGTACTGCGCAATTTGTGCGGAGAAATTTTCTTTAACGGCGAAACGATTTTTGCATATTTTTGCACCAGATTTTCCACCGCGCGCACCGTAATGCGCTTTTTCTGAGAGGAAAGGAAGAGGGCGCCGTCGCCGCTATTGTCAAGCTCGGTTTCCTCTTTATAATCCAGATACTTCTTCAACGCGTCCGCTACGTCATCATCAAAGAAAAGTATAGACTTGCTTCCGCCCTTTCTAGTCACCAAAAACGAATTATCCTTGAAATTTATATCCTCGTTATTCAGTCCGACCAATTCGCTTATACGGATACCCGTGCCGAGAAATAGAATTAGAATGGCGGTGTCACGCACTTTATTTTTCTCGTGATATGCGCGCTGGTGGGGAGTAAGCCCGTTTCCGCTTTCAGCAGTGTCTATAATGTTGAAAACTTCGTTGCCGTCAAGCCGGATTATCGGCTTTTCGTGCAGTTTTGGCGTGGCAACCTTTGCGGAATTGTCCACCGAAATCTGACCTTTATTAAAGAAATATTTAAACATTGCGCGCACAGAGGAGAGCTTGCGCGCCTTCGCACGCTCGTTGCAGGTGTGTTCCGTGCCGCCGTACTCGTAATGGGAAAGGTAGACGAGGAAATATTCAATGTCGTTGTTCGTCACGTTTTCCAAATCAATTAGTGATATGTCTTTCACCGTCTTATTGCCGCCGTAACGCTTTTTGCACATAAAATCAAAGAAAATTTTCAAATCGTGCGCATAGTTTAACCTGGTGAGGGTGGAAGTCATACTGTCAATCGCCAGAAAGTAATCAAGGCAGAATGCGGGCAAATCCTCGTCCAGAATTCTGTCTATCGTTTGAATATTCTTTTTATTTCGCTGAGCGTAGTAGTCCGAATTGGTTTTCATAATTATAGTTTACACCGCACAAAGACAAAAGTCAAACGCTCGTTTTACGAATAATTCAAGTTGACTTACAAAAAGCAGTTGACTTTATTATAATGATTGAATATAATAATGTTTGAAGATTGATTTGCCTGCGTGGCAAAGGTGAAAAACGATTTTATCGGTTCCCATCAATCTTCTTTTTTTTCTGCGTGGGTCTACGCTCATAGCGAGGGGCGGCGAGAAACAAAGTAGAGCGGACAATTTACATCATTTTTATGCGGTTAGAGTTAGCGTGAGAGGCAGTACAAAGCCCCGATAACGAGAAAACCGCCGAACAAATCGACGGAGTAGAGAGGTTGCAACACTTCGTAAAACACAGCTTTTACGAAGTGAAAACTGCATTTTTTACCTAAATAATGGGATATGCTTATAAGTGCTCGACCGATTTTAAAGAATTAAGTAAAATGAAATGCAATTAATCCGATTAACAATAATATAGTTATTTTAATCAAATTTCAATAAATTTACGCAAAAACTGTGCAATATCTTAAAATAAATATATACTATGCGTGACATAAACCATATAATTTTACTGCATTTTTTGTTGTTTTACTTTATGATCTATTACGTGACGCTTTGCAAGCTCCGCAACAATATCTTTCGGCTCGATTCCCATATTAACCATCAGAACCATTACGTGATACGCAAGGTCGGCAATTTCATAAATTGTTTCGGCTTTTTCGCCGCCTTTGCCGGCAACAATAACCTCAGTCGATTCTTCGCCGACTTTCTTTAATATCTTGTCAATTCCTTGCTCGAATAAATACGTCGTATACGAACCTTCTGGTTTTTCGGTTTGTCTTTGCTGCAATAACGCGTACAGTCCGTCAAATGAAAATTCGGGCAAGCCATCGCTTCTGTAAACGTAATTATTAAAACAACTATCAGTTCCGGTATGGCACGCAGGTCCATCTTTAACGACTTCAACTGTCAACGCATCATAATCGCAGTCGGCAATTATCGAAACAATATGCTGAAAATTTCCACTCGTTTCACCTTTACGCCATAAGCATTTTCTGCTGCGCGACCAAAAACAAGTCTTTCCTTCGCGGATAGAGGTTTCCAGACTCTCACGGTTCATATATGCAACAGTAAGCACTTTTTTACTGAAGAAATCTGTAACAACCGCAGGAATCAATCCGTTGCTATCAAACTTCAACTTGTCAATTTCTATCATAATCTTACCTCAATATTGTTTGACCTAAGCTCTTTTTTCAACTTTTCAATTGTAAATTCGTTAAAATGAAACACCGAAGCTCCTAAACCGGCGTCAACCTTGGTAGTTTTAAACAATTTAATAAAGTCGTTAATGCTGCCCGCGCCGCCGCTTGCAACAACAGGAATATTCACCACGTCGCAAATCTTATTCAGTAGCGGTAAATCAAATCCTTTCTTAACGCCGTCGGTATCGATACTGTTGACTACAATTTCGCCTGCGCCGCTATTCTCGCCGAATTTTGCCCATTCAACGGCATCTAGTTCAGTCTGAATTCTACCGCCGTGGCTAAAAATCTTATAGCCACCATCGGTCAGTTTAACGTCCATAGACAGCACAACACATTGGTTACCGTATCGTTTGGCAGCCTCAGAAATCAGTTCTGGATTAGCAATTGCACCGCTATTAACACTGACTTTATCTGCGCCGCATTTAAGAACTCTGTCAAAATCATTTAAACTGTTTATACCTCCGCCGACAGTAAGCGGAATAAATACACACGAAGCGACCGCACTCAAAACGTCACAAAAAAGCGCTCTTCCCTCGGAACTTGCCGTAATATCATAAAACACAAGCTCATCGGCTCCGCTTTCAGAATAGCGTGAAGCCAACGCAACAGGATCATCAACGTCGGATAATCCGCTGAAATTTTTTCCTTTTACAACTCTGCCGTTCCTGACGTCAAGACACGGTATTATTCTTTTTGCAAGCATTATTTTTCCTCGGCTATCGCGATAGCCTTTCTCAAATCAATTGCGTTTTCGTATAACGCCTTACCTAAAATCGCACCGTAAATACCCATATTTTTTAGTTTTTCTATCTCAAATTCGTCAGTAATACCGCCGGAAGCCGTAATTTTAGGATAGTATGTCTGACGTAGTACATTGAATATATCTAAATTTGTGCCGTTCAACATACCGTCTTTACTGATATCTGTGTAAATTACATTTTCAACTCCAACGCTTTTAAGTTTTTTGCAAAAATCCAACGAGTTAATTTGTGTAACTTCCTGCCACCCGTTTACGGCAACGCAGTTATTCTTTGCGTCTACGCCTACGGCAATTGCTTCGCCGAATTTTTCTACGGCCTTTGCAACAAAGCTGAAATCTTTTACGGCAATCGTTCCCAAAATTACTCGTCGTACCCCGCAGTCAAGATATTTTTGAATTTGATCGAAAGTTCTTATACCTCCGCCAACTTCCACAAACGTTCCGCATCTGGAAACTATATTCTCAATCGTTTTTGCATTATCGGCATTTCCGCTCTTTGCTCCGTCCAAATCAACGACGTGCAAGTGCGTTGCCCCGTCATCAGCAAATTTGAGTGCTGCTTCAATCGGCGATAGCATATAAGTTTTAGCTCTGTCGTAATCACCTTCGCACAGTCTTACGACTTTGCCGCCTATTATATCTATCGCAGGAAAAATAAACATAAACATTAAACCTCGTTAAACGCGCGTAAAATCTTCAGACCTGTTTTGCCGCTCTTTTCCGGGTGAAACTGTACTCCGTAAACATTGTTTTTTCTCACTGCCGCGGTAACATCAAAACCGTAGTCTGTAGTTGCAGACAGTCCTTCACCGCATTTGGCAAAAAACGAATGTACAAAATACACGTAATCGCCTTGCGATATATTTTTAAAAAGAGGATTGTCATCCACAAACTTCAGGCTGTTCCAGCCCATATGCGGAATTTTTAAGTCAGTAACATAATCTTTAAGCGGCAAAATTTCGCCTTTTATTATTCCCAATCCTCGGTGTTCGCCGTATTCGAAACTCCTTTCAAAAAGAAGTTGCATTCCAAGACAAATTCCGAGAAGCGGCTTGCCGCTGTTGCACTGCTCCTTAATTACAACATCAAGCCCGCTTTGTCTAAGCTTTTCCGCAGCATCACCGAATGCTCCGACTCCCGGTAAAATCAGTCGGTCCGCACGCTCGATTTCATTTTTTTGCGAGGTAATTTTGCTTTTTGCGCCAATCTTTTTAAGCGATTGTTGCAGCGAAAACAAATTACCAACACCGTAATCAATTATAGCAATCATTAAAGCATCCCTTTGCTTGACGGCAACGTCGTTCCGGTTACCGCAACCGCAGCTTTAAGCGCTCTTGCAAACGCCTTAAATGCACATTCTATTATGTGGTGGGTGTTTTTACCGTATAACTGCACAAGATGCAGCGTAATTTTTGCTTCTCTTACAAACGATAAAAAGAATTCCTCTATAAGCTCCGTATCAAAAAGCCCTACGCTCTTTTGCTTAAGGTCGTCACCATCATCCGTAACCTTTGCGCTTTCAATCTTCAAATCATAATTGAGAGTACCCCTGCCGCTAATATCAATCGCGCACAAAACCAGACTTTCATCCATTGGAATGGTTACGTCAGCATAGCGATTTATGCCGACTTTATCACCAATAGCAGTTAAAAATGCCTGTCCAAGCGTTATACCGACGTCCTCAACAGTGTGATGAAAATCTACTTCAATGTCGCCTTTACATTCGACTTTCAGTCCGAAACCGCTGTGCACGGCAAAAAGTTCAAGCATATGATTTAAAAAACCGCAGTTCGTAGCAACCGAATAATCGCCGCCGTCAAGATTAAGCGCAAGTTTTATATCCGTTTCTCGTGTTTTTCTTTTAATTTCAGCAGTTCTCATTATCTTTCTCCGCAATTATTTCATTAATTACTTTTAGCAATTCTGCAATTTCACTTTCTGTTCCGATAGTTATACGAATAAAATTGCTTATTCTTTCATCTTTGAAATGTCTTACCAAAATACCGTGCATTTTTAGTTTTTTGTAAAGTACTTCGCCTCGCATAACATAGTGTTCGGCAAGCACAAAATTCGCCGAGGATGGTAAAACTCTGAAACCGAGCTCCAATAATCCTTTACTTAACTGCGCCCTTCCGTCCTTTACACATTGCACGGACCGCTTAAAATAACTTTCGTCACGTATTGCTTCCGCCGCAAGTGCGGACGACAAGCTGTTTACATTATAAGGATGAAACGAATTCTTAACTTTTTTCAAGTCACATATCAGATTCTCGTTTGCAATAACGTATCCTACTCTTGCACCAGCAAGCGAACGCGATTTTGAAAAAGTATTTATGACAACAATGTTATCATATTTGTTTATAAGACTTATTGCGTTGCTACTACCGAAATCCGCATACGCCTGATCTATAATGACGATATTATTGCGGTTATTCTTTATAATCTGCTCAATCTTCGACAGTGATAGCTCTATTCCAGTCTGCGCGTTTGGATTAGCTAAAACAACTGTTTTACCTTTATTGTAATAATTCTCGCAATTTACAGTAAAGTCATTCTGTAGCACAATGCGTTCCATTGGGCAGCCGAACAAATTAGCTATGACCTCATAGAATCCGTATGTAACGTCCGGAAAACATACTCCGTTCTTGCAATAAGCGTAAAACGCAAAGGCAAGTGCTTCGTCAGAGCCGTTAGTTACCAAAACGTTTGCCGTTTCCATTCCGTAATAATCAGCTATCGACTTAGTCAGTTCGGTACATTCCGGATCGGAATATCTGTTAAGATTTTGTAAAGCGCTCTCACTGATTTTCGCCATAGCCGACGGGCTTGTATAAAAAGGATTTTCGTTAGTATTAAGTTTAATATACCTTTTATCCCTGGGTTGCTCACCAGGAATGTAAGGCTCGATTCCGTTAATTAAATCGGTAGTAAATCTGCTCATTTTTTCAATCTAACGGCAACGCTTTCAGCGTGTCCGCCAAGCCCCTCCGACTGCGCAAAAGTCATTATATCGGAAGCCGCTCCCTTTAATGCTTTATCGGTATAGTAAACGTACTGCGTACTTTTCATAAAATCGTCAACACTCAAGGGCGAAGCAAATCTTGCAGTGCCGCTTGTCGGCAAGGTGTGATTTGCACCCGCATAATAATCTCCGACCGCTTCGGGAGTGTTGTATCCAAGGAATACGGATCCTGCGTTTTTAACCTTTTCAAGAAGCTTAAAAGGCTCCTTAACCGCCAATTCCAGATGCTCTGGCGCATATTGATTGCAAAGTTCGACAGCCGCAGACAAGTCGCTCGTCAGAATAATTTTGCACTTGTTCTCCAATGATTCCTTGGCAATTTGCTTTCTTTCAAGCAGTTCAACCTGGCGGTAAAGCTCTTTTAAAACGTTTTCTGCAAGCTCGGCGCTGTCTGTAATAAGAATTGCCGACGCTATTTTATCGTGCTCAGCCTGCGAAAGCATATCCGCCGCAACATACTCGGCCTTAGCATTACTGTCGGCAAGGACCAAAATTTCACTCGGACCTGCAATCATATCAATTCCGCAGGCGACGCCGTAAACAAGTTTTTTTGCTGTAGCAACGTAGTCGCGCCCCGGGCCCGTAATTTTATCTACCTTTGGTACGCTCTCCGTACCGTATGCCATAGCAGCAATTGCCTGTGCGCCACCCATTTTGAAAACTTTATCTACACCGCACATTCTTGCCGCAACTAAAACTTCGGGTTTAACCTTACCGTCTGATTTGACGGGTGTTGCCATAATAATGCATTTAACTCCAGCAATTTTTGCGGGAATCGCATTCATAAGCACTGTCGAAGGATACGCCGCAGTGCCGCCGGGCACGTAAATGCCCGCCCTCTCGACAGGTGTAACTTTCTGCCCGACAATTCTGTCACCCAAATCAATTTCAAAACCCGTTCTGAGCTGTCGGCTGTGAAAATTCTTAATATTGGCAATCGAACGTTCAAGAACCTCGATAAATTCCTTAGGTAATTCTTCAAAGGCCTGCTCAAATTCATCTTCAGTTACCAACAGATTTTCGCCGTTAAACCCGTCAAATTTTGCTGAATATTTTTTTACGGCAGCATCACCGTTTGCACGCACGTCTGCAATAATCTCTTTAACGGTCTCTTCCACGTTACACGTAATTTCTTCACGCTCACCGAAAAGCTCTTCCGCCGTCTGGTTGACATACTTGGTAATTTTAATCATAAACTTTTACCGCCTCTTTCAATTTTTCGGTGATAGCTGTAATCTCTTTATTTTTGAATTTAAACGCCGCTTTATTTGTTATAAATCTTGCGCTTATATCCGAAATTTTACCTATAACTTTCAGATTATTCTCTTTAAGAGTCGTTCCCGTTTCGACTATATCTACGATAACGTCGGAAATACCCAAAACCGGCGCAAGCTCTATCGATCCGTTCAGCTTTATAATTTCAATATCGCGCCCCATCTCTGCGTAATATTTTTCGGCTGTATGCACAAATTTAGTTGCCACGCGCAACGGTGCCGAAACGTCGTCATTAAAATCAGCACGGGCCGCAATGCACATTGTGCATTTGCCCATATCCAGATCGGCAAGTTCATATATGTCAGGTGTATATTCGTCAATAATGTCCTTTCCCGCAACGCCAACATCAGCAGCACCGAGCTCAACATAAACCGAAACGTCGGACGGCTTTACCCAAAAATAATTAACTTCGCCTTTATCGTCTTTAAAAATGAGCTTTCTACTATCGGGAGTGAATTCCTTGCAGTTGAAGCCGACGCGCGACAACAGCGAATAAACCTTTTCACCCAATCTGCCCTTCGGTAAAGCTATATTTATCATTTACTTGCCTCCCCGTCGGTCAAATCAACCAAATTTTTATAGACCAACCCTTCAGGCACACATCTGGATAACCTTACAGTTTTAAGCTGCCTGTTTTTTTCATTAGCTAAATTAAGCGCTTCTATCTGCTTTATGTCGTCATAAATAATCAGATAATCCACGCTTTCGTCGTCCCTTGCGAAATAGCGCTCGATTTCACCCAGATACAACGCAAAGCCGATTGCTCCGCCCGTTTTCCCGAGCTTTGTCAGTAACCTGTCATACCTGCCTCCGGTAAGTACGCTGTGAGGCACTCCTTTCAAATACCCGTTAAATATAACGCCGTTATAATAATCGGCATTTCCGCAAGCCGAAAAATCGATATTTACTCTGTCTGCGTATCCGAATCTCTTTATAATTGCGTACAGCTCCTTCAGCTCGGCAACCGCGCTTTTCATACTGTCGTTCAAAGCCGCTTTTTCAGCTTTTTGTAAAGTCAATTCAGGATTTTCATTGACGGAAACAGCCGTATAGAATGCATCTTTTATCTCTTTGCTGTAATTACGCCCGTCCGCGAGCTTATTAAAATCGTGCAAATTTTTTGACTTCAAATATTCCGCAACCAATTGCTTGTCCGTTCCGAATTCACTCAACAGCCCTTCCGTATACCCCATATGCGAAATATCCAAAACGTAGTTTTCGTTTATGGTTGCAAGCGTCTGACAAATCAAAACGGTCAATTCGGCAACTACCGCCAAATCTATTGTACCGACGACTTCAACGCCGAGCTGGCTTATTTCCTTGTAATTCTTACTGCCTGTCGCCTGTCTGTAAACTTTTTCATTATAATAAAACTTTTCCGCCGCACCACTTTCGACGTCGATATGGCGGACGAGCGACAGCGTAACGTCGGGGCGCATCGCCATCAGCTTACCGCTTAAATCGGAAAAAGATATAACGTTCTTCCCAATCAGAAAGTCCTTGTTGTCCTGATAGAGCGAATACTCCTCAAAACACCCGGGTTTATACCTTTTGAAGCCTCTGTTCTTATATAATTTTGAAAGCTCGTCAACTATAGCTTCTTCACGCTTAGCACATTTCATCATTCAGTTTTCCCGTTATAATCTATAAATTTCTTATATCCGCCGCTGCCGTGAGTTATAGCTCTTGAAATGCGTGAAAGCGTTGTGCTGGATATGTCCGTTTCGGCAATAATTTCATTGTACGTTCTCCCTTCGAGAAACAGCTTTGCCGCATATGCTCTCTGCGCCATCTGTTCAACTTCCTTATAGGTACACAGGTCGTCCAAAAGCACCTTGCAATCCTCAACCGTATTCAATTTAATAAGCATATCGTACAATTCGTTTAAATGCAATTCCACGTCCTTCATTGTCTGAACCTCTTATAATTATTATACTTTATCACAATAAAGAAGTAAAGTATTTTACATACAAAAAAACGGAAAACCAAAATAAATTCTCCGCAATTTCGTTAATTTTAAATATCGTAGGCTATGGGACGACGTTTTTTGTAATAATAAAGCTGCTTAACACCGAGCGATTTCAAAAAAATGTAAAGCTCGTTTTGCTTGCGCAGATAATCGTCTATCCTATGTGCGTCGCTTCCGAAGCTGAGCTTTTTGCCGCCCATCCGCACGTATCTTTCAATAATATCTTTGTCGGGCAGAAAACAATTTTCGGACTTGCCCGTAGAAGTGTTTATTTCCAGACACTTGTCCCTCTTAATTATTTCAAGCAGAATCTCGTCTATGATTTCAGAAAACTCGGAGTATGAAATCTTTCCGTTTTTACCATCGCGGTAACGCGAAACGTAGCCGACGTGTCCGATTATCTGATAATCGAAATCCGCCTTAACGCTTTCCAACACTGCATTAAAATAATCGGCGTAACTTTCTTTAAGCGTTTTACCTTCAAAAAACCTGTCGTGAAAGCAGTCACCGCGCCCTTTGAGCGTGTGCACGCTGTTAATAACGTAGTCAAAATCGTACTTTTCAACCAGTTCACGGTATTTGGAAACGGATATATCTCTGTAACCGAACTCGATACCGAAAAGAATTTCAGGCGAGGAAACCTTTGCACGCAAAGCATTCACGGCGCTTTGATATTTCGGAATATCGACTACGGAAATATTTTCCCCGTCCAGCACCGCATCAAAATCATAATGCTCGGAAAATCCGATAGCCGGAATTGCGGCTCGTTTTGCGGCACACACGAAATTTTCCATTTCTTCTTGACTGTCAAAAGAAAACTTCGTATGCAAATGAATATCAACGAACATCTTATTTTCCGTACTTCTTTTCGATTGCGGTAATTTTATCCACGCGCCTTTCGTGCCTGCCGCCCTCGAATCCAGTGGTTAAAAAAGCTTCAGCAATCTGCAAAGCGTAACCGACGCCGACAACCTTTTCACCCATTGCCAAAACGTTTGCGTTATTGTGAAGGCGCGTAAAAGTCGCGCAATAAACGTCGTGACAGTGCGCACACCTGACTCCGGGCACCTTATTCGCGACAATAGACACGCCTATTCCCGTGGAGCATATCAAAATGCCCCTGTCGCATTCGCCTCTGGCAACCGCTTCGGCAGCTGGCAACGCATAATCGGGATAATCGCAACTGTCGGTGGTATTCGTTCCGAAATCTACGTATTCGTATCCGTGCTTTTCAAGATAGTCTTTTACCGCATTCTTTAAATTCAGTCCGCCGTGGTCGCAGGCAAGTGCAATTTTCATATTTATTCCTCAAACTTTAAAATATATTCCTCAACTATAATTTCACACGCTCTTTTTAAAATATCGCGCGTCATCTCGTACACGTCCAGACCGTAACCGTACGGGTCGGGCACGTCGTAGCCGCAAATGTCCTTAACGCTTCTCACGTTTCCGCACTCTTCCAGCATCTGCCTTTGCTGTTCGGTCATAGTAACTACAAGCGTGCAGCTTTCAACCAGCGACTGCGTTAATTGGCGCGGTTTAAATTTCGGCAATGAAATTCCGATTTCTTCAAGCGCAAGGGCGGAATTGTTGCTTATAGTTCCGCCGACCTCCGCATTTAACCCGCGCGAAGTCACGTCCCACCATCTGATTCTCCTCTTTTTGATTTCGTCTTTGAGTAACGCTTCCGCCATAGGGCTACGACACGTGTTACCCGTACACACGAACAAAATCTTCTTTCGTCTCATTTTAACCGCACGCCTTTTTTAATCTATTCATTACACCAACCATTACGCCGTCCTGCTTTTGGGGAGCAACGGCTATGATTAACTCCGCCACCGCCTCGCCCTCACGCAACTTATCGTATAAATTGGCCGCAATTTCGTTTTCTGTCTTACCCAAATTGAGTATATCGGCACAACCCGACAGCTTTGCAACCTCGTCGTCGCACATCAGAAACGCCTTCACGCCGACCGACAACTTGGCTTTATACAATTCAAACGCCTTTTCCTTGTCGTCAAAGCTGAAAAGCACCGTTTCGCACTTAGGTGAATAATGCTTGTATTTCATACCGGGCGAGCGTACCTTTTCACCATCCTTGAAAACGTATTCGTCACACTCCCCAACAACCTGGGCAATCATTTCACGGCTGATAAGTCCACTTCTGAGAACGCAGGGGACTTTACCCGTGCAATCCAGGACGGTGCTTTCAATTCCCCCCGAGCATTTACCGCCGTCCAGAATAAGCGAAATTTTACCGTTCAAATCGTCAAAAACGTGCTGTGCCGTAACCGGGCTTACGTGTTTTGACAAATTTGCACTAGGCGCGGCGATAGGAACATTAACATATTTAAGAAAACTCTGCGCGCCCTTATGCGACGGAATACGTATCGCAACCGTATCCAATCCGCAGGAAACAGCTCTGCTGACCGTGCCCTTGCTCTTATAAACCATAGTCAGAGGTCCGGGCAAAAACGCTTTGGACAACAACTCCGTGTAAGGCTGAATATCCTCGACGAGCTCCGACAAATCGTAATCCTTATGTACGTGCACAATCAGCGGATTATCGTTTGGGCGCCCCTTTACCTCAAAGACCTTCTCAACCGCAACGGTATCGAAGGCGTTTGCAGCAAGTCCGTAAACCGTTTCGGTGGGGAAAGCCACTACGCCGCTATGCATTATCTCGTTTTTAGCCATTTCCAACGAAATGTTATCTATCGGTAAAACGTGAGTAATCATAATTTAAAACGGCGGCTGGTCCTCGTCTGAAAATATTACGCTTCCGTCGGTTTCCTCTGCGGGCGGAGCATAATCGGGCACAGGCGAGTTGTCGTAGACGGGCTCTTCGATGCCGTCCCCGGGTTCTGGATTGACGAATTTAGTAAGCTCGCCCTTGAAGCGCAGCTTAATTCTGTCGAGTCCGCCGTTTCTGTGCTTTGCAATAATGAGGTCAGCCATACCTTTTATTATATTGCCCTTTTTCAGCTCCTCCTCACTCGCGGTAACGTCGGGGCGGTTTATAAACATTACTATGTCTGCATCCTGCTCGATCGCTCCGGACTCTCTCAAGTCGGAAAGCTGCGGCTCTTTAGTTTGCATACGCCTGAGCTGCGACAGTGCAATTACGGGAACGTCCAATTCCTTTGCCATAATTTTCAGCTCACGCGTGATGTCGGCAACTTCCTGTGTCCTGTTCTGCTCTGCGTTCTTCTTGCCGCTTGACATAAGCTGAATATAGTCAATCATAACGAGGTCAAGCTGACCGTTGTTTTTCGATTTGATTCTTCTGCATTTAGAAAGTATTTCAGCCGGGGTCACGCGGGAGGAATCGTCAATAAAAATCCTGCTCTTCCTCAGCTTTTCTGCCGCCTTAGTCAACTTCTTCCAATCGTTGGTGCTGAGTTTACCGCCGCCGGCAAGCGCGTCCGACATAGAAACACCCGCAAAACCGCATAAAAGTCTTTGAATTATCTGAATTTCGGGCATTTCCAAGGAAAAAACAACGCAAACCTTGTCGTTATTTAACGCCGCGTTTTCCACAATATTCATTGCGAGCGAGGTTTTACCCATACCGGGACGGGCTGCAAGAACTATCAAATCGGACTTTTGCAAGCCGTTCGTCAGTCTGTCGAGCTTAATAAGCCCGGTCTGAACGCCGCGGAAGGAATCCTTATTCTTGTCCAGTTTCTGGAACTTATCCAAAACGGCGTCAATACCGTCGCTTTCACGTATATCATTAACCGACGACGAATCGTTTGTTTTGGAAATTTCGTAAACAAGCTCCTCTGCATATTGAACGCTCTTCAGATTGTCGTCGCTGGTCTGCGCGTATTTGATAATTTCTCTTGCCGATTTTATCAGCTTTCTGTTTATCGAATCACGCTTTACTATATCAAAATAGTGACTGTAATTCGCCGACGAAGGAGTAACCTGAGTAAGGTTTGTCAGATACGAAAGTCCGCCGCTCCTATCCAGATTGCCCTCTGTTTCCAGCTTATCCGCAAGCGTAACCAAATCCAGAGGCTTATGCTCGTAGTATACAATTTTCATTGCGGAAAGAATATACTGGTGAGATTCCTGATAAAAATCATCTTCCGCAAGATTTTCCAAAACGTCGGAAAGAATGCCGTTATCTATGAGCATACAGCCCAAAAGTGCCTGTTCCGCGTCTAAATTGTTGGGTAAAACGTTGTTTTTGTCTGACATAGTACTTTATATTTTCATTAATTTTTCAAATTCGGTAAGAGTTTGCTCAAATTCCTTCATTGCAAATTCAAAAGGTTCCTTTGTCGAAAGGTCAACCCCGGCAAGTTTGAGCAACGACACGGGATCGGTTGACGAACCGCCGGATAAGAATTTGAAGTAATCTTCAACCGCCTGTTCCCCTTCATTCAGAATCCTGTGTACGATGTTTATTGCCGCAATAATCCCCGTTGCATATTTGTACACGTAGAAGGATGAATAGAAGTGCGGTATTCTGCACCACTCGCACGAAATCTCGTAATCGTGTTCGATTTCGTCACCGTAATACTTTTTACCTATATTCGCATATATTTCGCACAGGTTTTCTCTAGTCAAAGGATTGCCTTCCTCAACCGCCTTGTGCGCTTCGTATTCGAACTCGGCAAACATCGTCTGTCTGTGGAGCGTCGCACGCATTGAATCGAGATAGTAATTGAGCAGATACTTTTTAAGATTTGCATCCAGCGCGTGTGCAAGCATATCCTTTAAAAGAAGCACTTCGTTTACCGTGCTTGCAACCTCAGCCACGAAGATTTTGTACTCACTCTTTGCATAAGGCTGGTTTTTCTGCGAGAAATACGTATGGAGCGAATGTCCCATTTCGTGAGCAATCGTAAATATATCGGTCAGCGTGGGCTGATAATTCAAAAGCACGTAGGGATGAACGCCGTAAACGGCTGCGGAATAAGCGCCGTTACGTTTACCGTCGGTCTCCTCCACGTCTATCCAGCGTTCGTCGCGACCAGTGCGCAACAATTCCTGATATTCTCTACCTAATGCCGAAAGCCCTTTAATAACGTACTCGTAAGCTTCGTCGTAGGGCATTTTAATTTCTACGTTGCCCACAAGCGGCGCATACACGTCGTAGAAATAAAGTTTTTCGTAATTTAAAATCTTTTTTCTGTCGGCAATATATCTGTGCATTACCGCGCAATTCTCGGTAACGCTTTCCAACAGATTTTCGTATACCTTCTTATCTACGTCCTCGTTAAAGAGAGCGTGCGACAAACAGGAGTCAAAATTGTAAACCTTGCTCAAAAATACGTCTTTCTTTACGTTGCCGTAATAGTTTGCCGTAATCGTGTTCAGCAAGCTTATATAAGCGGAATAATACTTTTTATAAGCTTCCGCACGCTTTGCCCTGTCATTGGAATGAAGAATCAAGCCGTACAGTCCGTGGGAAAGCTTGCACGGTTTTCCCTGATACTCTATCGCAGGTAACGGCAAATCCGCATTGTCAATCATTGCAAAAATGTCGCTGAAAGTGCCGAGAGCTTCGCTTGAAAGAGCAACCAGCTTTTCCTCCTTCTCGCTTACGACGTGAGCCTTGCGCTTAATCAAGAGCTGGATTTGATAATCGTAATCGGCAAAGTCGGAATCTTCCGTAAGCTCCTGTAAGTATTCATTATCCTGCGCTGCCATCTCGGGTTCGAAAAATGCAGTTGCCGAGCAATAGCGCGAATAAATCATATCGACTTTTCCGCTGTACGCGTTGTACTTTGCAACTCTCGTATCCTCGTCGCGTTTCAAATTGGCATACACCGCCAGGCGTTCCAACTCTTCGGTAACCTTATCGTTTTCTTTAAGGTACTTCAAAAGTGTTTCTTTATCACCGAGTTTGCCGGCATATTTGGAAAAATCCAGTTTGGAATTTAACTCGTCGGCAGCCTTTTCCCAAAGTTCGTCGCTTGTATAAATCTGTTCAACGTCCCAGGTGTGTTGTACGTCAACTTCTTTTCTTTCCATCATTCACTTCCTTTTTTTAATTCTTATTTGAATGTATCGGGGCGGGAATCAATCCGCCGCGCGAAATAAATTTTTCACTTGACTTGTCGTGTACAGGCATTATAGGCGCTCTGCCCAAAAGCCCGCCGAAATTAACCTCTTCACCGACTTTTTTCCCGGGCACGGGAATAACTCTGACTGCCGTCGTCTTATTGTTTATCATACCGATTGCGGCTTCATCCGCAATAATCGCGCTTATCGTTGAAGCAGGCGTATCTCCGGGAATTGCTATCATATCAAGCCCAACAGAGCAAACCGCCGTCATAGCTTCCAGCTTATCGAGATTTATATCTCCGCGCTCCGCAGCCTCTATCATACCTATATCCTCGGAGACGGGTATAAATGCACCCGAAAGTCCGCCGACCATAGAGCTTGCCATTACGCCGCCCTTTTTAACAGCATCGTTGAGCATTGCCAGACACGCCGTAGTTCCGTGCGTACCGACGCTTTCCAGACCGATACCTTCCAAAATCTGCGCAACGGAATCCCCGCGCGCGGGCGTAGGCGCAAGCGACAGATCAACTATTCCGAAACGTGCATTTAACCTCTTAGCCGCCTGTTTAGCAATGAGCTGACCCGCTCTCGTAATCTTAAACGCCGTGCATTTTATGGTTTCCGCAAGCTCTGCCAGATCGGCGTCAGGCACCGCTTCGATAGCGTGCTGAACGACTCCGGGACCAGATACGCCTACGTTGATGACCGTATCGCTTTCACCGACGCCGTGGAATGCGCCAGCCATAAAAGGATTGTCCTCTACGGCGTTACAGAACACGACCAGCTTTGCACAGCCGAAGCCGTCTCTTTCAGCAGTTGCCGCGGCAGTGTCTTTAACGACTTGTCCCATCAGCTTGACGGCGTCCATATTGATACCCGACTTGGAAGAGCCGACGTTTACAGACGAACACAGCATATCCGTCGTTGCCAGCACTTCGGGAATAGTATTTAAAAATACTCTCTCGTAATCGGCTGTTCCCTTATGCACAAGCGCCGAATAGCCGCCCAAGAAATCAATCCCGAGCGTCTTTGCAGCCTTGTCCAGGGCACGCCCTACAAGCACGGACTTTTCGGGAAATGCAGCGCAAATCAGACTGACGGGCGTAACCGACACGCGTTTATTGACTATAGGTATGCCGTATTCCTTAGAAAGCTCTTCTGTAACTTTGACTATATTTTCCGCTTTTTTACAGACGAGGTCATAAACAGTCTGCGCCGTGGCTTCGCCGGTTGCCCTTATGCACGGCAAAAGCGAGATGCCCATAGTTACCGTTCTGATATCCAGGTGCTCGCGCTCGACCATTTCAATAGTTTCAAGTACGTCTTTATAATTGAACATATTTAACCTCAGATGCTGTGCATCGCGTTGAATATATCTTCGTGCTGAAGGTGAACGGACATACCTATTTTTTCACCCATTACTCTGCACTCTTCCGCCAAATCCGCAAGCTTCTGGCTGGCGTTGCTCATATCAACCAGCATAATCATAGCAAAATAATCTTCCAAAATAGTTTGGCTGATGTCGAGAATATTGACCTGCTTTTCCGCAAGAAAAGTGCTGACCTTTGAAATGATTCCCGTTTTATCCTTACCGACCACGGTAACTACTGCACGCATAAAAATCTCCGTAAATTATTTTTTGCCGCCGAACATATCCGGCAGAGTAAAATCAATAAAACCGTTAAACGCCGTAATGGCACCCTTGAACGACATCGACCAGTCGGCAACTACGCCGGCAGTCCAGCTAATCGGCATACAACCGTAGGTTTCCGAACGACTGTCTACGCTGACGTTCCTGTTATCGCCAAGACAGAACATTCTGCCTTCGGGCACGACAATCTGGGCATAGCTGTTTTCGGACGGCGTATTATTCTCATCTTTGACGTAAGGCTCTTCAACCTCCTCACCGTTAAGATAGAGAACGCCCTCCTTGAGCTCGACCGTATCGCCGCCGAGCGCAATAACGCGCTTGATTATCGTCTTGGTGTCGGTTTCGATTACGACAATATCACCGCGCTTGGGATGCGACGTGCGGAAAGCGTAAACGTAATCGCCGCCCTTGTTATCCTTATTGGGCGCACCCACGAGCGTTGACGACATAGACGACCCAACGACGTATACTCTGAAATATGCAATACCGAACGCCACGCGCAAAACCGCCACTACCAGAATAACGCACAAGAGTATGCTGAGCAGCGTATCCAACACGCCGATGCTTCTATTTTTTAAATTATAAGATTTATCTTGCATTTATTAAAGCCAAATAAGATTATTAAGTGCAAACCTGCCGCTACCGATTATCGACAGTGATTCACATATTACAAAGCTGGTCAGAGACACGCCGTTCTGATTTTTGAAAACCTTTGCTTTAAGCGTCTGACTTTGCCATACACCGCCCAAAATATAGAGTTTAACCGAATATACCGTTCCGTCCTCTTTATTTTTAAGGCTTACGTCTAAGGTTATATCCTCCTCGGAACAGACGTCAAGGCTCAAAATACTATCGTTGCGCGGCGCGTATTGATAATTGTTTATGCGGTTAGTCATCAACCCGCACTTTGAATACACGCCTTTAAGTCCGTCCTCGGTAATAATTTCGGGCAAAGCGTCATTGTCAGTCAATAAAACTCCGCCTACCGCGTGACCGGAGCTATCCGCAATAGAAAAACATTCCGTGCCGAACTTGTTGGTAAAAATAATGTTCGACTTTGCCATACTATTGCGGAAGTTGCCGCTTATCTTTTTTACCGAAAGCTTAGACCAGACGGTGAAGCCGTTGGAATATTCGGTAAAGCACATTACAAATAAAACCTTGCTCTTTTCGTATACGTCCAGAAAGTATTCGCTTTCGTGCGAATTGATTGTGCGTTTATATCTTGCGGCAGACCACGCACGGGTAGCATAGTCGTAGCAATCCTCGGCGAAATAAACTCCGCACTTTTCAACAATGCCAAGGCTGTCGCTGGAAACCCTAGCAACAAGATTTCCTTCCTCGTCGGCGAATACGCTCACCTCGGCAGGCTTAGGCATAAATACGTGTCTATTTTTGACGTACCCATCCAAGAACATAAACATATCGTTGGTAGAACGCACATCTATACGCGAGCCGCAATTTATGGAATACGCAATGGAACTGGAACGCGCAAAGTCGGGATTTATTCTGCAAAAAGTATCGAACGCCCTGTCGTAGTCGAATGCTGGGTCGTTTGTGGTGCACAGCATCAGCATAGGGCATTTAATGTAAGGCGCATACGCCTGCGAATCTATGCCCGCAACGAAGCGATACCTTTCCTCGTCGAATTCGGGTTCCTGTCCCTTGAATTTTTCCAAACCCTTATAAGCTTTCCAGCCGCAAGCGCTTATGGTTACCGCACAGGAAAACCTAGCCGCATAGGCAAGCTTCCAGGCAACTTCTCCGCCGTCGCGAATACCGACCAAACCTATATTCTGTGTGGAAAATCTTTCAGCAAGAAATTTTCGGGCGTAAATGCCAACCGCAACCCACTCGTACCAGCAAGTCTGCTCCGCACTGAAATCAACGTAATCTTTATATCTCCCGCACTTCTCCACGTTTGCATATCTGACATTGCTGGGATACTGCGTATACCTTTCTACCCCGTCGCGCTCACCGCCATAATCGACGCACAGCGCACTGTAACCGCACTTGACGAAATAAGCCAGAAGTCCCTCGTCAATATCGTCGGAGCTGTCGCGCAGTATAAGAACGCACTCGTGCGCGGGATTTGCTTCTTTGGTTGCCAAAACCCCGTAAACGGTCACTCTGCCCATTCCGGTATCTCTTCCCGAAAAATTAAGATACTCGAACTTTATGCCGTCGTCAACGCGGTCACCGAGCGTAACGGGCATAACTTCAAGACGGTCGTTAAATTTTTTCCAAAGAGTTATTGGCGTTAAAATATTTGACAACTGCGTCACCTCAGCCAGAACGAATTATCAACGGTGCGTTTGCGGATACAAAATCATAATATGAATAATCAGCGCAATTTGCTTACCGTACGCAAAAAATTACCTGCCATATAAGTTATTGAAAAGAATTGCATTTTTTATCACCGTCGGGTATAATATTAGACACATCTCTTCAAAAGGCGATATTTTTTCATCTTAAATAACATTATATTCCTTTTTGTCAGATAAATCAAGCGTTAAACGGGAGTTTTAAATATGGCTTTTATTTCGGTGGCGGAAGAACTGACCAAAAAATCGGTTACAAGCGTCGAAAACAAATTTATAACCAAATACCTTACCGAATTGGAGCCCGTTGCGGTTAAGGTTTACCTTTTTGCGCTTTACCTCTATCAGAACGGGCAAAGCGAATATACGATTGCGGATTTTGCGACAAAGCTACACCTTACCGAGGATGCGGTTAAAGACTATTTCGAATACCTTGATGAATTCGAGCTGGTTTCGGTAATATCCCGTTCGCCTTTCGAAGTAAAAATCCTCGACTGCGACAATTATTCCGGAAAGCCCAAAAAGCTACACCCCGAAAAATATGAAGGTCTTTACGAAGAAATACAGTCCGCCGTCAACGGCAGAATGATTTCACAGAACGAATTCAGGGAGTATCTGTACCTGCTTGAAGAATACGACCTCGAACGGCACGCAATCATAAAGATAGTCAACTACTGCGTAAATCTGAAAGGCGATACGATTGGTGCGGCATATATAAAAAAGGTTATTAAAAACTTCTGCGAATCCGGCGTTACAACGGAAGCTCAGATTGACGAAAAGCTTGCTTCCTACACCGCTTCTTCGGCATCACTGCTCAAAATATTTGCTGCGTGCTCTATAAAGAGACAACCCGAGGTTGAGGACGGCGAGCTGCTTAACAAGTGGCTTACCCTCGGTTATTCGGAAGACGCCATTATTTGTGCGGCAAAGAGCTTCAAAACAAAATCGTTTGAAAAACTGGACGAAGCGATTAGCGAGCTTTACAAGAACAACAAGTTCGACGCAAAAGAAATAGACGATTACCGTAAAATGAAAAATTCACTTTACGATACGGCTTTTGCGGTTGCAAAGTCGCTGAGCGTGTATATGCCCGACCCCACCCCTTACGTAGAAAATTACGTCAATGTTTGGAGCGGCTACGGATTCAGCGGCGAAGCGTTGAAAAAGATTGCAAACTACTGCTTTCTGAGCGGCAGAAATTCTTTTGACGCAATGAATGATTTCACCGTAAATCTATACCGCGATGCTTTCGTCGATGACGACAGCATTAACCACCTGTTGGAACAGCTTGCTGAAGACGACAAATTTATTAAATCGATTCTTAACGCCTGCGGACTTACTAGGAAGATTATTCCCTACGACAGACAGGCGCTGAGCCGTTGGCGTGACTGGGGCTTTAACGAGGCAATGATTATAAAAGCTGCGGAGCTTTCCGCAGGTAAAAACAATCCTGTTGCGGCAATGAACTACCTGCTCTCCACCTGGAAAAACGGCGGAATTTATACAGTGGAAAATATTCCTATTAACAGTTTCAAATCTGATAGTCCTAAAAAGACTATTAAAGCAATTCAAAGAGAAAGAAGTCTTGAAATACTTAAAAAGTTATATGATGAATCTGATGGTGATTAAAAATGGAAAATAATAATGAACTAACACAAAAAGATATAGTAAGAATCATAACAATATTGAATCTTAATTACACTGAAAATTATGGTAATTACGGTGAAGAAGAAACTAAGCAGCTAAGAGATTATTGGTTTGAAAGCTTGAAAACTTATCCTAGAGATATTATCTTTAACGCTGTCAGAAAATCAATTGAAAAATCAGAATTTATTCCAAAGCTTTCAACAATACTTGCAGAAATTGAAAATATCTTAAATGCAAAGATGCCTTCTGACGATGAGCTTTGGGCGGAATTAAACTCCGTGCTTCCGCGCGTTTACGACTTATCACGCTACCTAGCATATCCTCAATACGTTAAGTGGGCGAACGAAAAGCTTGAAGCTGTCTATGCGGGACTAAGCGAGGAACTTAAACTGTTTGTAGTAAACCGCTCCACCCTCGTCGATATTGCCGAAATGTCTCCCGAATCGCTGCAATTCGAACGAACGAGATTTTTCAAGCAGATGCCCGTATTAAAGAAACACAAAATCGATAAGGACGCGGCGCAAAAGTTTGTTGCACAAATAAACGGAGCGCAAGCCTTGCTGCAAAACAAAGATAAAAAATAATATACTATAAAAGTATAAAAGGCGGACCCGAAAAGTCCGCCTTTTTATTACACTTCGTTCATATCCGTTTCTTTGTCTTGCTGCTCCTCTTCCGCCTGCTCCGCGACAGTTACGTCTTCACTTACCTCAACGTATGGATTAACGTGCACCGTAACGTGTTTAACAAGCGGAAAGTTTTGTTCAACACCGTCGTGAACGACTTCCGCAATATCGTGCGCCGCGCGCAAAAGCAAACTTTCGTCACAAGCAATTTCAGCAACAACGTATATCCTGTTGCCGAAAAGCCGTGTCATAAGACTGTCAACGTTCCTCACGCCTTCACAGGAAGCAATAAAATCTCTTATCGCCGCTTCGGTATTTGCGTCGCACGCCTTATCCGTCATCTTGTTTATGGCATCAATAAATATGCTAATTGCCGCCTTCAAAATCAGCAGACAGATAACAATTGCCGCAACGCTGTCCAGAACGGGCACGCCGCACATTGCGCCTACTATACCGATTAAGCTGCCGACTGACGAAAGCGCGTCGGAACGGTGATGCCACGCGTCGGCCTTCAATGCCCCCGAATTTGTCTTTTTTGCAGCCGCCCAGGTATACCAGAACATTGCCTCTTTAATGACTATTGAAGCGATTGCCGCCGACATAGCAAGATAATCGGGCAGCTCCGCAGTCTTATAGGATCCGTCGATAATGTTGGCAACGCCGCTATAGCCTATTCCCGCACCGGTAGCAAACAGAAGCACGGCAAGCAAAATTGCGGCAACACATTCATACCTTTCGTGCCCGAATTCGTGGTCCTTATCCGCCGCCTTTGCGGAAATCTTTATGCCGATAATAACGATAACCGTCGATAAAACGTCGGAAGCGGAATGAATGGCGTCCGAAATCATTGCAAGCGAATGGCCCAAAATGCCCGCAAGGAATTTAAACGCCGTCAAAAGCGTGTTCAAAATTATCGTAACGACTGCCGTCCGCACCGCTATTTTTTCTATATTGTTTTCGTACATTTTATCCTTTAAAATTTAATTTAATGCTTTAAAATGAATTGACATTAAGCAATAATTAAAATATAATATTCAAGTAAGTGATTTTTGTTGCAAATGCTGCTATGGCTCAGCAGGTAGAGCACGTCCTTGGTAAGGACGAGGTCACCGGTTCAAATCCGGTTAGCAGCTCCATTTTAACGGTTTATCAAATAGATAAGCCGTTTTTATTTACTTAAAAATAGTAATAAATTTATTATACCACAAAAATCCGACAAGTAAAGAGTTTTTTCAAATTTTAAAAGCCCCCGAAAAATCGGGGACTTTTAATTTCATTTTGTATTACTTATTTTCGTCGCCTAGCATATTGTCAACGTCGTCCACAGAATCTACGGGAGTATAGAAACCGCCAACGTCGAACACTCTTCCGTCATCAACCGGCATAGGGGCAACGAAATTACGCACAACAGTTCTGCTCGCTGGTGCAGGTGCGCTTGCCTGTGCAGGCTGCGCTGGCTTCTTCGTTGTGTCTATCTTGGTTGTTGTTACCGTAGTCATAACCGCGTCGGGAGGTACCTGCGTTGCCGCATTGCCTTCGGGTGCGGTGGGTGCCACAGCCTTCTTTTCCCTGATTTCAAACGCGGTGTTGACTTCCGTCCTGATAAGCTCGGTCAGCTTATCCAGCGATATACCACTCTGAACGACCTGCTCGCCGCCGTGCATTTCCGCGCGAAGCTTAGCCATCTCGGCTTCAAGCTTAGCCGCAGAAATCTGCTGCGCCGCGTCGGACTTAATCGAAGCAATTTCCTTGGCAGCATTCTGCTCGGCACGGATAGCCGCAAGCTCGTTTTCAATTCTCGTCATCTGAGCACTATCGCCGACGCCCGTCGCTACAGGCTGTGCCTGCGCCTGAGGTGCGTACTGGGGCTGACCCTGGGGCATCTGAGGCATTTGCGGCATCATTTGCGGCATCATCATCTGAGGCATTGACTGCTGCTGATTCATACGCGCCATACGCTCCTCGCGCTCAAGGCGGCGTTCCTCTCTGTCGCGCTCTTCCTTGCGCTCGCGTTCGGCTTTTTCCTCCAGCCTGCGCTGTTCTTCGCGCTCGCGCTTCTTCTTGGAAGCGCGCACCGCCAAAGCAATTATAGTTATGAGAAGTATCAACGCCACAACCGCGATTACGAGCCACAGCCAGTTTGTAACAAGGAATTTAACGATTTTTTCCCAAACCGTAAGCTCTTTGGCAGGGGTCGTATAGGTGAACGGCTTAACAGTAAGCGCCGCCGCACTGCTTTCAAGCTCGAAGTTCTCCGTGTCCAGAAGCTCCGCCTTGACGAAGTACTGCGTTTCGTGCGCAAGGTCTTCCGCCGCTACCTCTTCGGTGCAAGCCTCGTCCTTGTAATACTTCAAAGTTACTACGTCGCTGAACGCGCCTATATAGCTCTCGCTTGCGAATACGGGCAGTGCGCCGTCCTTCTTGGTCGCGGTAAGCACCGCTTTTGCAATATTCCAGTCAACAGCCGCTTCGTTTGCTAAAAGCGTTACTTCGCCGTCATATACTGCCACAGCAAACACTTTTTTGCTCACTGCAGTTGCCGTAGCCCACTCGTAGTTTTCATAATCGTTCAGAGCGAACACCGCCTTATATGTGCCGACAACCGTACCGCTTTGCAGCTTGTCGGTGACGAAGGTCATAAGCGTTTCGTCATAGCCGTTGAAATCCGCCGCCTTGGGTTTTACCTCAACGCCCGTGTAGCTCAGACCACCCTTGAACGTAGGCAGAGCAACCTTTTCACGGCTGACCAAAATATTATTCACAACCGCGCTAAATTCGTCGTCGCCGACCTTATAGGTTAAGGTTACAGACTGGTTACCAGCCTTCAATTTTCCACCGTCGCGCAAGCCGTTGCAAACCACGGTAAGATTTTCAATTGCGATTGCTTCCGTTGCACCGTTATCAAAGTGCGCCGTTGCTGTAAGCTTGGCTATTAATTCGTCCAGAGTGCTTGCCGTTGTAAACGCCGCGCCCTCTTCCAACGCCGCGGAAATGGAAACGACAACCGCATCGCTTATGGTCAAAGTAATTTCAACGGGTGCAATTCCGTCGTTATAATTGTCGGTGTCGGTCGGTTCGAATTCAACCACAACCTTGTATTCGCCTGCTTCCTTAATTTCGGTAACTGTCTCCCAGTTGCCATTGACAAGTTTTTTGTAAACGGGCGTTTTAGGGGTCGCTCCCGCGGGAATACTTGCGGAGTCGATGTCTGCAACGGTGAACTCAAAGCCGTTGCCTTCGGGGTTATAAGTCGCTTTATATCCACCGTTGCCGTCCGCCGTCAAACCGCTGCTTGCGGGCGGAGTAAGCTTGGTTTCCGAAGTGTCGGCAGTCGCCTTGCCTATGGTGAGATTTATCACCTTGTCGTTAATGTCAGCATAGGTCGTGTCGCCCGTGGCAACCGAAACGGTAACTCGGTATTCGCCTGCGCCCTTCAAATCAGCCGCTTCAACTTCCGTCCAAACGTCATCCACTTTCTTTTCATATTTATAGGTAAGCGTGGGCGCAACTTCCGTGCCGTCTTTATCCACAAGTTTGCCTTCAAGTACGAACGAAATTGCTCTGTCGGGGTCATACGTTGCGGTATAAGAATTGCCGCTGCCCTCTACGCCCGTAACGGTAAACGAAAGACCGCTGTCGTCGTAAACTTCTTTGTCCGTAATTTCAAAAGTCAAGGTCACGGGGGCGGGCACTTTGTAGTTCGCGGGGTCTACAACGCTGAACACCGCCTTTACCGTGTAAGTGTCGATAGCCGTCTTATCAGCAAACGGGGTCGTACCGTCCGCCTCGCAATAAGTAACGGTTACACCCTTGGGCAAAGTATCGGGGTCTATCCAGTTCGCGGGCAAAGATATTGCCGAGCCCGTGTAAGTTGCCTGCTTTTTATTATCGTAGCCCGTAGGCATTGTATAGCTTGCCTTGTCAATTTGCAAGGTTGCGGGCAAAGTCGTGGTAATTGCGTTATAGTTCGCGTCACTGTGCGTGAACGATAAAGTTATATTGTAAGTACCCGCGTTCGCAAATTCCCAGGGTGTACTCTGCTTGGTGCCGTTATACTCGTACTCAACGCTAACGCCCGCAGGCAAAGTGCCGCCGTAATCAATGCTGTGATTATTGCCGTCATAGGTTACCGTGTCGCCCGAAAAGGTTATGCCCGAAACGTCAAAGTCGCCGTTATCTATCTTAATCGTGACATTCTTGGTTGCCGTCGTTCCGTCTATGCCAACGGTCACGGTGACCGAGTTACCCGCGTTAAGTGTGCCGCTTACCGTAACGTCGTCAAAACTTTCCAGATTGCCCGAAGCGCCCGTGTTCCACTGAACATTCACCCTTGAAATTGCCGCCTTGATTTCTTCCGCAGTAACGGGGTATTTAAACGTACTGTTGCTTAGCTGCACTACGTTTATGGCGGATACTGCCTTAGCAACTACACCCGTTATCTGGTAAGTAATCGTCTGCGAATCGTCGTTTGAAGATATTACGAGCGTATTATTGCCCGCGTGAAGCTTGCCGTCGGTTGAATCAACTTCCAGCTTATAAGAGGTCAAAGTTTCAGTGCTGCTATCCGTATAAGTGGCTTGCACCGTAAGATAAGACTTAATAGTCGCAATCGAAGTATCCGTGTAAACGGTAGCCGTAGGGTTGTACGCCGTAACGGCTATACTGCTCAACTCGCGTGCTAAAAACTCCAACTCCATTTTATCGGTTTCAACGGTAAAATTATTTTTGTCCGTGGGCGTAAAAGTCCAGCCGTATTCTTTGGTGCCCGCCGTTGCCACTTCACCGTCATTCCAGGCAAATGTACCTGGCGTACCGCCCGCGTCCGTTATCAGATTGGGCAAGCCCGCGCTTTCGTAAGGCGTTGTAATTATCGGCGGGTCTACCTTCGGTTTGGGTACCGACTTCTTTTGATTTATGGTTATAGTGAATGTTTTTTCGCCCGTCGAGCCGTCGCTCCAACGCTTTACCGCACCGTCGGGGAGTTTCATTGTGACGGTGTACACGCCCGCATTTTTTATATCTGGAATTGTCGCAGAAGTTGCGGGGTCATAAATTTGACTTACGGGATTATCTAAATTATCCTTATAAGTAATAGAGCTTATCGTTACGTAATCGGGGTTAAGGTGATAATCTTCCTCTATCCATTCTGCAGTAGCGGCAAAGTTATCCAGCCAGTGGTTATTTCCGTCATAAGTCGCCATAAGATTTGAGGGCGTATTCATACACTCTTCCTTGACTTTGACCGAAATATCTATAGTACAGTTAAAATTATTTTTCGCACCAGAAGTAGAGTTTGACCGCATACCTGTAACAAAAAGAAAGTACGATGTAAAAGTATGTGCAGTATTTTTTTCATTTTTATAAGAAATACCGCTCTCCGTACCGTCCTCATTATCCCACATACTTTCGGTTGCAGTACGAGTTCCCGTTTTGTAATCACGACCTACAAAACCAATGGAGTATTCAAACTCCCCATTATCTATATATGGTCTTAACTGGTGATCAAACGCACAGCTTTCCAACTTGGAATAATTATCGCCAAGCCAGAAAACGCTCGAACTCCAACCGGTAGTATCACTACTAAGTGATGAACTTTTAGTTCCGGTAAAATCGTATGTATATCTTACAACATACGTTGTGTGCGCGGGCACTGTAACGCTGGAATAATAGAGCATTAAACCACTCTTCGTCCAAGTTGCTCTTTCACTTTGCATAGTTAAAGTACCTGAACCTGTACCTAAGTTATCTCCAAAATTCACAGTCACTTTATCGTGAGTATCAGATAAAGTACCCCAATAATTTGCTCCCGTTGCCGGGTCGGAGTTTGAGTCCGGCATACTATTCACATAAGCAACTTTATTTTCAACGTGTGTAAACGAAACGCAACTTGCATCGACGACCTTTTCCGCCGCATTTGCGCTTATCTTATCGGTTTTTAAAAATGAAAAAACTGCGCCGACACATAGTGCGACACAGAATATGGGCGTGAGTATATAAAGCAACGCGCGCTTTACGGCACTTTGCTTATTTCTTAAAAGTGCTTGC
>JAIEFR010000014.1 GCA_029066845.1 Clostridia bacterium | reverse complement strand
TTTGCTGGTGGGAGGTGGTGGATTCGAACCACCGAAGTCGGAGACGTCAGATTTACAGTCTGATGCATTTGGCCACTCTGCAAACCGCCCGTATTAAATTTTTAGCCGCTTTGATTTCAGCGGCGTTGATGGTGTTAGTGGAGCTGGTGACTGGAATCGAACCCGCAACCTGCTGATTACAAATCAGCTGCTCTGCCAGTTGAGCTACACCAGCAAAACCGCTTAAAATATTTAAGTGGTGCCTTGGGGTGGAATCGAACCGCCGACATATGGATTTTCAGTCCACCGCTCTACCGACTGAGCTACCAAGGCATAGTTAAGCACCTTATAAAAAGGTGCTTAAAGCTTGTTTTGGCGACCCGAAACGGGCTCGAACCGTCGACCTCCAGCGTGACAGGCTGGCGCTCTAACCAACTGAGCTATCGGGCCAAAATCTATTAAGTTTAGTGGTGGGCCTTCACGGACTCGAACCGCGGACCAATCGGTTATGAGCCGACCGCTCTAACCAACTGAGCTAAAGGCCCTTAAACTTGCCGTGCGGTTTACGCACAATGCTTGTATATAATAATATACCGCATTTTTTTTGTCAAGTAATTTTCCCGTCTTTTATGCATTTTTTTTTGCGCTTTACGCGGCGCATTTTTCCGCCCTGCCAAACCGTCGTTTTCGCCGTTATTCGACGGTATTCGCGCTTATTTTCCAAAAATTTCACGCGCCGGCGTAGTAATATTTTGTAAAAACAAAGGTAGGAAGAGGCAAAATGCAAATCAAATCGGGCACGGCACACGGCGCGCTTTACATAAAGCTGATAGGCGAAATGGACGAGTACTCTGCGCAGAGCGTAAGGGAAAAGTGCGATAAACTTATCGAGGACAATTTAAGCGTAAAGAAAATCGTAATCAACCTTTCGGAGGTTGCGTTTATGGACTCCACGGGCATAGGATTTCTGATAGGTCGCTATAAAAAGGCGGCGCGCGCAGGGGTGCCGCTGTTTGTGGAATCGCCCAACCTTGCGGCGGATAAAATACTCAATTTAAGCGGCATATACACGCTTATACCCAAGGCGGAGTAAACGGGGCGGAAATAAAATGACGAGAAATTATTTAAAACTTCAATTCTATTCACTCGCGTGCAACCAGGGTTTCGCCCGCGACGCGGTTGCGGCTTTCTGTCTTGAACTCAACCCCACGCTGTCCGATTTATCGGACGTAAAGACGGCGGTATCGGAGGCGGTAACAAACTGCACCGTGCACGCCTACAAGGGCAATCTGGGCATAATCACAATCGAGTGCGAGATAGAGGACAACAGTCTACATATAAAGGTCAGCGACACGGGCAAGGGCATACCCGACGTGGACAAAGCGGTCCAGCCCTTTTACACGACGCTGCCAGACGACGAGCGCTCCGGAATGGGCTTTACCATTATGCAGACTTTTATGGACGAGTTCCGTGTAAATTCGGTTCAGGGCGAGGGCACCGTAGTCTATATGGTAAAATGCTTTAAACCGGAAGTGGAGAATGCTTGACCAGGAGACGACGAATTTACTTATACGGACGGCAAAGACGGGCGACAATTCCGCCAAGGAACGCCTGCTAGCCGAAAACACGAATTTAATCAAGTCGATAGTCAAACGCTATCTGAACAAGGGCGTGGAGTACGACGACCTCTTTCAGCTTGCAAGTATGGGCTTACTGAAAGCCATAAACGGCTTTGACGAAAGCTTCGGCGTGCGTTTTTCAACCTACGCCGTGCCTATGATTTCGGGCGAGATAAAGCGGTTTATGCGCGACGACGGCAGCATAAAGGTTTCGCGCGCAATCAAGGCGACCGCCAAGGAAATAAACAAATTCGTAGAGGAATACTCGGTTGCCCACGGCGCACAGCCCACCGTCAAAATCATATCCGAACACTTCCAGATGCCGCAGTCCGAAGTGGTGTTCACAATGGGCAGCACGCATATGCCCGTGTCAATCTACGCGCAGAGCGACTACAAGGACGAAAAGTCGCAGTACCTTCTCGACCGCCTTCCAGTGGAGGACAAGCAGGAGGAGATGCTGGACGTAATGGAGCTGCGCTCCGCAATTTCCACGCTGCCCGAAAGGGACAAAAAGATAATAATGCTGCGCTATTTCCGCGATATGACCCAGGCGGAGGTTGCGGCAATGATGGGCGTTTCGCAGGTGCAGGTGTCGCGCATCGAAAACAAAATTATGCAGACCTTCCGAAGCAAATTGACGGGATAAATTCCGCCCGCGCTAAAATAGCGCGGGCGGCTTTTAATTTACGCTTTACATTTTGTCAACCGTAATATATAATCTTTATATGCTTAATCAAACAAACGTCAACTACGGCAAAGTACGCTCGCAAATCCGCGAGCTTTTCGAATACGGCAAAAAGCGCAAGGCGGAAATAGGGGAGGAAAACGTTTTCGATTTCTCTCTGGGCAATCCGTCCGTGCCCGCGCCCGAGGCTGTAAGAAAAAATCTCATAAAGCTCATTGAAGAAAGCGATCCCGTTTTTCTTCACGGCTACACGTCGGCGCAGGGCGACTACTCTGTGCGCAAGGCGGTTGCTGACGACCTCAATAAACGCTTTGCCACCGGGCTCAACCCCGACTGCGTCTATATGACGTGCGGCGCGGCGGCTTCGCTGTGCATAACCTTAAACGCGCTTTTGAACGACGGCGACGAGGTGATAACCTTCGCTCCGTTCTTCCCCGAATACGCTGTGTTTACTGCGCACGCGGGTGGCAGATTAGTGCCCGTCGCAAGCGACGAAAAGACCTTTCAGCCCGATATATCCGCCTTCGAAAAGGCTCTTAACGCAAAGACCAAGGCGGTAATTATCAACTCGCCCAACAACCCCAGCGGCGTAGTCTACGGCGAAGAAACGATAAAGGCTCTTGCCGCCGCGCTCAGAAAACACGAACAGGCAACGGGCAACCGCGTGTATCTAATATCCGACGAACCCTACCGCGAACTGGTGTTCGACGGCGTAAAGGTGCCCTTCATAATGAACTATTACGACAGCGCAATTGTCTGCTATTCGTTCTCTAAAAGCCTGTCGCTTCCCGGCGAAAGAATAGGTTATATCGCGGTCAATACGGCTATGCCCAACTGGCAAGACGTGTATGCGGGCGTCTGCGGCGCGGGTCGCGCGCTGGGCTACGTGTGCGCGCCTAATCTCTTTCAGCAGCTTGTCAAAACGGTGCTCGGCACTACTTCGGATATTTCTGTTTACAAAGCCAACCGCGACAGATTGACTGCCGCGCTCACTTCCTACGGCTACACGGTAGTCAAGCCCGACGGCGCGTTCTATCTGTTCGTCAAAGCGATGGGGGAGGATGCGGTTGCGTTTGCCGAACGCGCGAAGGATTACGAGTTGCTTATTGTGCCTGCCGACAGCTTCGGCGTAAAGGGTTACGTCCGCATATCCTATTGCGTAAGTCCAAAAACGATAGAAAAATCATTGCCCGCGTTCAAAGCGTTGGCTGAAAGTTATAAAGGATAAATGAGGAAAAATAAAGCCGCCGTGCGCTTGGATAAGCGCACGGCGGCTTTTTTCTTTTTACTTACAAATACCTTTTTAATCTCTTTTTCAGGCTCTTTATTTCTGCCTTGACGTTGTCTGCAGAGCCGCCGCCCAGACTCGTGCGCGCGTCGGCGCAAGCCTTACCCTTGACGGCTTCAACTATGTCGTCGCCGAACTCGGGCGCAAATTCGCGGTAATCGTCCGCAGTCATTGTCTGCAAGGTCTTGCCGTTCTCTATGCAGGTGCGTACGATTTTGCCCGTAATGGAGTGGGCGGTACGGAAGGGTACGCCCTTCTTTGCAAGGTAGTCGGCAACGTCGGTTGCGCAGCAGAATTCGCCCTCCGCGGCGGTCAGCATACGCTTTACCTTAAAGCTTATCGCACCCAGCATTTCCGCCATAATATCCACGCAGTTAATAACCTGCTTTTCCGCGTCGAAGAAGCCTTCCTTGTCCTCCTGCAAGTCCTTGTTGTATGCAAGCGGAATACCCTTTATTGTGGTAAGAATGGCGGTAAGGTGTCCGTAAACCCTGCCCGTCTTTCCGCGGATAAGTTCGGCAATATCGGGGTTTTTCTTCTGCGGCATAATGGAGGAACCCGTGGAGTACGCGTCCGAAATTTCAAAGTAGCCGAACTCCTCGGTGGAGTATAAAATTATGTCCTCGCACAGCCTGGAAAGGTGCGCCATTACAAGCGACGCGTCAAACAGATATTCTGCAACGAAATCCCTATCCGATACGCCGTCAAGCGAGTTTTCGCAGGGGCGTTCGAATTCCAGCATCTCGCAGGTTATATTGCGGTCGATGGGGTAGGAAGTACCCGCAAGCGCGCCGCTTCCCAGAGGCATAACGTTAGCCCTTTCGCGGCTTGCCGTAACCCTGTCCAGGTCGCGCATAAACATTTCGGCATACGCATTGAAGAAGTGCCCCGCGCAGATGGGCTGAGCCTTTCTCAGGTGGGTATATGCGGGCATAATGTGCTTAACGCCCTGACCCGCCTTTTCTAAAAGCGCGTTCACAAGATTTACAAGACTGTCGCAAAGATTGTCGTAAGAGCCGCGCGCGTAAAGGCGGAAGTCGGTTGCAACCTGGTCGTTGCGGCTGCGTGCCGTGTGCAGCTTCTTGCCCGCGTCGCCTATGCGCGCAACCAGTTCGTTTTCCACGAACGAATGAATGTCCTCCGCACCCGCAATTTCAAGCTTGCCGTTCTCTATATCGGCGGCAATGCCTTCCAGTCCCGCACATATTTTCTGCGCGTCCTCCAAGGGGATAATGCCGCAGCTTCCCAGCATAGCCGCGTGTGCAAGCGAAGCGGTAATATCCACAGCCCAAAGCTGTTTGTCGAAGGGCAGACTGTCGCCGAACAAATCGGCGTTTTTAGCAGTGGGCGCGTCAAAGCGACCTTCCCAAAGTTTCATAATTATTTAATCCTTTAATTGACTTATTTACCGCTATTATAGTATAATTATAAAAGTTAATCAAGCAATTAAGCGCAAAAAGGTTTACTTATGATTATTCTAGGCATAGACCCCGGCTTCGGCACTATGGGTTACGGAGTTATAGACAAAAGACCGAACGGCGATTGTATCCCCGTCGATTACGGCGTTATCAAGACTCCCAAGGACGAAACCTTTCCCGTCCGTCTGGCTATGCTGGAGGACGGCTTGAACGCGCTCTATAAAAAATTCGCCCCCGAAGAAATATCGGTGGAGGAGCTGTTCTTTTCCAAAAACGTGACCACGGGTATACAGGTGGCGCACGCAAGGGGAGTAATTCTTCTTTCGGCAATAAAGTACTGCGGCAAGCTTTTCGAGTACACGCCCAACCAGATAAAGCAGGCGCTCACGGGCTACGGCAAAGCGGACAAAATTCAGATGATGCACGTCGTGCAGTCGATATTGCGCTTGAAGCAGGTGCCTCGTCCCGACGACGCGGCGGACGCCCTCGCGGTTGCAATCTGCCACGCGCACACTTCCCGCTTCGGCAATTTATTCGGTATAAAATAAAAGGATTTGTTATGATAGGTTATTTAAAAGGAAAAGTATTGAATATGGGCACCGACAACGCGATAGTCGTCGTCGGCGGAGTGGGTTACGAGGTGTATTGCTCGGGCGCGGCTTTTTCCAAAATGACGGAAGGCGCGGAGTGCGAGCTGTACACGTATCTGCAGGTTTCCGAAGCTAACGGCGTTCAGCTTTACGGCTTTTCGTCTATGCAGGAAAAGGCAATGTTTTTAAAGCTCATTTCGGTTTCGGGCGTAGGTCCCAAGGTGGGCATTTCCGTGCTGTCGCAAATGAGCGTGAACGACGTTGCGCTTGCGGTTGCCACGGGCGACGTCAAGGCGCTTTCCCGCGTAAAGGGTATGGGCAAAAAGACGGCGGAAAAGATTATAGTCGAGCTGCGCGACAGGGTGATTGCCCCCGTCGGCGGCGCAGGTGCTGCGGATTCTTCGCCTATCGTTCATATTGCAGGAGAGGATGAGGACGCGGTTGTCGCGCTCATTTCCCTCGGCTTTACCCGTGCGGAGTCCGAACGCGCAGTGTCAAAGGCTAAACAGCAGGGCGCAAAGACGGTTGAAGATATAATAATGCTCGCACTTAAAGGAATGTAAAGTATGTTTGACGAAGATTACTACGGAGAGGACGAAAACAGGCTTTTGCAGAGCACCAAGGGCGAATACGACGCGGAAGAAAACGCGCTCCGCCCCAAAACGCTCGACGCCTACGTCGGACAAACCAAGGTAAAGGAAAACCTTACCGTATATATGAACGCCGCAAAAAAGAGGGGCGAGGTGTTGGAACACGTCCTTTTATACGGCGCGCCCGGTCTGGGCAAAACCACTCTCGCGCACATAATCGCAAACGAGATGAACGGTCAGCTCAAAATGACCAGCGCACCCGCAATCGAACGCAGCGGCGATTTGGCTGCGCTTTTGACCAACCTCAGCGAGGGCGACGTTCTGTTCATCGACGAAATTCACCGCCTCAACCACAGCGTGGAGGAAATATTATATTCGGCAATGGAGGACTACGCGCTCGACATCATAGTCGGCAAGGGACCCAGCGCGCGCAATATCCGCTTTTCACTCAAAAAATTCACGCTCATCGGCGCAACCACTCGCGCGGGTATGATAGCCAATCCCCTGCGCGACAGGTTCGGCATAGTTTGCCGTCTGGAAATGTACACGCCCGAGGAGCTTGAAGAAATCGTACTGCGCAGTGCAAAGACGCTTGAAATAGCTATAGAGCCCGCCGCCGCACGCGAAATAGCAATGCGTTCGCGCGGCACGCCCCGTATCGCCAACAGACTTTTAAAGCGCGTGCGCGACTTTTCCACGGTCAACGACAGCGCGGCAGTAACGTTAGCCGACGCAAAGTTCGCACTTTCGAGAATGGAGATTGACGACCTCGGTCTGGACGAAACCGACCGCAACCTTTTGAGGGCTCTCGCCGAAAAATTCGACGGCAGACCCGTGGGGCTGGAAACTCTCGCCGCAACCGTCGGCGAGGACGCGGGCACCATAGAGGACGTATACGAGCCCTATCTTTTACAGCTCGGCTTTATCGCGCGCACGCCCCGCGGCAGAATGATTATGCGCGGCGGCTATCAGCACCTCGGCTATAAAATTACCGAAAAGCAGCTGCAGCAGCTCACTATGTTCAATAAGGACGAATGACGATGGCGGTGCAGTATAAAAAGAGCGATTTCTATTACGACCTGCCGCCCGAGCTCATTGCTCAAACCCCTGCGGAGCCGCGCGACAGCTCGCGTATGCTCGTCTACGACAGGGCTGCGGACAAAGTCGAACACCGCATATTCCGCGACGTAACCGACTATCTGAAAGCGGGCGACGTGCTGGTTATCAACAACACAAAGGTTTTGCCCGCGCGACTGTACGCGCACACGCCCAACGGCGGCGCAGTGGAAATACTGTTGCTCAAACGGCTTGACAATGACAAGTGGGAAGTGCTCTGCAAGCCGGGCAAAAAGTGCGCGGTGGGCAAGTCGTTTACAATCAACGAAAAGCTTTCTTTCACCGTCGAGGACATAACCGACAGCGGCGAGCGCATAGTGCGCTTTACCTATAACGGCGTTTTCGAAAACATTCTGGAGGAGGCGGGCTCTATGCCGCTCCCCCCGTACATAAAGGAAAAGTTAAAGGACAAAAACAGATACCAGACGGTGTATGCCAAAACCGACGGCTCGGCGGCTGCGCCCACCGCGGGACTGCACTTCACGCCCGAGCTTATGCAAAAGATTCGGGATATGGGCGTTGAGATTGTCGAAGTTTTACTGCACGTCGGACTGGGCACGTTCCGCCCCGTCAAGGAAGACATAATCACCGACCACAAGATGCACGGCGAGTATTACGAGGTTTCGCAGGCAGCCGCTGATACCATAAACAGGGCAAAGGCGGAGGGCAGGCGCATTATCGCCGTCGGCACGACCTCTGTGCGCACGCTCGAAAGCGCGGCGGGAGAGGACGGAGTTTTAAAGGCGGGCAGCGGCGAAACGCATATCTTCATTTATCCGCCCTACAAATTCAAGTGCGTGGACGCGCTGATAACCAACTTCCACTTGCCCGAAAGCACGCTGGTTATGCTGGTTGCCGCTCTCACGGGCAGGGAAAAAATTCTGGAACTGTATAAAACCGCCGTTGCCGAGCGTTACAGATTTTTCAGCTTCGGCGATTGCTGTTTTTTCATTTAGTCGTACCAAGGTAACTTATGTCAAAAAATTTCAGTTACGAATTACAACATATCGATAAATACACGGGTGCGCGCGCGGGGGTATTTCACACACCGCACGGCGACATTTTAACGCCAGTATATATGCCAGTCGGCACGCAGGCGACCGTCAAGGGTATTCTGCCCAAAGATTTGAAGGAAGCGGGCAGCAGTATAATACTCGCAAACACCTATCACCTGTACGAACGCCCCTCGGACGAACTTGTCAAAAAGGCGGGCGGACTGCACAAATTTATGAACTGGGACGGCCCCATTTTAACGGACAGCGGCGGTTTTCAGGTTTTTTCGCTTGCAAAACTGAATAAAATTACCGACGACGGGGTATATTTTAATTCGTCGATAGACGGCAGGAAACATTTCTTCACGCCCGAAAAGGCGATAGAGATTGAAGAGAACCTCGGTGCTGACGTCATTATGGCTTTCGACCAGTGCAGCGAATACGGCTACACGCACGATCAGGCGGAGGCGGCAATGGAGCGCACCTCAAAGTGGCTTGCCCGTTGCTTCGCGGCAAAAACCCGCGACGACCAGGCGTTGTTCCCCATAGTGCAGGGCAACTTCTATAAGGGCTTGCGCCTCGAAAGTTTGAAGCGGTGCAAGGAATACGCGACGGACGGCATAGCAATCGGCGGACTTTCGGTAGGCGAGCCCAAGCCGCTTATGTACGAAATGCTGGATATTCTCCGCCCCGAGCTCCCCGAAAATATGCCCAGGTATTTAATGGGCGTCGGCTCTCCCGACTGTCTGATAGAGGGCGTTCTGCGCGGCATCGATATGTTCGACTGCGTGCTTGCAACGCGCGTTGCTCGCAACGGAACGGCGTTCACGTCAACGGGCAAAAAGGTAGTGCGCAACGGAATATATAAGGAAGACTTCACTCCGCTGGACGAAGAATGTTCTTGCTACTGCTGCAAGAACTATACCAAGGCGTATTTGCGCCACCTCATAAACGTGGGCGAAATGCTTTCGGCAATGCTTTTAAGTCTGCACAACGTCACGTTTTTGCACAAGCTTATGGCGGATATGCGCGCCGCAATCTTTGCCGACAGCTTAAAAGATTTTGCAAAAGAGTTCTACTCGAAGTACGGCAATGCGTAAAAATTGTGAATTTTGGGTGTAATGGCGGTATGTTCGTAAAAATCGCTTGCCAAAAATTTACAGGTAAGTTATAATTCAATAGTAAATATTTAACGGAGATTTTAATATGTTGTTTTCATTGTTGGAAGAAGCTGCGCCCAAGAACAATACGTGGGTATCCTACGTGCTCATCGGCGTGCTCGTCGTAATTTTAATCGTATCTATGATTTTAATGAACCGCCGCTCCAAGAAGCGCGAAGAGGAAGCAAAAAAGCTTATCGACGCGGTTAAGCCCGGCAACAAGGTCAAGACCATCGGCGGCGTATGCGGCATAGTCGTGGAAGTAGATCCCGAGGAAGACACCTTCGTTCTCGAAACCGGCAGCGAGGGCAGCGGCAAGTGCTATATGAAATTCGTCCGTCAGGCAATTCTGGAAAGCGATGCCGTAGTGGATAAGGACGCGGCTCCCGCAGACAAGGAAGAAAAAGCGGAAGATAATACCGCCGAAGCCGAAACCCAAGAAGCAAAGCCCGAGGAAACTGCGGCAGAGGACAAGACTGCGGACAAAGAATAATTATATCGTTCTCAAAATCAAACCCTTCGCATATCGTAGATATAGCGGAGGGTATTTTTATGCGTAAAGACGGCATTTTGCAGGTGGTAAAAGCAACGCTTGCGGCACTTGTTTTCTCACTCGTATTCGTTATCGTTTTCACACTTATCATTCAGCTTGCTTCTGTAAGCTCGGGAGTAATCAAGCCCGTAAACCAGGTGTTCAAGGTCATTGCAATAGCGGTTGGCAGCCTGCTGTTTATACGCGGCGAAAAGGGCTTTTTAAAGGGCGCGATAGCGGGGCTCGCTTCAGTACTGCTTTCCTATCTGCTCTTTGCGGTAATCGGCGGTTCGTTCGCGGTTAAGTGGACTTTTATATTCGAAATAATTCTCGGCATAGCGGCGGGTGTCATTACGGGAATAATAGCCGTAAATATTAAAAAATCCTGAAAAGTACTTGATTTTTTCCGTGCGTTACATTATAATAACGCTATACATAACGTTAAGGAGAATTTAAGATGATTAAGACCATTGCAAAACCTTCGGAAAAGAAAGTAACCGCTTGCGGCGAATGCAGAAGCACCTGCCAGTCGGCTTGCAAGACCAGCTGCACCGTAGGCAATCAGAGCTGCGAGAGAATTACCAGAGAAGAGAACCCCGAAAAGAGCGCAAAGTAATTTAATCAAAATAAAACTTACATAAAGGGCGGAAAATTCAATCCGCCCTTATAAACTTTATTATGGTACACGTTTTTAAATACAAAAGTTACAACTACATTTACGATTCGGGCAGCGGCAGCCTGCACGAGTGCGACGACAAAACCTACGCATATCTTGCATACAAGCTGGGACAAGCGGAAAAGCCCGACCTCACCGCGGACGAAATTGCCGCAATAGAGGGGGATATTTCCGCGCTTAAAGAGCAGGGCTTGCTGTTCAAAGAGGAAACGGCTTCCCGCCCCGTAAAGTCAAACGAGGTCAAGGCTCTGTGTATACATATCTGCCACGACTGCAACCTCAGGTGCCGCTACTGCTTCGCCGACGAGGGTGCATACCATTCCGAGCGCGAATTTATGAGCGAGCAGACCGCAAAGCGCGCTATCGATTTCCTCATAGAAAACAGCGGAAACCGCAAGGTGCTGGAAGTAGACTTCTTCGGCGGCGAACCGCTTATGTGCCTGCAAACCATTAAAAACGTGGTCTATTACGCCAAGGAAAAGGCGGCTGCTGTCGGCAAGAAATTCCTGTTTACAACCACGACCAACGCGCTACTTTTGAACGACGACGCAATCAAGTTTTTCAACGAGGAAATGGAAAACGTCGTGCTCTCTCTCGACGGCAGAAAAGAGGTGCACGACGCCATTAGAAAGACGGTCAACGGCAAGGGCAGCTTCGACCTTGTCATAGACAACATCAAAAAATTCGTGGCTTCGCGCGGCGACAAGCACTACTACGTGCGCGGCACCTATACGGCTAAAAATCTCGACTTTTCCAAGGACGTCTTGTTCCTTGCGGACAACGGCTTCGACAGCATTTCGATGGAGCCCGTCGTAACGGATATAGAAGACCTCGCCATAAAGGAGGAACACCTCCCGACCATTTTGAGGGAGTACGAAAATCTGTGCGACGAATATCTTGCGCGCTACGAGAGAGGAGAAGGCTTTAATTTCTTCCATTTCAACGTCGATTTGGAGGGCGGACCCTGTCTTTCCAAGCGCGTTTCGGCGTGCGGCGCGGGTAACGAGTATTTCTCGGTTGCGCCCAACGGCGATATATATCCCTGCCACCAGTTCGTCGGCGACGAAAAGTTTAAAATGGGCAACGTCTTCGAAGGGGAAATCGACAAGAATATCCGCTCGGTTTTTGCCGAAAACTGTCTGTTCACGCGCGAAAAGTGCGACAAATGTTTTGCAAAATACATCTGCAGCGGCGGTTGCAGCGCAAACAACTACCATTTCGAGGGCGATATGAACAAGCCCTACGGCGTCACCTGCGAGATGATGAAAAAGCGCATAGAGTGCGGTATGCACGTGCTCGCCCGCAAGCGCGAACTCAAAAACGTATAAAAAATAGGAATAAGCGAAGTAAAAATGATTTTCACTCGGCAAAATTATTTGACTACTTCGCTATTTTTCTATATAATTATAAAAGTTATAAACTATTAGTGCGCTTACCGCCTGCAAACGGGCAAGCGCGACGGTAAAGGAGGGTTAAGATGAGCAAAGCCAAATCGGTGGTAATTACCGTTCTTCTGGCGTTAGCTGTTGCTGTTGCGGCTTTTTTCGCCGCCATCTCGTTCCCCGTTGCAAATAATGTCAAGAGATTAAATTCAATAGCAAGCAATATCCATCTCGGCGCCCGCTTCTCGGGCTACGCGTATACTACCGTATATCCCGAAGGCGTTATCACCGCGGAAGAGTACGGCATACTCGACGACGAAAACAAAGCCGACGAGTACGAAAAGGTAGGCAGCCTCTACGTTGAAAAGGAAAAGCACTCCGATATAGAGCAGCTTAAAGCCGACGTTGCGGCAGACGCGCAAATCCTCAACAAGCGTTTCGGTCAGAAGGGATATTCTTCCTATTCCGTAGCGGTAGAGGACGGACTGTCCGTCAAGATTTCCGTGCCCACCAATTTCACCGCGGCGGCTTATAAAAATAACGACGAAAGCTCGCGCAGTTCTTCGCTCTCGGCGGCAAGCGCGGCGCTTGCCAGCGTAACCGCTTACGGCGAACTTACGCTGAGAACGTCCGACGCGAGCATACAGCTTACCGACGCAGACGGCAATACGACCACTTACGATTCCACCAAAAAGGGCAAGGACAAGTGGGTTAATAAAGCAAAGGTAACCGACAGCAACAGCAATACGGTAAGTACCTATTCGCTTGCCGACGGCGACGACGTTGCTGAATACTTCAAGAGCATAACCAGCCGTACGGTAGGAAGCAGCGCGGTAATAACCTTCAATTTCACAAAAGAGGGCAGGGAGAAGTTCAAGGAACTCACCACCCGCGCGGTATCGTCGTCCAGCCAGAATATTTATTTCTTTGTCGGCGACAGACAGCTGGTAAGCTTCAACTGTACAGAAGCTGTTGACCGCGGCAGCCTTACCTTGCAGTCAAGCGACGGCGGCACGGCTCAGAACGCGGCTATCGCAATGAATTCGGCGGTAAAAGGCGATGTGCTCACCCTGACCTATCAGGATATTTCAAGCGTGATGACTACTACCGCAACGGGCGGTGAAAACGCCGCAATGTTCCTGTTTATCGCAAGCATTCTGGTGCTTGTCGGACTGGTGGTACTGCTCGTAGTAAAATATAAAAAGCTTGGCGCGGTGGTTTCGCTCATTGCGTTCGTGTTCGCGCTGATTATGGTCTACGCGCTCTGCCTGCTCAATATACAGGTAACGCTTGCGGTAGTTCTCACTGCAATGGTCTGCCTTGCGCTGTTCGTAATAAGTAACGCAATCGTGTTTGCCGAAGTCAAGAGATTGACCGAAGGCGGCAGAACGATACAGGCTTCGGTAAAGGACGCGTACAAAAACGTTATAATGACTGTTTCCGATATGCACATCGTGCTGGTAATCGTTGCAATACTGCTTGCTACGGTTGCGGCGGGAGAGGTCGCGGCGTGCGGACTTATCGCCGTAATCGGCGTGGTTGCAAGCTACGTGCTGTACTGGTTCACCAGATTTATGTGGTACGTAATCAGCTCGCCCGTAAGGGACAAGTTCAAGTTTGCCGGCTTGAAGAGGGTGGTGTACGAAGATGACTAAGTTTAAAGTTTGTTCAAAAATCCATCTGTTTATAATAATAAGCGTTTTGTTTATTGCGATAGGTATGGCTGTCGGCACGGCTTGCCACTTCTGCGCAAACGGCTTTTTCAACTACGGCGACGAGTTCTCGTCCTATAAGTGCGTTACCGTTACCTATTACACTTCCGAATATAAGGACGCGGACGCAATAAAGCCCGTCTGTGAGCAAGCTTTAAAGGACTTTAACGCATACGAAGTCAGCTACTATTCGGACAACAGAATGGGCGGCGAAATAGTTTACAAGTATTCCATCAAGACCGACAGCGCAAAGCTGCAGGTGGCGGTAGACAGTCTTAATGCCGCACTCGACAAAAACCAGAGCGGTCTTAACGTCGCTTCCCTGCACGAAGCAACCGTAAACGAAGGCGGCTCGCGCGCAATAATTTATACGGCTATCGCTCTCGCTTCCGCGGCGGCGTTCCAGATGATTTATTTCGTGTTCCGCTATAAGCTCCGCGCTGCTTGCTCCGCGCTACTTGCTTGCGTGCACAACCTCGGCGTATTCGTTGCGCTTGCGGCAGTCACGCGCATACCCGTCGGCGCGCAGTTCATCGCGTTAGGCGCGGCGGTAGTGCTTTTAACAATGATAATGTCCTGCGTTCTGTTTGACAGAACCAGAAAGAATTTCGCAAACGAGCTCTATGCCAGAACGGAGCGCGTAGAAGTGGTGGATACTTCCGCGTGCGAAGTGCGCATAATCAGCTTTGTCGCAATCTGCGCGCTTGCGGTTGCGGTTGTCGTGTTCGGCGTATTTGCGGCTATATCGCAGATGTGGATAGGCGCGCTTGCTCCCTATGCGCTTGCGCTTCTCGGGCTGATTGCTTGTTTCTACGGCGCATTGTTCTTCACTCCCGCGGTGCACGGAGCAATCGACGGCGTGTGTGAAAAAGCAAAAAAGTCAACTAAGTCCAACGTCAAGGCGGCTAAGCCTGCAAAGGAAAAAGCATAATTAGTATTTGAGAGGGCGGGAGTATTCCCGCCTTTTTGGTTTTTAAAAGGTAATTTATAAGGAGGGTGCAAATGAAAAAGATTATTGCCGAAGCCGAGTTTACGGCGCAACAGAACGGCGATATTGCCGCGCTCTCCCAAACCACGGGGCTGTGCGAGGAAACCGTGCGCATACTCTACGGCAGAGGCATAGACACGGCGGATAAAATCGAGGCGTTCATTCACCCGGGCAAGCACAGGTTTTTAAGTCCCTTTTTAATGAGCGGTATGAAGGAGGCGGTAGACCTTATCACCCGCGCCCGTCAGGAGGAATGGTCTGTTGTCGTATACGGCGACTACGACGCGGACGGCGTGTGCGCTTCAACTATAATGTGCCGCGCGCTTGCCGATTTCGGAGTAAACGCCTGCGTATTCGTGCCCGAACGCCGCAACGGCTACGGGCTGAACGTCCAGTCGATCGACGAAATATTCGAAGAATATTTTCCGCAGCTGTTCATTACGGTTGACTGCGGTATATCCAACGCGCAGGAAGTCGAATATATAAAGGAGCAGGGTGCGGAGGTGATAGTCACCGACCACCACGAACTGCCGTCCGTCCTGCCCGACTGCATTTGCATAAACCCCAAAATCAGCGACGATTATCCTTATGACAATCTCTGCGGCGCGGGCGTCGCCTTCAAGGTCGGGTGTGCGCTCAACGGTAAAAGCGCGTACCAATATCTCGACTTTGCTGCAATTGCAACGGTAGCCGACAGCGTGCCTCTCACGGGCGAAAACCGTGACATCGTTGCCGAAGGACTTAATCTGATAAATTCCAGACCGCGCGCCAACTACTCCAATTTTTTAAAGAAGGAGGAGCGCGCCACGTCGCAGTCGCTTGCATTTTCCGTCGCGCCCAAAATAAACGCCGCGGGCAGAATGGGCGACGCGGGCTCCGCGCTCACACTGTTTTTGTCCGACGACGATAGGGAAATTTACGACTATTCGGTCAAGCTTACGGCTTACAACCTCGAACGGCAGAAGTATTGCGACGAATTGTATTTATCCGCCAAGCAGATGCTCAAGGAAAAGGGCGCAAACGGCAGGATAATCGTGCTTTGCGGCGAGGACTGGAACGCGGGCTTTGTCGGCATAGTCGCCGCCCGCCTTGCCGAAGAATACTGCCGCCCCGCGTTGCTGTTCGTCAAGAACGGAGAAGGCTACAAGGGCAGTGCGCGCAGTATCGACGGCGTGAATATCTACGAAGCTTTGCGCGCCTGCGACGGCTTTATTGAAGAGTTCGGCGGTCACTCGCAGGCGGCGGGAGTCAACGTTGCCGAAGGCAATCTTGACGAGCTGGAACAGGCGCTCGACAAGTATCTGCACGAAAACTATCCGCCCGAAGCGTTTACGCCCGCGCACTACGTCAACGGCGTTTTCAATGCGCCCGTTTCACAAAAGTTTATAAAAGAGCTGAATATGCTGGAGCCTTTCGGCGTCGGCAACCGCAGACCGCAGTTCGTCGTCGAGGCAAAGAGCTGTCGGGCACGCGCGTTAAAGGAAGGCTCGCAACACCTTTCGGTAAAGTGCGGCGGACTGGATTTGATATTCTTTTCGGGAGTGAAATACTCCAAAATAATCCGTAGCGGAGTTCCCAAGCGTTTCGTTTTCGATTACGCCATAACCTATTTTAAGGGCAGGGAGCAGATAAGCGGATACTTGCGCGACGTCGTTTACAGCCCCGCAAGCAGCCTTTCGGACAGGGAGAGCGTAGAGCTCAACACCGTTCTGTTAGCTGCGGGCGAGAAGACCGACTGCGAAAGGGTGAATATCTCGCACGCGCAGGCTCAGCAGGAGCTTGATAATTGCGGCGAGTACGGCACGCTTTTCGTTGCCTATAATCCAGATACGCTGCAAAAGTACGACTGCGCGAATAAAGAAGTCAATCTGTTTGCGCTCTCGGCGGGCAATCTGGCAAGCGTTATTTTGCTTTCGCCCTCGTCGGGGTGCGATTTGTCGGGGTATGAAAAAGTGGTATTTCTCGACGACCCCGTGCGCATAAATCTGCCATCGCTTGCAGGCAAAACGGTATGCGTGTGCACGGAGGACGACGGCGTTACGGCTCTGCGTTCTCTCACTACCGACCGCGAAGCTCTCGTTTCGGTGTTCAGGTACGTCAGCGCAAATTTCTTTAATATTTCAGGCGACAGTCTGGAAGAAATAGCGCAGTCTATCGACGTCGGATCTGACGCCGTATTCAATATGTTTTCTCTTAAAGTTTTCGAAGAACTGGGGCTTATAAACCACAAGGGCGGCAAGCTCACGGTTATCCGCGGCGGAAAGACGCAACTGACCAATTCAACGCTGTACAATTTTATAGAAAGTTTAAAGTGACGGAATATGAAAACGGTTATCGATAAAATTAACGAAAATTACAGTGAGGCGGACAGACAGCTTTTAATCAAAGCTTACCGTTACGCCGAAAAGATGCACGAAAATCAGAAGAGGGCTTCTGGCGAGCCCTACTTCACGCACCCCTGCGCGGTTGCGGAAATTCTTATTGACCTCGGACTGGATACGCCCACGGTTGCGGCGGCGTTTCTGCACGACGTCATAGAGGATACCGCGGCAACGGCGGACGACGTAAAGCGCGAATTCGGCAACGAAATATATATTTTGGTCGAGGGCGTAACCAAGCTTGACCAGATAAAATTCCATTCACACGAGGAAGAGGACGCCGAAAACTTCCGCAAAATCTTCGTTGCAATGGCAAAGGACGTGCGCGTAATAATCATAAAGCTTGCCGACCGTCTGCACAATATGCGTTCCCTGAATTTCCTTTCCAACGAGCGGCAGCAGCGTATCGCCAAGGAAACCTTGGGCATATTCACACCCCTTGCGGACAGGCTTGGTATTTCGCAGGTCAAGTGCGAGCTGGAAGATCTGTGCCTTAAATATCTCGAACCCGAAGCCTATGAATACCTTGTAACCAACATCAACCAGAAGCGCGACGAAAGGCAGAAGTTTGTCGATACTGTTGTGGCTCAACTCAAAAAGATGCTGGACGAAAACGGCATAGAAGGCGACGTCGTCGGCAGACCCAAGCACTTCTATTCGATATACCGCAAAATGAACAACAAGGGGCTGGCGCTCGACCAGATTTACGACTTGACTGCCGTGCGCGTAATCGTCGGCAAAATAGAGGAGTGCTACGAAGTTCTGGGTATAATCCACAAGCAGTGGAAGCCCGTTCCCGGCAGAATTAAGGACTATATCGCCACGCCCAAGCGCAATATGTACCAGTCGCTGCACACCACGGTCGTCACCGATTTCGGACAGTATTTCGAAATTCAGATACGCACCGCGGATATGCACAAAATGGCGGAGTACGGCATTGCCGCGCACTGGAAATACAAGGAACAGCGCACGGGTGCAGAAACCAGCTTCGACCAGCGTTTGAGCTGGATACGCGACGTTATGGACTGGCAGGGCAGTTTAGAAACTTCAAAGGAATTTGTAGACTCCCTCAAAAACGACTTGTACGCATCCGAGCTTTTAGTATTCACGCCGCAGGGCAAAGTGATTTCCCTGCCCCTGGAAGCAACCCCTGTGGACTTTGCATACGCAATTCACTCGGAGGTTGGCAACAAGTGCGTGGGCGCAAAGGTCAACGGCAAGATAGTGCCCTTAAACGGCACCCTCAAAACGGGCGACGTGGTGGAAGTGCTCACCTCGCCCAACTCAAAGGGTCCCTCTTGGGACTGGCTCAAATTCGTAAAATCGGGTTCCGCCAAGGCAAAGATAAGGCAGTTCTTCAAGCACGCAATGAAGGAGGAGAACGTCAAGACGGGCAAGTCAATGCTCGAAGCCGAGGCAAAGCGGCGCGGCTATTCGCTTGCCGACCTTTTAACCGACGAAAGCTTTGCAAAGCTTTCCGAAAAACTGGTGTTCGCCTCGGTGGACGAAATGATGGCTTCGGTAGGTTACGGCGCGGTCGGAGTCAACCACATAATCTATAAGCTCATTGATTTTTACCGCCGCGAACAGCCCCTGCAGCTTCCCAAGGTGGAGGCGGAAAAGCTCCGTCACACCCCCGCGGGCAGTGTTTCCGTAAAGGGTATGGAAGGGCTTCTGGTCAGGTTTGCGCACTGCTGTAACCCCGTGCCGGGCGACGCAATAGTCGGCTTCGTTTCCCGCGGCCGCGGCGTAATAGTACACCGCAAGGACTGCCCCAATCTGAAGGACTACGACGCAGACAGAATTCAACCCGCACAGTGGACTGGCGACGCGGAGCAGGGCTTTCTTGCAGGCATAAAGATTATCGCAGACGACGATGCAGGCTTGACTGCATTCATAACGTCCGAAATTTCCTCTATGCAGCTGTATATGACGCAGATAAACGGGCGCGTCGGCAAGGACGGCAAGGCGGTATTTTCTATTTCCGTCAAGCTCAACAAGCTTTCCGATCTTGACCTTTTGATTAAACATTTAAAGCGCGATAAGCACATTATCGACGTATTCAGGACGACCAACTGATGCAAGTAATCACTATATATCCCCAAGGCTTTGCAAGCAATTCCCATATTGTTACGGCGGATAATTCCAACTGCATACTGATAGACTGCGCGCAGGAACGCGTGCTTGACGAGTGCAAAAAGCGCGGTTTAATGCCGCGCGCCGTGCTGCTCACCCACGGGCACTACGACCATATCGGCGGTTGCGCCGCTGCGCAAAATGCGGGCGCGAAAATCTACTGCGGCAATGGCGAGGAAGAGCGCATTTTATCAAACGAAAACCGCGATATATTCGGCGTGGAAATACCTCAATTTTCTATTGACGGAACCTTTGCGGACGGAGAAGAAATAGAGATTTGCGGTCTTAAAATCAAAGTCATTTCAACCGCGGGGCACACCTCGGGCGGCGTTTGCTATCTGATTGGCGACTGCCTTTTTACGGGCGATACGCTCTTTCAGGGCAGCGTGGGCAGGAGCGATTTCCCCACGGGCAACGCACACGCGCTCACCCTGTCGGTCAAAAAGCTTTACGCGCTGCAGGGCGACTACAAAGTATACTGCGGTCACGGCGAGCCGACCACGCTGGACTACGAGCGCAAATTCAACCCCTTCGTAAGAGGCTAAAAAACTCAATGCTTAACACCAACACGGAATATTTGCGTGCCGAAATAATGGACGTCGTCCGCCTTTTCGATGCCGAAGAGGAGGAATTCACACACTATTTTTCATACGGCGCAAACGAATATTACAACTGCATAGAGTACGGCGGCGAGTTTTACGACTTCACCGAAAAGTGCGAAACGGAGGGCGAAATAGAATTCAAACGCTACGCAAAGCGGTTTGCCAAACTCGCGTTCTACAGAGTGCTTTCCAAATGCAAGGGCGTAAACTTTCCCTACGGCGCGCTCACGGGCATACGCCCCACCAAGCTTGCGTATACCGAAATTGCCGCGGGCAGGGACTTTGAAAAGCTGTTCGCGCAGTGCTGCGTAACCGAGGAAAATACGCGGCACGTTGCAAAAATTTTAGAGGTGCAAAAGCCGTTCTACGCGCACAATGGCGGACAGGATTTGTTCGTAAGTCTGCCGTTCTGCCCCACGAAGTGCGAATACTGCTCGTTCATAACCGCGCCCATTTCAGCCACGCGCGCCTACGTTGACGACTATATTTCCTGCCTTGAAAAGGAGCTTGCAAGCGTCAAACCCCTGCTCACGGATATAAAGAGTATCTACATAGGCGGCGGTACGCCTTTCGCCATAGAGGCAAGGCAGCTGGAAAGGGTATACGCCGCAATTAAAGCGTTGAACCTGAAAAACTGCGAATACACCGTGGAGGCGGGCAGACCCGACACCTTCACCGAAGAAAAGCTTGCACTCACAAAGGATTTCGGCGCAACTAGAATCTGCATAAATCCGCAGTCGTTCAGCGACAAAACGCTGGTCGCCATCGGCAGAAAGCACACCTGCGCGGACGTGTACGCGGCGTTCGATATGGCGGCAAAATACAACTTTGATATAAACCTCGACCTGATAGCGGGGCTGTCGGGCGAAACGCTTGCCGACTTCGAAAATTCTCTTGCGCGCGCAATTGCGCTTAAGCCCACAAACGTAACCGTGCACACGCTTTCGTTGAAGTCGGGTGCGCGCTTAAAGGAAAACTGCAACCGCCTGCACATAGCGGACATCGGCGCAATGCTGACGCTGTCGCGGCAAATGCTGACGGAGGCGGGGTATGCGCCCTACTATATGTACAGGCAAAAGTATCAGGCGGGCGGTCACGAAAACTGCGGTTGGGCGCTTCCCGGTAAGGAGTGCGTATACAATATCGACGTAATGGAGGAAATTGCCGACAACGTCGCTGTGGGTGCAAACGCCATATCCAAGCGCGTTTTCGCCGCCGACGAGCGCATAGAACGCTGCGCCTCCCCCAAGGACATAAAGACCTACATCGACAAGGTGGATAAAATAATAGAGGAAAGGAACAAGCTGTTTCAATAAAATAACCTTAAAAACTTCCCGCAAAACGGTTGCTATTTAAAAACTCATATGGTAAAATTATATCTGTTACGGCTACAAGGCGGTGCGAATACTCTACGCCCGGCTTTGTATACCGCAAATAAAGTTCCATATGGAGGATAAATTAAAATGGACAAGCAGGAAGTTATTGCAAAGTACGCAACCAAGGAAGGCGATACGGGTTCCCCCGAAGTGCAGATTGCGCTTTTAACCGAGAGAATCAATCACCTTAACGAGCATTTGAAGGAGCACATTCACGACAACCATTCGAGACGCGGTCTTCTTAAAATGGTAGGTCGTCGTCGTGGTCTTTTGGACTATCTCAAATCCAAGGACATCGAAAGATACCGTGCCATCGTTGCGGCTTTGGGACTCAGAAAGTAAAAATGACAAGAGAGCGGGCAGATTACTTTTGCGCGCTCTTTTCCATATATTTGCGGACGGCGTTCGCAAAAGGATAAAGAAGAAAAAGGAGTAGAGAAAAATGGCAAACGTATCAACTTACAAACAGTTTTCCCTTACCGTCGGCGGCAGGGAAGTAATAGTCGAAACGGGTAAATATGCCGAGCAGACCAACGGCGCGTGCGTAGTCCGTTGCGGCGAAACGGCGGTTATGGTATCCGTATGTATGTCGGCAACCCCCAGGGATGGTATGGATTTCTTCCCCCTGCAGGTAGACTACGAAGAAAAAATGTACTCTGTCGGTAAGATTCCCGGCGGCTTTAAAAAGCGCGAGGGCAGGGCAAGCGACAAGGCGATTTTAACCGCAAGACTTATCGACAGACCTCTGCGCCCTCTGTTCCCCAAGGGACTTTTCAACGACGTAGTAGTAATCGCTCAGGCGCTCTCGGTTGAGCCCGACGTTCAGCCCGAGCCCCTTGCAATGATAGGTTCGTCTATCGCAATCGCAATTTCCGATATTCCCTGGGCAGGTCCCACGGGTTCGGTAGTCGTTGGAATGGTGGACGGCAAATACGTCATCAACCCCGACCTTGCTCAGCGCGAAAAGAGCGCGATACACCTCAACCTTGCGGGCACCAAGGACGCGATTTTGATGATTGAGGCAGGCGCAAACGAAGTCACCAACGAGCAGATGGTCGGCGCGATTATGTACGGTCACGAAGAAATCAGAAAAATCTGCGGCTATATCGAGGACGTAATTGTTCCCGCAGTCGGCAAGCAGAAGCTGGAAATCGAGCTCTATCATATCCCCGAGGAGCTGGACAAAGAAGTCCGCGCATACGCCGCGGCAAAAATCGACTGGGCAATCGAAACCTTCGACAGACAGGAAAGAGAAGCTCGTCAGGCGCAGGTTGAAACCGAAACGCTTGAACACTTTGCGGAAATCTATCCCGAAAACAAGCGCGAAATCAAGGACAGCCTCTATTATTTAACTAAGGAAAAGGTACGCGCAAAGATATTCGACAAGGGTATCCGTCCCGACGGCAGAGGCTTAAAGGACGTTCGTCCCATCTGGTGCGAAAAGGGAGTTCTGCCCCGTGCACACGGCTCGGCTGTGTTCACCAGAGGACAGACCCAGACCCTCACGACCTGCACCCTCGGAATGATGAGCGAGGTACAGAAGCTTGAAGGACTGGACGAAGAAACCTACAAGAGGTATATGCACCACTATAATTTCCCCGGCTACTGCACGGGCGAAGCAAAGGCGTTGCGTTCTCCCGGCAGACGTGAAATCGGACACGGCGCACTTGCGGAGCGCGCACTCATTCCCGTTCTTCCTTCGGAGGAGGAGTTCCCCTACGCAATTAGAGTGGTCAACGACATAATGTCTTCCAACGGCTCGTCGTCGATGGCTTCGGTCTGCGGCTCCACAATGGCGCTTATGAACGCGGGCGTTCCCATCAAGGCACCCGTTGCGGGCGTTGCAATGGGACTTATCAAAAACCAGGAAACGGGCGAATTCCGCGTAATGACGGATATTCAGGGTCTGGAAGACTTCCTCGGCGATATGGACTTTAAGGTGGCGGGTACCGTCAACGGCATAACCGCTATCCAGATGGACATCAAAATCAAGGGCATTTCCGAAGAGATTATGCACACCGCAATCAACCAGGCTAACGAGGGCAGACAGCTTATACTTGCCAAGATGCTGGAATGTGTTCCCGAGGTTGCGCCTCAGCTCTCCGTATATGCACCCAAGATTATCAGCTTCGAAATCAATCCCGACAAAATCGGCGATGTCATCGGCAAGCAGGGCTGCGTAATCAAGAAGATTATGGAAGAAACCGGCACGGAAATCGAGTTCAACGACGACGACAGCGGCAGAGGCTATATCTCCGCAGTCGGTCCCATCGAGAATGCGGAAAGAGCAAAGGCGATAATTCTTTCGATAGCACACGACCCCGAAGTAGGCGATATGTTCGTCGGCACGGTTGTAAGGGTTATCCCCATCGGCGCGTTTGTAGAGTTCGCGCCCGGCAAGGACGGTATGATTCACATTTCCAAGCTCTCCAACAAGAGGGTTGAAAAGGTGGAGGACGTCGTAAACATCGGCGACACCGTCAAGGTCGAAATCATAAAGATAAGCGACAAGGGCGTTGACTTCCGTCTTTTGGAAAAACTTTAATAAAATAAGTAAATATAAGCCCCCGCGCAGTTTGCGCGGGGGCTTTTTTTCTTTTCCACCCACAACATCTTGTGTTTTATGTAAAATTTAGCACTATTTTAAAAAATTTTGACGAAAAGTATTGTAAAGTCATAAAAGTTGTGGTATAATCTCTAC
>JAIEFR010000013.1 GCA_029066845.1 Clostridia bacterium | reverse complement strand
GCGGGCGAGTATGTAATCAAGTTCATCGTAGACGATACTATCAACTACGACGGCATAAGCGCTGTTCTTAACGTTACCATAGAAAAAGCCACAAACCGCACTGTGGCTAATCTCAACGTAATCGGCTGGACGTGGGGTGCTTACGACCGAGAGACCCACGTTATTACCGGCACGCCGGAAATAACCGAGCTTGAAAATGCGGCTGTCAAGTTCTCTATAGGTATGGGTACGGGAGATAGTTTTAAAGCGTTGTCCGATCTTTCGGAGTTTACGCTTACGGCCAATGGGCTTGTGGAAAGAGACAGCAAGGTCGAGGCGGCGTTGCGCAATCTTACGGGCGGCACGAGCAAGGACAATAACCTTACGTACTATACTGTAAGAATACACGTAGGTGAAACGACCAACTACAACGGCTTTACGGCTGACAATAGGTTTGCCGTTACGGGTGCAACCAATAATATTGAGTCGTTGACTATAAAGAATTGGGAAGTCAATCACTGGAACGGTGAATTGCCGAGCGCGGTAGCTACATACGGCGCGCCCGTATTAACCGTAACGGGCGAAGCGGACGGCGTTGTATACTTTAAAGGCGAGTACAGGGAAAACGACGACGGACAGCTTGAACTGTTTGTCGAGCTTAACGATTTGAATGTGGCGCCTAGGGGCGATTACGTATTGACTGCCTCGGTAAAAGCGGAAATAGGACATTACAACGAGACTTTGACGAGAAGTCACACGTTCCGTATAGACGTAAAGGGCGCGGGCCAAGCCAACTACTGGGAAGAGCTTCCCACCATCGACGGCTGGGTAGCCAATATTGACGGACTGTTCAATTCGCCGTCAGGCAAGCCCGTTCGCGGCTTACCCAACTTTGTGTTCTACGTTCGCAATGCGGACGGAACGCGCGGACAAAAGGTCGACGAAAAGCTTACCGACGTGGTATTGAAAAAAGGCAACAAGTACGAAGCGGATATATACATTCCCGTCGAGTACGGCGATTATATTTTGGTTGCGTCGTCTAAGGGTATACCCGATGAGGAAGGTAAGTCCGACGCTTTGGCGGAGTACGAAATCCGCGTAATTATCGATCCCCGTCCGCTGTCGTTCGAGCAAGAGCTGCGCATTGCGACGTTGCTGTACTTGGGCGAAAGACAAGATTGGGCAAATCCCACCTCAAAGCCGTCGCTTGACGACGCGGAAATCACGTATATGTATACCAACAAGGAAACAGGCGTCAGCAGCACGGAAATGCCCACCGAGGCGGGCGAGTACACCGTTACTGCAACGATTACGGCACTGTACAGCAACAGTGTGTCGATGTCGGTAGACTTTAGTGTAAAGCTTTCGCCCAACGGCTGGACGGCTGCGCCCAACATAAAGGACTGGTCGGAGGAGAACAAGGGTAACTTGCCGACAGGCGCGGCAACAGTAGGTACCGATCAAATAGTGTACACGTACGCGAGCGTAAAAGAACCCAATAAGATTTTGAAGGGTAAGCCTACGACCGAGGGTTCGTACATAATGTATGCGGACTTAATTGTGGAAGGCTACGAGCCGTTGCATGCGGAATACCGCTTCACCATCGAGCCCGCGTTCGATACTCAGCTTATCATAGCTGCAATCGTATTAGGTGTATTCGCGTGTTTGTTAGCAGGCGTAGTAATATACTTTGCAATCAAAAGATATAGGGAGAACTAATCATGGACAACAAATCTTTACTACTTACGTTAATAATAGTACTGGTAGTATTCATCGTATTGCTTGCGGTACTCGGCGTTGTGTTTATCGTGGCGCTGAGGAAACGCAGACCTGTAATAAAGGTCGTAATGGCGCCCAACGCAATGCAAGACGCACAAGCGGAGGATGAACCGGAAGAGGAGACCGCGCCCGCGCCCGCTCCTGCCGTTACGGAAACACAGCCTGTGGTCGCGTCGACGGAAAGCGCAGCGCCACAGCCCGCGCCGGCACCCGCACCGATACCTACGCCCGAACCCGAGGAGGAAGAGGACGACGATGAAGACGCGCCGCTTATTGTCACCGAAGGTCAGGAACGCGTAAGCTACAACCGCAGTCTTATGGCAAAGCTTGCTCAGCTCAACGACAAGTCTAAGGAATGGTATTCGCAGTTAAAGAACGAATTGCTTTCCTACAACAGGGTAAAGGTAAGAATGAGCTGGAAGCGCGAAACGTTCCGTATAGGGCGGTTGACTGTTGCCAAGTTCATGGTACGCGGCAAGACGTTGAGCATACTGTTTGCGGTAGAGCCCGCAAGCTATGAGGGAACAAAGTATTCTGTGCGCGATATGTCCAATATGGCGAGTATGGCTGACACGCCCACAATGTACCGCATACGCAAGGAACGCAGGTGCAAGTACGCTAAAGAGATGATAGCGGACATAATGAAGGAGCTTAAGATATACAAGAATCCGGAATATGTAGCGCAGGATTATTACGTGCCGTACGAGGGCGACGTGTCGCTTATGCAACGCGGGCTTGTAAAGCGCGTTGTGTCGGGAACGGTAAAAGCGTTCAAGATAGAAGAAGTGGACAAAGAAGCCGCCGCAACAAGCGATGACGATAAGGCATAAAAAGGGGTATAGGAATATGTCTAAAAAGAGTCAACTCAAAAAAGAGATAGACGACGTAGAGCGCGAGATACATGCGTACGAGCAAAAGCGCGAACGTTCGCAAAACGCGCTGATAAGAGCGATGCTTGCGGGCAAAAAGCCGTCCAAGGAAGACGAACAGTACTTTAACGTATTTTCCGAGCTTATAGACAAAGCGCGCGAAAGAGTGCGCGAGTTGTATGCCGAACTCGAAGCGCTCGATAAAAAGTAA
>JAIEFR010000012.1 GCA_029066845.1 Clostridia bacterium | reverse complement strand
CAAGTTTACGAGCAGAGCAAAATAGAAAAATACTTGAACGGCGAGGGAAACAATGACTGCCGATGAAATTATAAATTACTGCCTTGAAAATCTGGAAGGCGTTGTGTTAGTGAACAGTTGGGGAGAGAGAGGAATTTTCTACAACCCCGAAAACAAGCTGAAACGCGGAGTTTATATTCTTACCGTCAAGGAAAAGGACGGTGAAAACGACAGCTCGTCAAACCTGAACAGAGAGGGGATATACCGCGTTAATCTCGGCGTGCGCAAGCAAACTTTTTTGAACTTATTCGGGCATATTCCCGCCCGTCCACCCAAAGGCGGTATCGTGGATATGGATTTTGACTTTACCGAAACGGACAAAATTATGCCGCATCCCGTTTATGGTTGGATGAGTTGGCTGTGCTGTCTTAGCCCTTCCGCCGAAACGTTTGAAAAGTTAAAACCGTTGATTGCGGAAGCTCACGCCTACGCAAAGGAAAAGTTTGAAAAGAGGAAAGTATGAACGAAATTTTGACGTTTGCCGACAGGGAAGAATTCAGAAAGTGGCTTTGCGAAAACTGTAAGTCAAGCGATGGCGTTTGGCTGTTGTTCGGAAAGAGCGGCGGTCCGAAAACTATAAAGGCAGAAGAGGCGCTTGAAGAAGCTCTGTGCTTCGGCTGGATTGACGGACAGATGCAAAGTATTGACGACAAAACTTACAAAAAATACTTTGCCGAGCGCAGGTCGAAAAGCAAGTGGTCGGATAAAAATAAAGCATTGATCAAAAGCCTCGAAGAGCGCGGACTTATGACCGACTTTGGCAGAGAGAAAATCAAGGAAGCCAAGAAGAACGGTCAGTGGGACGCGCCCGATTTAATGTCTCTCGGCGAGGAAGCAATTGCCGTTCTTTCCGGATTGCTTCAAGAATATGAGCCCGCTAACACCAATTTTCAGGCTATGCCGCCGTCGGTAAAGAAAACCTATGCCCGTGCATACTTCGACGCAAAAACGGACGCGGGCAAGCAAAAACGGCTTGCTTGGATAGTGGACAGGCTTAACAAAAATCTGAAACCTATGTAACGAGGAAATGAATATGACAGATTTAACTATAATGATGAATATCGGCAAGGAGATGGCAAGCAAGCTGAAAAGCGTTGAGATAGATTGCGTGGAAAAGTTTATCGAGGTCGGCTCGAAAGAGGCGTTTTTCAGACTGAAAACCAAATATCCGCAGGTGTGCTTGGTGCATCTGTACACGCTGGAAGGCGCAATTCAGAACGTGGAATTCAACTGCCTTTCCGAAGAGACAAAGGCGGACTTGAAAGCGTTCAGCGACAGCTTGAAATAAAGGGAGATTACCAATGAAAAAACTTATTGCATATTGTGGGCTCGATTGCGAGAAGTGCGACGCGCGGGCGGCTACGCTCAACAACGACAATGCGCTGAGGGAAAAGGTTGCAAAGCTTTGGAGTGAAATGAACGGCGTTGAAATTACCGCCGAAATGATAAATTGCGAGGGTTGCCGTGCGGACGGATTAAAAACGCCTTTTTGCGATAGCCTGTGTCCGATAAGGCAATGCGCACTCGGAAAGGCTTATGAGACCTGCGGAAACTGCTCGGAGATAGATAACTGTAAAACTGTCGGTATGGTTATCTCAAACAATGTCGAAGCGTTGGGCAACCTTAAAAATAAATAAAAAAAAGCATAAGATAATTTTGGCGTGGGAAGCAGTGAAAACGGCTTTCCGCGCTGTCCGATGTGAGCCGGCATTCCATTCATACGTATGAACACTGGCAGAAAGGGATAGATTAAGCGCAGCCCGATTCTCTCTTTCGTTTGGAAAAGCTTTCGGTTGCACAATGGAAGATTTGTTGGAAAATAAATTTGTCGAATGATGTCACAAAGAAGTCAAAATTATAGTCTTATAAAGGTAATGGTGTATGGAAGGAGATAAGCCGTTTGTAGAAGTAGTTGCAGCGTTGATATGGGATGAGGACAAGTTTTTAATTTGTCAAAGACCGGCAAACAAAGCAAGCGGGCTGTTATGGGAATTCGTCGGCGGTAAGGTGGAGTTGAGCGAAACAAAGGCTCAAGCGCTTAAACGTGAGTGCCAAGAAGAGCTTGCAATTACAGTCGAGCCGCGCGAAGTTTTTACTGAAGTTACGCACGAATATCCCGATATAACTGTTCACTTAACTTTATTTAACTGCACAATATCAAATGGGCAACCGCAACTCTTAGAGCATAACGATATGAAATGGATTACTTCTGCGGAGATTTCGAACTATGAGTTCTGCCCTGCAGATGAGGAAATTTTAGAAATAATAAAAACAATTAAACGTAGCAATTAAAGTTCACAAATATGGTTAAGGTGTTCTAAAATAATAAGTTTAAAAGGAGAAATATCAATGCAAAAATATCTGAACTTGGGTGGCAATTCCTATGTTGAAGCTTTTGAAATCAGGCCAACATATATAAGTGTTAAATTTTATGGAACAAGTAAAATTTATACTTATTCGTATAAGTCTGCGGGAAGTTTAAATGTTGAGACTGCTAAAACTTTAGCAAGAAGTGGAAGTGGTCTTAACTCATTTATAATGCGAAATATGAGAACTTCATACGAGAAATGATGGCAATAGAAAAAGTTAAACTATTTCTATTTAAATATTGACCTTATTTTTTGTAAAAAACTAATGACATTAAAGGATTGACTTGAACAATTTTGTCCGTTCGGCGATAGCCCGCTTTTTCATATAAACGGCAGTTGGACGCCTCCTGTAGAATGGTATCCAATTCCCAGCAGTATGCGCCGTGAATTTTTTCTGCCAGCGAAATAGCCTCCTGCGCATAACCTCTGTTTCGGTAATCGGGCAATATAAACAACGACGATATGCGTTTCGGCAGGTTATCCGCTTTTTTATCTACAACTCTGATTGCGCCTATATTTTTACTGTCGAGTGCAATAAAATAAAAATACGTAAACGGCTGTTTTAAACGCATTATAACTTTTTCCAGCGGCTCGTTGCCGGGGTTGGTGTCAAAATCCCGGTATTTTTGCAATAACTCCGCAAACGCTTGCTTCTGCATTGTCCAAATCGTTTCGGCGTCGCTCTCGCTTGCCCTAATTAAACGTATACCCATCAAAGTTCCCCCAACCTGTCATAATTTAATAATATCACAATAAGAATTTTGTAGCAACCCGTGCCTTAAAAATTTCGGTGCGATAATTCCGAAAGCAAAAAACGCTTGACAAAAACAGCAAAAAATTGTTTAAGTTGACTACAATAAAAAATTTTTTTGACAAATTTCGACAAGGCGGGCAAAAAGCATTGACAATAATTACCGTCGATTATAAAATTTCGTTTATCAAAAATATCCGATGGCGGGAATGCGGATATAAGAGGAGAATAATTTGACGGTAAAAGGTAAAACAGGCGCGTTAATAGCTGCGAGCGCCGCAATAATTGCGGGCGTTGGCGTAAGCGGTTGCGCGGATAAGAAAGCTGCTTTGCCGCACGAGCACACGTACAGCGAAAGCGAATGGATGCAGGACGACGCGGGGCACTGGCGCGGCGCGTTATGCGGACATAAAGTCAGGAAAGATTACGGCGAACACATTTACGACAACGCCTTCGACGCGGACTGCAACGTATGCGGCAGAATAAGAAAAATTGAAGAAAATAAAGACCCCGCGGAAAGTAACGGAGGAAGTCCCGACGAAAATAAGGGCGCGACCGATGAGAAAACCGAGGGGTTTATTATTGGCAAAAATACGGACGGTCTGACAGTAGAGGGAATAAGCGCGGAGTATGCGCTGAACAGGGAATACAGAGCGGTCAATTTCGATAGTCTGAGTTATGCGGTCTATCTTTGCGAAAACGGCGTAAAGTGCGAAGAAGTGCCGCGCGAAAACTATCAGACCACGGTATATTACGGCAGTAACGAGGTTTTGACGCCGCAGGAGCTGACTGCCGACGGGCAGTATACGGCGGTTGTAAAGCTTGTTGGCGCGGTCTATGCGGACGGCGGAAAAGCGGATGAAAACGGCTTAACGGCGCAGATAAAATTTACCGTTAAAAACGGCGTGGAGACCTTCTCGATGACGGAAGGAAAGACCGAGCAAGTAGCTTCTGTAAACGATAAAATGAGCGCGACCTGGAAGTTCGAAGGGGTGCGTGCTAACGGGGACGCGGTTACCTTTTGGGGAAGCGAAGCGGAGATGTTGCCGCCCGATACCGAGACGGTGGGAACGCACACGGCGACGGTTAAATACGGCGGTGCGGAAAGCGAAATAAAATACACGGTAAAGCCCGTGCCCGAGATAGTAAACGGTGGAGTGGATATTACCGCGAAGGGCGGACTGGACATACAGACCGACGGAGATTTTGTCGTGATAAACCTAGACGATTTCAACGTGGAATATTCGGTGAACGCTGGATATACGTACTCGGTCAAAACGGCGCTTGTCTACCTGGGTACGGAGGCGGACAGCATAGAGCTGGAAGCGGACGGGAGTAACCACCTCGTGACTGTACGCGTAACTTTCGCATACACAGTGGAGGGCGAAAGAGTAACGCGCGGGTATACGCAGGCGTTCGGCATAACCGTGAGTAAAAGGCAGGAAGATGAGAACCTGCCCATTGCATACAGCGGGGCGGAAATAGCCGCGGGCGACGGGGTTGTGCACTTGAACGTGCAGGATGGAGCTGCCGTCAACGTTCGCGGCGAAACGTTGGAGATAAAGAATATAAGCGGAGAATACGGGCAGTCTTACAGCCTGGTTATAAATGCGGACAAGCCCGCGACGGTTATTGTAAATCTGTGCGCGGAGTACGGCGCGCTGTGCGGCGTTGCGCGAGGCGGCGACAAGGACGACGGTCAGTACATAGAAGGATATGAGGAGTTGACCTTTGAGTTTTCGCCGGGCGGTGAAAACTCAATTTATATTTTATCACTATCCGACAGTCCCAACGCCGTAATCAAAATTTACGGCGTTGAAATTTTATACGGACCATATTCCACTTTTTCGATGACGCCGCCGCCAAGACAGCGGGAGGAGTCGTAAAACACCGCATACTGTCCCTCGGTTACGGCGCGCTGCTTTTCGGCAAACACCACGCGCACGCGGTCGCCCTCGGGCACAACCCGCACCTTCTGCTCGCCCTGGCGGTAGCGGAATTTGGCGGTACACTCGAAGGGGGATAAAGGCGCGTCAATGCCTATCCAGTTGAGATGCGACACCTCGCACGAATGCGAATACAGCGGGCTTTCGTCGCCGTGCGACACGTACAGAATATTGTCTTTCAAGTCCTTCTTCACGACGAACCATCTGCCGTCCTCGCCGCTCTTTCCGCCGATGTTCACGCCCCTGCGCTGACCTATCGTGTAGTGCATAAGCCCGACGTGCTCGCCGACTACCTCGCCGCCCAGCGTGACAATCTTCCCCGGCTTGGCTGGCAGATATTCCATAAGGAATTTGCGGAAATTGCGTTCTCCGATAAAGCATATGCCCGTGGAATCCTTCTTTTCGGCGGTGGCAAGACCGTTGGCAACGGCGATTTTGCGCACCTCTTCCTTGGGCAGGTCAGCAAGGGGGAACAGCACTTTTTCAAGCTGCGGCTGCGTTACCTGATTTAAAAAATAGGTCTGGTCCTTGCCCTGGTCCGCCGCCTTCAAAAGATAGTGCCTGCCGTCGGCGTTGTGGTCGATGCCGCAGTAATGTCCCGTGGCAATATAGTCCGCACCCAGAGAAAGCGCGTACTCGCGGAAGGGTCCGAACTTGATTTCGCGGTTGCATAAAACGTCGGGGTTGGGCGTTCTGCCCGCGGCATATTCGTCAAGGAAATGCCTGAACACGCGCTCTTGATACTGCTTTGCGAAATTCACGCTGTAATAGGGAATATCCAGAAGCGAGCACACCCTGCGCACGTCGGCATAATCGCCCTCGGCAGTGCACGCGCCGTTCGCGTCGTCCTCTTCCCAGTTCAGCATAAAAAGCCCTATTACGTTGTAGCCCTGCTCTTTCAAAAGCAGAGCCGCCACGGAGCTGTCAACTCCGCCGCTCATTCCCACAACAACGGTTTTCATAATCGGACAAATTATAACACTTCCCGCCGCCTTTTGCAATTAAATGCGGTTGCGTAAATCAAATCAAAGTGCTATAATCGTGGTATGTCAAATATAAACGCTTTGTTACCTACGGACGATAACATTCTGCTTTCGCTTGTCAACACCAAGCTGCGCGACGGCGACACGCTTGCGGACTTCTGTGCCGCATACGGCGTGGAGGAGGGGGAGCTTATTTCCCGCCTTGCCCGCGCGGGCTATAAGTACGACGAGGATAGCGAGGCCTTTGTAAGGAGCTGACTTTATGGAAAGGGTTGAAGATAAGTTTTTAAGATACGTGCGCGTGGATACGCCGAGCGACGAGGACAACTTCGACACCACGCCTTCGACCGAGTGCCAGAAGGACCTTGCAAGGCTGCTGTGCAAAGAGCTTGAAGCTTTGGGCTTGCAGGCGGAGATGACGGAAAACGCCTACGTGTATTCATATATCCCCGCGAACTGCAAAACGCAGTATTCGATAGGCTTTATCGCGCATATGGACGTAGTCGGTTATCCGTGCGGACGCGGCGTGAAACCCGTGGTAAACGGCGATATAATCACGTCGGACGGCACAACCGTGCTGGGCGCGGACGACAAGGCGGGCGTTGCCGAAATTATGGCACTTGCCGAATACCTTGTAACGCACCCCGAAATAAAGCACGGCAGAATAGGCATAGCCTTTACCCCCGACGAGGAGATAGGTCACGGCGCAAAGCTGTTCGACGTTAAAAAGTTCGGCTGCGACTTTGCCTACACCGTGGACGGCGAGGAGCTGGGCGAAATATCCTACGAAACGTTTAACGGCGCGTGCTTCGATTTGGACATTTCGGGCGTTAATATCCACCCGGGACAAGCCAAGGGCAAAATGATAAACGCGGTTGCCGTTGCAAACGAATTTATCTGCGCACTGCCCGCGGACGAACGCCCCGAAACCACCGAGGGCAGAGAGGGCTATTACTTTATAACCGACATACGCGGCGAAGTGGAGAGGTGCACTCTGCACGGAATAATCCGCGACCACGACAGGGCAAAGTTCGAACAGCGCAAAAAGTACGTGGAAGGCGTTGCGGAGGAGCTTAACAAAAAGTACGGCGGCAGAGTGACGATTAAAATGCGCGACCAGTACTACAACTGCGCGGAGGTAATAACGCCGCATTTCCACCTTGTGGAAAACGCAAAGCGCGCAATGGAGGCGGAGGGCGTAAAGCCGCTTATCTTCCCCATAAGGGGCGGCACGGACGGTTCGTCGCTTTCGTTTATGGGCTTGCCCTGCCCCAACATATGCACGGGCGGACAAAACGCGCACGGAATTAACGAGTTTATTTCGATACAGTCAATGCACAAGGTTGTGGCAATTCTTCTTGGCATAGTAGCCGCCTATTCGAAATAAATTAAGCACAGCAAAAGCCGCGGCTTGCAATTTGCTTCCGCCGCGGCTATAATAGTTTTGGTTTTGCGTCCGTAGCTCAGTTGGATAGAGCACGAGCCTCCGACGCTCGGTGCCGATGGTTCGAATCCATTCGGGCGCACCAAAACCGCCGACGGCGCAAGCGCGCCGTCGGCGGTTTTTATTTTACCAAGTTTAAAACGTTGATTATTCTTTTGCCCTTTTTCTTTGCGTAAGCGACTGCACAGGCGGTCGCGCTATTTTTTATATTCGGGGCGTACAATGTTAAAAGCACGTCGCAGTCGTCAATCATAAAACGGTCCTTTTTATTCACCGCGTCAACGCCGACCTTGCCAACGACTTCGTCGAAATACTCTTTCACCCAAAGGTTAAGGATATAGTTGACTACGGGGTCCTTGTCGTCGGGATAGATTGCCCTGTAATAAACGCGCTTTATATCGTAATACTGTTTAAGCTCGGCAATTGCGGTCAGACAAATATCGGTAAGCGTGCCGCCGAAGGTAAAACAAAACCTATCCGCGCCCTCTTCCGCAAGCTCCGCAATTTGCCTTAAAATTGCAAGCTTAACTATATCGTTGACCTCAACAAGGCGGTGACCTATAACTGCGACTTTCATTATATTATATAATAGTATAACTCCGTTTTGGTTTGCATATTTATATTGTATCAGCCCGATATTGGGCTGTCAACCCGTTTTTGGGCTGGCGGCAATATAATTCAAACTATGATTATTGCAAACAGAATAAGGGAACTTAGAGAAGATAAAAAGTTAAGTCAGGAAAGTCTTGCAAAATTGACGGGGTTAAGCTCTTCGTCTATTGCCCGTTGGGAACTTGGGCAATCTGAACCGACAGCTTCCGCTATTGCGGTTTTATGTGACTTCTTTGGAGTAACAAGCGATTATCTGCTTGGCAGAACAGATTATTAAAATAATGCGCCGCGCGTTGCAAACGCGCGGCGCTTTTTCAGTTGACAAATTCCGCCCGATGCCATACAATAACCTTGTTGACATATCAACTATTATATATTATAAGGAAAAGGCTATGGACAGATTCAGCACGTTCACGGTGCTTGTAAACAGAATAGTGCGCTATATCCACAGGATAAAGGTGGAGGAGATGTCAAGGTTCGGCTTGAAGGGCACGCACGTTTCCTGCCTGTACTATCTTTACAGGGCGGAAAAGCCGCTTACCGCAAGCGAGCTTACCGTCATCTGCGACGAGGACAAGGCGGCTGTTTCGCGCGCGGTCGATTACCTCAGCAAAGAGGGATACGTTGTATGCGAGGGCGCGGCTCTCAAAAAGTATAAAAGCCCCGTAGTGCTTACGCAAAAGGGACTGGAAGTCAGCAAGGCGATTGCGGGCAGAGTGGACAGCATACTCGCCGCCGCAAGCGAGGGTCTGAGCGATGAGGACAGAGAAGTCTTCTACAAGGGGCTGGATCTGGTTTCAAGTAATTTGCAGAAAATCTGCGACGACAAATAAAAAAAGCCCCGCGCCGAACGGCGCGGGGCTTTTTTTATTTACTCTTCTATAAACTTTGCAAGCGTTGCCTTTACAACGTCAATCTCTATCGGTTTTGCGATGTGCGCGTTCATACCGCAATCGAGGCACTTCTGCATATCCTCGGCAAACGCGTCGGCGGTCATTGCAATAATGGGAACTTTGTTGTAACCCTTTCTCAGACCTCTTATGTACTCAGCCGCTTCCAGACCGTTCATAACGGGCATACGGACGTCCATTAAAATCGCGTCGTAATAGCCGGGCTTGTGTTCGAGAAGTTTATCCACGCATACCTGACCGTTTTCGGCGTGCTCGACTATCAGCCCCGCGCCCGAAAGCAGCAGTTCGGCAATCTCCCAGTTGAGGTCGTTGTCCTCCGCAACCAGTACGCGCTTGCCTTCCAAGTTGACTTCCTTGGATTTGGTTTCAACCTTTACGGGCGCGTCCGAGCCGGGCTGCGTAAACTGTCTTAATCCGTAGAACAGCGTGGACTTGAACAGCGGCTTTGCAATAAATCCGCTTATGCCCGCCGCGCGCGCTTCGTCCTCTATCTCCGTCCAGTCGTACGCCGATATAAGCATAATGGGTAAGTCCTTATCCAGCTTCTTGTGCATACGCCTTGCGGTTTCTATGCCGTCTATGCCGGGCAGCTTCCAGTCGATAAGTATTATGTCGTAGCTCTTGTTTGCCGCGCGTGCCTGCATCGCCATCTTCACGGCGGATTCGCCGTCCAGCGTGGATTCCGCTTCCACGCCGATGGAGGAGAGGGCGGCAACCGCAGTGTCGCACAGCATCTGGTCGTCGTCCACGACAAGCATTCTCCACTTGGGAAGTATCATATCGACTTCGGCAATTTCCGCCTTTTCCAGATCGAGAGTTATGTGGAAGGTCGTGCCTTTGCCAAGCTTACTGAAAACATCTATTTTGCCGCGCATAGCATCGACTATGTATTTGGTTATGGACATTCCCAGTCCAGTGCCCTCGGTCTTGTTTACGCGCGCGCTGTCCTCGCGTGTGAACGATTCGAAGATGTGCTTCTGGAATTCCTCGCTCATACCTATGCCGTTGTCCTGTACGACGATATGGGTGCGGACAAAATCGTTGCCACGGGGGGATTCTTCCTGATATACGGAAAGCTCTATCGTGCCCTCCTCGGGGGTGAATTTGTATGCGTTGGAAAGCAGATTCAAAAGCACCTGGTTGAGGCGCACGCTGTCGCAGTATACGCTTTCGGCAAGAATATTTTTAACGTATATATCGAAGTGCTGGCGCTTGATTTTAAGCTGCGGCTGTATGATGGTGGATATGCCTTCTATAACCTCGCTTAAAGAAATCTGCTCCATATTCAAAGTCATTTTGCCGCTCTCTATCTTGGACATATCCAGTACGTCGTTGATAAGTCCCAGAAGGTGGCGGGAGGAGAGGGTAATCTTTTTGAGGCAGTCGGCAACCTTCTGCTGGTCGTCTATGTTCGCAGTGGCAATCGCCGTCATTCCGACTATCGCGTTCATAGGCGTTCTTATGTCGTGCGACATATTGGAAAGGAAGTCGCTCTTCGCCCTGTTCGCTTCCTCGGCAAGCTCCCTCGAATGTTCAACCTGTTGCAGGTTGCGCCTGTTGAGGAACAGATATATCGCAAACACGGCGACGAGTATGACTATTATGACCGCACATATGCCTACGGTAACGCCCGTCAGCGATTTGGATAAGTCCGTAACCTGCGCGTCGAGGTCGGTATATTTCATTACCGTTATGAGGAACCATTCGGAATTTTCCATCTTGCCGCAGTAGATGTGTCTGCGGGGGGTGGACGTGTTTACTACTGCCGAAAATACCTTTTCGGTGGACATTCTGGTTTTCAGCGTGTCTATAAGACTTTCGGCTTCTTCCGCGTCCATACCGAAGCCGTTACGGATTTGTTCGAAGTAGTCGGCGTATTGCGTGTGCGTTTCGTTGTCGTGGTCGTTGGGGTGCAAAACATACTTGCCGTTACTGCGGATAATGTGGGTGTCGAAGCGCTTGGCGGCGCTTCCGTCGGTGTTGGTTTCCGCAAGCATATTGCTGAGTATCGTATTCTTCATTCCCGCAACAAGCGCGGTGCTTTCGCTTACGCCGTCCGCAAGGATATAGGGTTTGTCGCGGGAGTCGTCGCCTTCGGGGGTGGTGGGCACGCCGATAAGCACTATGCCGCTTTCAAGCACCGTATCTCCGTCGTAGCTGGTTGCAATGGCAAACTTGTTTACCTTGTCTTCGTTGAGAGATTTTATGAAGGGGTCGGGCTCTTCCAGAACTACTTTGTCGCCGAGCAGCATTTCGAGGTGACCGTCCTCGCCCATAAGCGCAAGGTAGTCGAAGCCTCTGTTCTTGGCGGCGAAAATCATATCCTCGTTTACTGTCGGGCTTTCGGAGCTGTAAGTGGTGTGCAGAGCCTCAACCATAGTCGCGCGCTGTTCGATAATCTGATTGTAGCGCATAACCATCTGGCTGCCTATGCCCGCCATAAAGGTTTCGCCCACGCCGTTAATCGTTTCCTTGCTCTTTCTGTTCGTGTACACGCCCAGCACTATAAACATTGCTATACATACGGCAAGCCCCACGGCAACGCCTATCAAAAGTACGCGCTTGGAAAGCTTCTGCCATTTTTTCGTCGTCTCGCTCAGTTCCATAAAAACTTCCTCGTACGTTATATATTCCGTAACCATTTTAAGCAATTTTTATTTCGATGTCAATAGTTTGCGCGCGCATAAAGCGCACTCGCGACGATATATTATATGGCGTACGGGGCGCTAAACCGTTGACTTATGCGCGGTAAATGGTATAATTTAAGGCAGTCGCTGAAAAATATGAGGTTATGAATATGGCAAAAATTTACACCGCCGCGGAGCAGCTTATAGGCGATACTCCGCTTCTGGAACTCAAAAATATACAAAAGATTTTCGGTCTGAAAGCAAGGCTTCTCGCCAAGCTCGAATGCTTCAATCCCGCGGGTTCGGTCAAGGACAGGGTAGCAAAGGCTATGCTGGACGACGCCGAGGAGCGCGGCGTTTTGAAGAGCGGTTCGGTGATTATAGAGCCGACCTCGGGCAACACGGGCATAGGGCTTGCCTCGGTTGCCGCGGCGCGCGGTTACAGGGTGATTATAGTTATGCCCGACACGATGTCCGCCGAGCGCAGAACGCTTATGACCGCTTACGGCGCGGAGCTTGTGCTTACCGACGGAAGCAAGGGTATGAAGGGGGCGATTGCCGAAGCCGAGAGGTTGAAGGAGTGCACCCCCGGCGCGTTTATCGCGGGGCAGTTCGTCAATCCCGCAAATCCGCAGGTTCACTACCGCACGACGGGACCGGAGATTTTCCGCGATACCGACGGGCAGGTTGACGCGTTCGTCGCGGGCGTGGGCACGGGCGGCACGCTGAGCGGCGCGGGCAGATATTTAAAGGAGCAGAAGCCTTCCTTGAAGGTGGTTGCGGTGGAGCCTGCAAGCTCCCCCGTGCTGTCAGGCGGCAAGGCGGGCGCGCACGCCATTCAGGGCATAGGCGCGGGGTTTGTTCCCGACAATCTGGATACCGCCGTGTACGACGAAGTGGTGAAAGTGGAAAACAAGGACGCGCTGGAAACTGGCGCGCTGGTTGCAAAGAGCGAGGGCGTGCTTGTAGGCATATCCTCGGGCGCGGCTGCGTGGGCGGCTATTCAGCTGGCAAAGCGCGAGGAGTATACCGGCAAAACAATAGTCGTGCTTTTCCCCGACGGCGGCGACAGGTATTTATCGACGGCAATGTACCGTCAGGCATAAAAAGCAAGAGGAAATTACAGGTGAAAAAGATTATCGAAAACGTGCGCCTCGACGAGGAGAGGGCGCTTTACGGAAGCAAAGATTTAATAATAAGAGGCGTTTCATTCGACGGTCCCGCGGACGGCGAAAGCGCGGTTAAGGAGTGCGAAAATATCGAGGCGGAAAATTGCTTCTGCAATCTGCGCTATCCCTTCTGGCACGTGCACGGACTGAAAATAAGGGACAGCGAAATGACCGAGCTGTGCCGCGCTGCGCTGTGGTATTCGGACGGCATAGAAATAACGGGCACCAAGATGCACGGCATCAAGGCGCTGAGGGAGTGCGCGGACGCGACCATTACAGATTGCGATATAATCTCGCCCGAATTCGGCTGGTCGGTAAACGGCATCGTTATGAAGAACTGCAAGGCCGTAAGCGAATATTTTATGATGCGCTCGACGGATATTAAGTTTGAAAAAGTCGATTTCAAGGGCAAGTATTCCTTCCAGTACATAAAGAACGCCGTTTTCGAAAACTGCACCTTCGACACCAAGGACGCGTTCTGGCACGGCGAAAATATCACGGTCAGAAACAGCGTGATAAAGGGCGAATATTTCGCGTGGTATTCCGAAAATTTAACCCTTATAAACTGCACGATTATAGGCACGCAGCCCTTCTGCTATTGCCGCGGACTGAAGCTTGTAAACTGCAAAATGGAGGGGTGCGACCTCGCCTTCGAAAAGTCGGAAACGGAGGCGCAGATCACCACGCCCGTAATCAGCATAAAGAATCCTTACAAAGGCACTATCACCGTTCCCGCCGTGGGAGAAATTATCCGCGACGACCCCAAGTCCGACGGTGTGATTAAGATTATTTAATGTTACTAGGCAAGTATTTAAACAGGTACTATCTCAAATATATCTGGCTCTATCTTATCGGCATAGTCGGGCTGGTGGCGGTGGACTGGTTCCAGCTGCTCATTCCCGAATATCTGGGCAGGATAGTAGACCTTCTGGGCGGAAGCGGCGTTGACAGAGCGGAGCTGACTGAAATTATAGTCGGCGTGATTGTCGTCGCCGTCGTCCTGTTTGCGGGCAGAGTCGCGTGGCGTCTGTCCATTTTTGCCGCGTCGCAAAAAACCGAGGCGGGGCTGAGGCGGCAGATGTTTGCAAAGAGCGAACGCCTGCCCCTTTCCTATTACGGCAAAACCAAGGTGGGCACGGTTATGGCGTGGTTCACCACCGACCTCGAAACCATAGAGGAATTTCTGGGCTGGGGCACCATAATGCTGTTCGACGCAAGCTTTCTGACCATACTGGTCATCATAAAAATGGTGCGCCTCGACTGGGTGCTTTCGCTCATTGTTTTCGTCCCCCTCGTGCTCATTGCGGTGTGGGGCGCGCTGGTCGAAAAATTCCAGTCTGCAAAGTGGAGCCGCCGGCAGGAGGAGTTCGATAAGCTGTACGACTACTCGCGCGAAAGCTTTACGGGCATAAGGGTAATAAAGGCGTTTCTGAACGGCACACGCCGTCTGCACGGCTTTGCTAAAACGGTGAAAAAGAACAGGGACGCAAACCTTTCGTACGCGCGCCTCACCGTGTTTTTCGACTGCATTATTGCCTTTATAATCGCGCTTATCACCGCCATAGTGCTGGGCGTGGGCGGCTATTTCGTCTACGCGGGCGTTACGGGCAACCCCGCCAATATCTTAGGGCATACGGTGGATTTGTCGGCGGGCGGGCTCATTACTTTCCTCGGCTATTTCGAAACTATGATATGGCCTATGATGGCGCTGGGGCAGATAATATCTATGCGTTCGCGCGCCAAAGCTTCGTTGAAGCGCGTGTCGTCTTTCCTCGCTTCCGAGGAGCCCGAAAAGGTTGAAAACGCCACCGTGCTTACGAACGTTGAGGGCGCGGTAAGCTTCAAGAATTTTTCGTTTACGTACCCCGATTGCAAGTCGCCGGCACTCAGAGATATAACGCTGGAAATCGCCGCAGGTCAGACGGTGGGCGTAGTGGGCAAGGTGGGCAGCGGCAAGACAACGCTGGTCAATTCGCTTCTGAAAATTTACGACGCGGGCGAGGGGGTATATATCGACGGCAACGACATTTCCGCGTGCGATACGGACAGTGTGCGCGCCGCGGTTGCCTACGCCCCGCAGGACAATTTTCTGTTCAGCGATACGCTTGCAAACAATATAGGCTTCGCGCTGGACGACTGCCCCGCCGATAAGGTAAAAGCGGCGGCGGAGTTCGCCTGTCTGGACGGGGATATTCAGGGTTTTAAGGACGGTTACGATACGGTGTGCGGAGAGCGCGGCGTAACCCTTTCGGGCGGACAGAAGCAGCGCGTTTCCATTGCGCGCGCCTACTTAAAGGACGCGCCCATACTCGTGCTTGACGACAGCGTTTCTGCGGTGGACGTCAAAACGGAGGAGGAAATTCTTGCGGCAATAAAGCGCGAAAGGCAGGGCAGGACGACAATCATAGTCGCCTCGCGCGTCAGCACGGTTTCGCGCCTGGATAAAATAGTGGTGTTGAACGACGGCTGTGTGGAGGCGTTCGCCTCCCCCGAGGAGCTGATGAAAATCTCGCCCACCTACCAGAAGATGGTGCGGTTGCAGGCTCTCGAAGACGAGGTTTCGGGAGGCGGCGTATGACGAACGAAAAAGACTTGCTGTCAATCGGACAGCCTATGCCGTTTAGGGAAACGTTCAGGCGCACCTTCGGCTATCTCAAGCCCCAGCTGCCGCGCCTGATACTGGCTTTCGTACTCATAATTTTAAACGTCGCGTTCGATGTGGCTCTGCCCGTTTTCATAAGCTCGGCAACCGACAATTTAAAGTCCAACTCGGTCAACCTCAATTTCATAATAGGGCTTGCCGTAGGATACCTTGCGATAGGCACGGTCAACCAGGTGGTGCTGTATATCGAATCTATGCTCCTGCAGAAGGCGGGGCAGAGCGTGGTTGCCAATATGCGTATGGAGGTGTACGGACATATACAGAGCCTGTCCCAGAGCCAGCTGGACAAAATGCCAGTCGGCTCGCTGGTGACAAGGGTTGCCTCCTACACGGCGTCGCTTTCCGACCTGTTTTCGGAGGTGCTGGTCAAGGTAATCAAAAACGTATTGACGCTTGTCGGCGTGTACGGAATGATGCTGTATATCAGCTGGCAGCTCTCTCTGGTAATGCTGGCATTTATCGCGCTGGTCGCTTTGATTTCCTTCGTGTTCGGCAAGATTATAGGCGCGCTCTTCCGCAGGGAGAGGCAGTATATATCCGAGCTGAATACCTACCTCAACGAAAACCTTTCGGGAATGAAGCTCATTCACGTCTTCAACCGCCAGAAATTCAAGGAGCTGGAATTCGTTCTCAAAAACGAAAACCTGCGCAAGGCGAGGTATAAGGTGGTAATTGCCTTCGGCATATACCGCCCCTTAATCACGCTGATATACGTTATGTCGGTTGCGGTTACGTTCTGGCTGGGCGTGGGCTTCGGTCTCAATTCGGGAATGATAGTCGCGTTCTATCTCTATCTTTCCAAATTCTTCAACCCCGTGCAGAATCTCGCCGACCAGCTCAACAATCTGCAAAAGGCACTCACCGCGCAGGAAAAGCTTTTCCGCCTGCTGGATATAAAGCCCGAAATAACGGACGGCGCGGATGCGGTGGATATGCGCAGCTTCAGGGGCGAGATAGAGTTCGACCACGTTTGGTTCGCCTACGAGGGCGAGGACTGGATTTTAAAGGACGTCAGCTTTAAGGTGGGCGCGGGACAGACCTGCGCGTTCGTCGGCGCGACGGGCGCGGGCAAGAGCACAATACTTTCGCTGATCGTGCGCAACTACGAGGTGCAGAAGGGGCGCGTACTTATCGACGGCGTGGACGTAAAGAACATAAAGATAAAGTCGCTGCGCCGCGCGATAGGGCAGATGTTGCAGGACGTATTCCTGTTCAGCGGCACGGTAAAGAGCAACCTGACCCTGGGCAATCCCGACTTCACCGACGAGGAGGTTATGGAGGCCTGCCGCTACGTCAATGCCGACGGCTTCGTTCAGGCGCAGGAGAACGGTCTGGAACAGGAGCTTACGGAGCGGGGCGAAAACCTTTCGCAGGGGCAAAGACAGCTTTTGTCGTTCGCGCGCACCGTACTGCACAAGCCGCAGATACTCATACTCGACGAGGCTACGGCGAATATAGACACCGAAACCGAAGTGCTCATTCGGGAGAGCCTGGAAAAGATGCGCAATATTGGCACAATGCTGGTCTGCGCGCACAGGCTGTCCACGATTAAGAACGCCGACAACATAATAGTTATGCAACACGGGCGGATAGTCGAAAGCGGCACGCACGCAAAGCTTCTGGAAAGCGGCGGCTATTATTCCAAATTACACGCGTTGCAGGCCGAGCGGCAGTAAGAGCAATATTTCGGGTTGACATTTACCGCTATCCACAGTATAATATAAGGGCGCGGATTTTTGCGCGAGGGGGAATTATAATGAACAAAAAGAAGATTGCGCGGCTGGTAGCCGTATGTATGGCTTGCCTGAGTATGGGCGTTTTTGCTTTCTCTGGCTGCAAAAAGACCGACAAACCGTCGGGCGATAATCCCGGCTCGGAGGCGACGACACCTAACACGCCTTCAACGCCCGGCACGTCTACTACGACTCCCGAAACTCCGGGAACAAGCACGACCACGCCGACAACGCCGGAAAATCCCGACACCGGCACGACAACTCCGACTACGCCGGAAAATCCCGATACAGGTACGACTCCGACTACGCCTACAACGCCTACCACACCGACGACTCCTACCACGCCGACTACACCGACGATTCCCGAGCCCGAAATTTCGGGACCCGTGCAGGGTGCACCCACTATAACCAATTATTCCAAAGGCGAGCTGGAAACGGCTTACGTGGAGTGGACTGCGGCGGACAACGCCAAGTGGTACAACGTTTATTATAAGGCGCACGACGCCGCGGATACCGCTTATACGCAGCTTGACGCGCCTCTGGTAAGACAATATAAAGATTATTACCGTGCGGACGCGGTCGGTCTGAAAGCGGGCACTTACGATATGAAGGTCGTTCCCGTAAGCGGCGAGGACGAGGAATCGACGGACCATCCCGCATTCGCGAAAAATATAACGGTAAACGCACACGAGCGTGCGGGCTTTGCATTCGTAAAGGGAACCTCTTCTGGCGCATATAACGATGACGGCACGCTGAAACAGGACGCTATCGTCCTTTACGTTACAAACGATAATTACAGTACTATATCGCTTCAGACCGGAAAAGGAACGGTCACGGGTATCGATAATATTCTCGGCGAGGGATATCAGTCTAAAAACGGCGACGATAAACCTCTTTGCGTGAGAATTATAGGGACTATAGGTAACGGCAGCAAACTCGGTCTTAAAGCAGACGGAGATTTGGAATTAAAGGCGCTTAACCAGGGCGTTACGATAGAAGGTATCGGCAACGACGCTACGGCAAACGGCTGGGGCTTCCATATTACCGGTTGTTCAAACGTCGAAATCCGCAATATCGGCGTAATGAATATGATGGGCGGAACCAAGGACGGAGTCGGTTTTGAGGGCGATTGCCATCACGTTTGGGTGCATAACTGCGATTTCTTCTACGGACATAACTGGGGCGGCGACCAGAAGAAGGGCGACGGTTCGCTCGATACAAAAAAGACTACTTACGTTACCCACTCGTACAATCATTTCTGGGACAGCGGCAAATGCAATTTGCAGGGAATGAAGGAGACGGGCGATTTCAGAATTACATATCACCACAACTGGTACGACCATTCGGACAGCCGTCATCCCAGAATAAGAACGGCTACCGTTCACGTTTACAACAACTACTTTGACGGCAACGCCAAGTACGGAGTAGGCGTAACGCTGGGTGCAAGCGCGTTTGTCGAAAACAATTACTTCCGCTCTACCGCGGATATGAGACCTATGATGTCCTCGGGACAGGGTACCGACGCGACGGGAGCAAAGGGAACGTTCTCGGGAGAGAGCGGCGGTATGATTAAGGCGTACGGAAATATTTACGACTGTGCCAAGTCGAATTTAAAACTGATGACGCAAAACGATACCGAAGCAAATAATATCGACTGCTACGAGGCGTCGTCGCGTAACGAGCAAGTACCCGCAACTTATAAAACCAAGTCGGGAGGCACTGCTTACAATAACTTCGATACGGCGGCGGATATGTACGAATACGAAGTCGATTCCGCGGAAGTTGCAAAGGAAAAAGTTCAAAAGTATGCCGGCAGAATCGACGGCGGCGATTTGAAATATGAATTCGACGACGCAACCCAAGATTCGAATGCCGAGTTGATTCCCGAGCTTCAGGCAAAAGTAGAAGGTTATAAGACCGGCGTTGTCAAAATCGGCGGTATAGTCGTTTCAAGCGGCACCACCCCGGGCGGTAACACCGGCACCGGAGAAGGCGGTGACGGCGGAGATGAAGAGGGCGGAACGACGCCCGGAACTCCTTCCGTTAACGGGCAGGTAACTTATATAATGCAGGACGACGGAATAGGAACGAAATACGGTATTACAGTTTCGGGCAACCTTGCCGACGTAAAAGCGGGCAACACCACCGATAAAAAGCCTGCAACTATAAACGGTATTACATTCTCGAAAGTATTAAAGCTTGAGAGCGCAACGTCAATAGAGTTTACTCCTACGCAGGATATGACTTTGAAAGTATATGTATCCTTAGCAGACGCGCTTAAAGTTGGCGAAAACGGCGGTGATGCGGTTTCCAAAGCTGCTGTAGCGGAAGGTGAAGTTTTCGCTCTTATTCTCGAGGTAAAAGCGGGAACGAAATACACTTTGAAAAAGGATAAGACTGCTTGCGTTTATATGCTCACTCTTACTCCGAAAGCGGCTTAAAATTTTAAAATAACAACTTGCAGCCGACGGTTTTCCGTCGGCTGTTCGTATAAGGTGCACAAAATGCTGAAATTATTCGCAATAAAAAATTCGTGCTTTGACGACGACAAAAGGTACGAAAAATATCTTGCGCTTGTCGATTGTGCAAGGCGCGAAAAAATACGCAGATTATCCGTGCGTGAAAAGCGCAACCAGTCGCTTGCCGCAGGGGTAATAGTGCCCCTTGCCCTTGAACGGCTGGGCTTTATCGGCGGCGTTGAAATCGCATACGGGGAGCACGGCAAACCGCGGCTTATACAACCCGAAGGGTTGTTTTTCAACCTTTCCCATTCCGGGGAGTGGACGGTGGCGGCGTTTTCGGACTGCGAGGTCGGCGTGGATATCCAGCAAATCAAGCCCGCGGATATGCGGCTTGCGGACAGGTTTTTCGCGGCGGAGGAGAGGGAAGCTATTGCGCAGTCGGACGGCGCGCAGGAATTGTTCTTCCGTCTGTGGACGGTAAAGGAGAGCTATTTAAAGGCGACGGGTGCGGGACTTTCCCGACCGCTCAACTCGTTTACCGTGCGGTTTAAAGGCGGCGGCGCGAGCATAGACGACCCCCTCGTTTCCAAGCATTGGTACGCCGTTGAAGTCAACGCGCCTGCGGGCTATAAAATTGCCTGCTGCACCGCCCTGCCGCAGCCCGTGCCGAACCCCGAAATTATCAACTTATAAACACCCGCCCTCGCGCGCTAAACTATTATAAATTGCTAACAATTGGTTTGGCGTGCGGGGGCTATTTTATTTGCAAAATGCTTGAAAATGTGATAAAATACGATAACGTAGTGTAATTATACATTTATACAACGAAATTTAGCGGTTTTATGCAGAATTGACCGTAAAGGAGGCGGCGTAAACGTATGGAAAATTTTCAGACTATAAAGAAAAAATATCTTACCGTTGCAATCGCGGCGAGCGTTGTGCTCGGCGTGTGCGCAAGCGTTGCCGTCACCAGCACCCTTGCAGTAGTGCTTAAACGCTGCGGGGTGAATTTCTTCTGGGCGTTCTATATTCCCATTGCGTTAGTGCTTGCGGCGGGATTCGGCGGACTGTTCTGGCTGCTATTGCGCCCCACCGACGAAAAGATAGCCAAAAAGCTGGATAGTGAGTACGGACTCAACCAGAAGACGCAGACGATGGTGGAGTTTGCCGGCGTCGAAGGCGCAATGCCCGCATTGCAGAGGGAGCAGGCGAACGAGGCGCTGGGCGAGGTAGCCAAAAAGCGCGTCAACCTGAACTGGCTGTGGAAGTTCGCTTTCATTCCCGTGCTTGCGCTTGCAATGCTTTTCGTGGGCATATTCGTGCCTGCGGGGAAATCACTTTACGATCCGCCCTACGACGTCACCTTGATACAGGAGGCGGAACTCAAAAAGCTGATTGCAAACGTTCAGGCTTCCTCTCTCGACGACACGGTAAAGACGGGGGAAACGGAAATTCTGAACAGCCTTTTAGACACTTTGCACGACGCGAAGCAGCAGAGCGAAATGCGTGCGGCGGTTATAACTGCCGTTGCAATGACAGATTCGCTTATAGCTTCGTCAAATTCCTATCTGACGGTTTACAAGACGTTTATAACCTCGCCCGCTATGACCGAGCTTTCCAAGGCGGCGGTGCGCGGAGTTATCTTTTACAAGAGCAATTCGCGCATAACCACTTTCGAGGCGGTGCAGTTGCAGTCGTTGCAGGCGACGGAGGCGGTGCGTGCCGCGATGGAAAAGTGGTTTAACAAAGTTTTCCTTGCGGACTACTATACGGGGCGCACTTCTGAGGAGCAGGGCACGCCCGTTCCGGTTGAAACGGCAAGCGCAAATCTTTCGACTTATGCACGCCAGCTGACGGCGGTGCTGGGATACAGCGATCTGGCAGCGTATATGGGCGGGGACGGAGAGGAACCGTCCGACGCGTACTGCGCGGCGCTCAGTGAGTTTGCCGAAACCCTCAGAAATCTGTCCTTCAAAGGGGACGGCAGAACGGCGGCGACCTACGCGGCGGATATAACTGCGGCTGGCACGTCGTTCATAAACGATTGCAGCATTGTGCTTTCCTCTCAGTCGTACGCGTGTATGATGGACGAATATATCCGCAATTCGCTTGCCAGAATATTCGGCATAAACGTGTCGGATTTCGGCTCCAACTCAAACGTTGCGCCCGAGCGGGTTGACCCCGACAACGAGGACGACGACCCTGGGAACGAAAACCCCAACGAAGGCTATTCGCCCGGCGGAACGAAGTACGGCAGCGACGATATGATTTTAAACGTAGACACCGCGCTGCCCGAAAAATACGGCAAGCTTCTCGACGATTACAACCGTAAGGTAAAAGAGTTCAGAACGGCGGACTGCTCCGAGGAGATGCGCATTTTTATCGAACAGTATTTCCAGCTGCTCTATCACGGGCTGGACGAAGACAATAACTAAGTAATAATTAACGAGGTAAAATATAATGGCTAAAAAGAAAGGTACGGCAGAAGAAGTTATCGCGGAAAACGGCGCTGCGCCCGTTGAGGAGGCGGCAAAGGCTACGGCGTCCGCTTCGGACGTTGAGCGCAATACCGAACGCGTTAAGCAGTTCAGTAAGTCGGTTGCAAAGGTAAGGGAAGAGCTTGCAAAGGACGTAGTCGGTCAGAAGGAAATTATCGACAACGTTCTGATAGCGATAGTTGCCGGCGGCAACGTGCTTCTGGAAGGCGTGCCCGGCGTCGGCAAGACCCGTCTTGTCCGTTCGCTCGGCAAGACTCTCGGTCTGCCCTTCTCGCGTATACAGTTCACGCCCGACCTTATGCCTTCGGACGTTACGGGTACGAACGTTATAGAAAAGGGTGCGGACGGCAAGATGAACACCGTGTTCCAGCGCGGACCCATTTTCGCAAACCTTGTTCTTGCCGACGAAATCAACCGTGCAACTCCCAAAACGCAGTCCTCGATGCTCGAGGTTATGCAGGAGCACAAGGTAACGGTTGCCAAACAGACCTACGTTTTGAGCGAGCCGTTCTTCGTGCTTGCAACCGAAAACCCCATCGAGCAGGACGGTACCTATCCCCTGCCCGAGGCGCAGATGGACCGCTTTATGTTCAAGCTCATCGTAAAGTTCCCCTCGGTGGAGGAGCTTGCGGACATAGTCAATATGACGCAGATTACGCTTGACGAAACGGCAAGCGCGGTTATCGACGGACCTACCGTATTGCAGATGCGCGAGCTGGCAAAGACCGTTCCCGTAATCGACGACGTTTTGAAGTATACGGTCAACCTCGTATCCAACACCCACCCCGAGCTTGAAAAGACCTCGGATACGGCAAAGAAATATATCAAGTACGGCGCGTCCCCCCGTGCGGCTCAGGCGCTTATAACCGCCGCAAAGGTAAGGGCTTTAATGAACGGCAACTATAACGTATCCTACGAGGATATAGACGCGCTTGCCTGCCCCGTACTCCGTCACAGAATAAAGGTCAACTATACCGCGGTCAACGAAAAGCTGGGTGTGGACGACGTTATTGAATTGCTTATACAGGAAAACAAGAAATTATCAAAATAATTGACAAATGGCTAACACGGTTATAGACGAGGAGCTGTTGCAGCAGATAGAGCTGTTGCAGACTCTCATCAAAAACAACGTCGCGGGTATGTTCGGCGGCAACCATAAGAGTAAGTCTTACGGTTCTTCGTGCGAATTTGCCGATTACAGGGAATACACCCCGGGCGACGACATAACCAAAATCGACTGGAACGCTTACGCACGGTTCGAAAAGCTTTACACCAAGCTTTTTCTGGACGAAAGGCAGATGCATACGCGCATCTATATAGACGCGAGCTATTCTATGGGATACGGTAAAGGTAAAAAGGACGAGCAGGCAATCCGCCTTGCGGCGGCGCTCGCCTATCTTTCCGTATGCGAAATGGACAAGGTTTCCGTTTACACCGTTCAGAACAAGCAGCTAGAATGCGTAATTTCGGGTATGCTGGGCAAGGAGTCCTATATAAATTCCATTTCCGCGCTCAACGACATAACCTTTGCGGGCGACAGCTTTTTATCCGACGCCATAATTCCCTCTACGGTGGGCTACGGCGACGGTATGTCCATAATAATTTCCGACTTTTTAACCGACAATAATTACGAGGCGGCAATAGACCACCTCGTGGGCAAAAAGAGACACGTTCTGTGCGTGCAGCTTCTTTCTCAGGAGGAGCTTGCGCCCAAGGCGCGCGGAAAAATGCACTTCTTCGACAGCGAGGACACGGGCAAGTATTACCGCAAGAACATAAACAGGGACATTATCCACGCATATAAAATGGCGGTGGAATACGCCACGGGCAGAATACGCGAGTATTGCGCGGCGCGCGGCGCAGACTATATGCTTATCTGTGCGGAGGACCCCTTAAACAAGGTGTTCTTCGAAAATCTCATAGACGAGGGGGTTATAAAATGAGTTTACTTCAACCTCTCGGACTTCTGGGACTTCTGGCGATACCCGTCCTCATTCTCATCTATATCATCAAGAGCAAGTACACCGAGCAGGTCATTTCCTCGACCTATCTGTGGACGCTGAGCGAAAGGTTTTTAAAGCGTAAAAATCCCATAAAGACAATCACGGGTATAATAAGCCTTATATTGCAGATATTGGCGGTTATATTCATTTCCATTGCGCTTGCGCACCCCGTGTTTACGCTTCCCGGCAAGGCGAACGATTACTGCTTTATCCTTGACGGTTCGGGCAGTATGAACATAGTGTACGACGGCAAGAGCCGCTTCGAGCACGGCAAGGACGAAATACGCAGCATAATAAACTCCGCGGCGGACGGCAGCACGTTTACGCTTATCACGACGGGCAACACCACGGATATGATTTACAAGGAGTCGGACGACAAGAGAATGGCCGTGCGCCGCCTCAACGAAACGGCTTCGGCTTACGTCGCTTCCGATTTCTCCTCCGCGGCTAAGGTCGCGCAGAGCTATTTCAACGAAAACTCCGCGTGCAAGTTCTATCTTGTAACCGATAAGGAAGTGGGTTCGGCGGTAAACGCCGAGGTCATTAACGTTGCGGGCACGGCGTTCAACTACGGCGTGGACGGAGTGTCCTACGCGTTCAACGTCAACGGCGGCGTTACGGTTAGCGGCACCGCGTTCTCCTACGAGAGCGACGCGGACATAACAGTGGATTTGTTCTTTGACGATTCCAAGGTTGCCGCGGCTTCCAAAACTCTGTCGTTAAAGCGCGGTCAGGGCGAAAAGTTTACGATTGAAAAGGCTCCCGAAGAGGGGCAGAGCGCGGTGGAATTCCGCTCGCTCCGCGTCGCCATAAGGGAGAAGGATTCGCTTTCTCTCGACAACCAGGCGGTGCTTTACAATACGCGCAGCGACGCTTCCTACAACACTTTGGTAGTCAGCGATACGCCTTTCTTTATAAACGCCACGCTCGATTCGGCGGGCAATATAAAGCGCACTGTCGTTTCGCCCAAGGACTACACGGCTGAAATGAGGGGCTACGGTCTGTACATCTTCCAGAATTTCACGCCCGACAAAATGCCGGAGGACGGCGCGGTATGGTTCATAAATCCCGACAGCGGTGTGGACGGTACTTCGGGCTTCGCTCTCCGCGGCGTGGAAAAATTCGAGGGTTCGACGGTAGAGCTTTCTATGAACAAATCGTCCTCCTCGAGGGTCAAGAACCTGTTGAAGGGCACCAACTCCGCAGATAAAACCAGCGTTACCGAATACGTAAAGTGCGGACTGTACCGCAGCTTTACCACACTTTTAACCTGCAACAACGACCCCGTTGTGTTTGCGGGAAGCAATTCCTACGGCAACCGCGAGGTAGTCTTTGCTATTGACCTTGTAAACACATCGGACTTTGCGCTCTCCTACAACGGCAGAGTGCTGACCTATAATTTACTCGAATATACTTTCCCTTCGCTTGTAGACCAGACCATATTCTACGCGGGGGAATCGCTGCCCGTAAACGTGCTTGCAAACTGTTCGGGCATAAGGGTGGAAAGCCCCTCGGGTAAGGCGGAATATCTCGATACGTCGTCCGCCATAACCGACTATGAACTGACGGAAGTGGGCGAATACGTAATAACCGCCACGGTGGGAGGAAACCGTCAGAGCGTAAGAGTATTTTCACAGCTTCCCGTTGCAGAACGCATAGTAACCACAACGGAAGCGAGCTTTGTTATAAGCGGCGAACCGTCGGAGCATAAGCGCGACGGCAAGTACGAGGATTTGTTGTATGCGTTCGTTATCCTCGCCGTGATAGTCGTAGCGGATTGGCTGGTGTATTGTTATGAGCAGTATCAACTTCGATAATCCTTGGCTGTTGTTCCTCGCCCTTCCGTTGGTCGTGCTGTTTACGGTACCGTTCTTCATTGCGGTCAGGCGCGACAACGCCAACGGGCATAACATTGCTTCGGGCATAATCCATATAGTAATGGCAATAATCATCGCCTTCGTTGCGGCGGGCACCAGCATAGTGACCACGGTTACGCAGACCGACGTATACGTTCTGGCGGACGTTTCCTACTCGGCCGATAAAAACCTGGATGTGGTGGACGGATATATCCGCGATTTAAACCGCAACCTGCCCGATCATTCGCGTATGGGCGTTATCTGCTTCGGCGAAGATTACAAGATTGTAACACGCCTGGGCGAGCGATTCAGAACGGTTAAAAATTCGGGCGTAGAGAACAGGTCAACCGACATAATAGGCGCGCTCGATTTCACGGGCAAGCTGTTCAGGGAGGACGTTATCAAACGCATAGTCCTCATCACGGACGGCAAGCAGACAAACGCGGTTGACGACAACGCTTTGAAGCGTCAGGTGGACGCGCTTGCCGAAAGAAAAATTCACGTGGACGCAATATATCTGGACGATAATATTGCCGCGGACGTGCGCGAGGTGCAGCTTTCGTCCGTTCAGGTAACGCAGACGGCGTGCCTCAACCGCGCCGAAACAGCTTCGGTAACGGTCAACTGCAACTGCCCCGAATTTACAACTTCGGGCGGAAAGAACGATCCCTACGAGGTCAGTGCGGTTTTAACGCTGTACAGGGAAGGAGAGAAGTACGCCGACGAGCCCGCAACATTGACCAAGGGCGTAAACACGGTGTCGTTCGCTCTGCCCACGGATGCGGCTGGAACATTCAATTATGAAGTCAAAATAGAATGTGAGGACGGCGCGGATACCAACAAGGACAACAATTCCATTTCGTTTACGCAGACGGTATCGGCTGACTTCAAGGTGCTGCTCATTTCGGGCAATACGGACAGCGGCAACGACGCGGACTATGCGCAGCTTAGAAGAATTTACGGCGACGACGCCGAAATCGACGCGCCCAACTACCGCGGCTCGCAGGTGCCGTTCACGGTGGAAAGTCTGTGCAAGTACGACGAGATAGTGCTTTCCGATCTGGACGTGCGCAAGCTGGGCTATCCGCAGATGTTTATGGACAGTCTGGACACCGTCGTTTCACTGTTCGGCAAGTCGCTCGTAACCTTCGGTAACACGTATATACAGGGCGATACCGACGGCGATTTGCGCAGTCTGGACGATATGCTTCCCGTCAGGTACGGCTCCAACGACGAGGACCCCAAGCTCTATACGCTTGTAATAGATACCTCGCTGAGTATGTACCAGCTTTCCAATCTGGACAGGGCTAAGCGCGCGGCAAAGGAAGTCGTCAATCTCCTTTCGGACGACGACGAGGTCGCTATCGTGGAATTCAACGGAAACGTATCTACGGTGCGCCCCGCGGTGGAGCTTGCGCAGTTCCGCGACGAGGTCATCAAGAATATCGACGACCTGGGCGTCAAGCAGGGCACGGATATTCAGATAGGTCTTGAAAGGTCTTTCGAAATAGCTATGCAGTCCGAAAACAGCGAAAAGCGCGTTATGCTCTTTTCGGACGGACTGGATTCCAAGGTGGGAGAAGAAGTAAACAGGCTGCTCGACAGAATGGTGGGCTTCGGTATAGGCGTTTCCGTTCTGGACGTTGGCAGAGGCAATAACGATTCGCAGGAGTCCTCCGACGCGAGAAGAAGGCTGAACGAAATAGCGGCGCGCGGTAACGGCTCCTATATGGATATAAGCACGGACGACAACTTGCAGGAAGTCATCGACAGCGAGCTGCCCAAGGTCAACCAAACGGAGGGCGGATTCTCGCAGATAGTCGTGCGCAGGCGCGTGGACGAGGTGCTCAACCTCGGCGGAATGAAGCCCGAGGATCTTGCAGGCGGACAGTACGTTGACGGATTCTATTTCGCAAGGGAAAAGGGCGGCGCGACTACAGTTCTGTCCGCATACGCAAGCGGCAGACAGGCTCCCCTGTATTCCTACTGGAATTACGGCAACGGCAGGGTTGCTTCGTTTACCAGCCAGATGTGCGGCTATATGGTGCAGAACGTACGCGCGGAAGTGCGCACGCGGCTCTATACCAACATTCTGGAAACGGGCGTTCCCGCTGAGAAGGTGGACTATCCTTTCAACCTCTCGATAGAGGCGCAGGACGGCTACTCTATAATAACGCTTACCCCCGAAACTATGCGCCTGAGTGCGAAAGCGGTTGTGGAAATCACGTCGCCCGACGGCGAGGTCAGCACGGTCAATATGACCAGCGGTACTTCGGACTTTACGTTAAATCTCGTAACGCCCAAGGAAGGCAGGTACGCGCTTAAAATAAATTACGAATATATCTCGGAGTTCGGCGGCGGCTTCGAATACGAAACGACGCGTACGGTCAACCTTTCGTATTCAACCGAATACGACAGCTTTGCAATGTACGACGCGGCCGTTCTGCATAAGGCTATCGGCTCGAACGGCAAGGTCAGCGAGGACGGAAAGCTTAAACTGGAAAACGACCTTTCCGAGGTAGGGCTGTACAATCTTTCGCTCAATCTGCCTCTGCTTATAGTGTGCGTAGTGCTCTACGCGGTGGATATTGCGGTGCGTAAGCTCAAATGGGAGGACGTACGCAGCTTCTTTAAAAAGAATAAAAAGGTAAGTAATAACGGTGATAAACGTGAAGAAATTTAAAAGTGTTTTAGCCGTTGCCGCGGCGTTTATGTTAGCCGTTGCCTTTGCCGGATGCGGCACATATACTCCTCCGAACGGCGGCGGAGATAATCCCAGCGGTCCTAATACGTCCGCGCCTCCCGGACAGGTAACAGACCCCGAAAACAGCAATGCGTTCACAGCAAGCCTCAAATTCCTGGACGGCACTCCGTTCACTTCCGAGTATTACGGAAAGCTTACGCAGTTGCAGGCGCAGTGGACCAGCGACGACAATAAAAACGAGGTATACCGTTCCTATTTCAACAGCGAAGGCGTGGCAAGCTGTACCCAGCTGGACGGCGACTATACGGTAACGCTTGTCGGACTGCCCGACGGTTACACTTACAAATCGACCGTCGATACGCTTAAAACGAACAACACCTCCAAGGCCGTGGACGTAATTTTATTGCCCATACTCCGCCTTGGCAGAAGCCAGCTGTACAACAACAGAATACCCTATTACACGCTCAATCAGACGGGCGCGTACAGAATAACCCTTGACGCAAGTCTGCGCAGGACGGGCGTAATGTTCAGCTACAAGCCCTCGCGCAGCGGCAGCTATTCGCTTGAAACCTTTGCCGACGTAACGGCAAACGAGGTCAATCCCAAGCTCACGGTTTACGCGGGTAACCTGCCCGCATATATCAACGAGAACTTCCGTTCCGAGCAGGACGGCGGCGGCGTTGAAAACACGTACACCAAAAACATAAAGTGGATATACGACGTGGACGTAAAGGAAGTGGGCGGCAGTCTTATCTTCAATCTGTATGCCGAAAGCCGCTTCGATGACGTTGACGACCTTGTGGTTGACTTCGTTCTGGAGCGCGACGGCGAGTTTACTCGCACCGACTGGATGCCCAGTAAGCCCGTCGATGTCCCCGCGTATATCGAAGAAAACGGCGTTGCGGAAAAGCCCGCGGGAACCTTCACTTTCTGTGCTAAACGTCCTGGCGTCAGGGACAATATCCTCAATATGAACAACGTCTATAACGACGAGGACAAGGATAATCCCCGTATGACAGTAAAAAAGAATCCCGAGGACGGCTACTGGTACTATTACGATACTCAGACGCAGACCTACACGGATAAGATTTACGCAATGCTGGGCGCGGATAACGAAGTGCACAATTCCTTCCGCACCGGTGATCTGCAGAAAGTGCTGACGTATATGAGCGAGGGTGAGGGTAAGGAAGCATATGACTACCTCAAATTCGTAAGCGCCTTCTTATCCAAGGTCAACGCGGACGGCGCGTATCCCGTAACCGACGAGCTGAAAGACTTCCTGCAGTTTTATGCAAGAACGCAGTCGTTGTTCAAGGACGGCAAGGGCTTTGCCGAACAGCAGGGCTTCTACGAGGACGAATACGGCAACTTGTTGCCCGCTCCCGCTTACCAGAGCGACGAGGACAGCCAGTGGATGTACGCCTGCGGATATTACCGCACGTAATATAACAAACTGTATTTGACGGTTGAGAGAAAAAAATTATGAAAAATAAAAAATTACTGACAACTTTATCTGCGGTTGCTATGGCAACTGTGCTGGGCGTAACCGCTCTGGCGGGGTGCAACAAGGATAAGCACAACTATGTGTGGGACACGGAGTCCGAAATAAAGGCAACCTGCACGACGGAAGGCAAACGCCGCGGCATATGCACCGATTGCGGCTACGTCAAGGAGGAGAGCACTCCCATTGACCCCGACAACCATAACTACGCCGATTGGGAGGTAAGCAAATACCCCGACGGTACAAACGTGGGCGAAGCGGTTAAAAAGTGCACGTACAATTCGGAGCACACGATAACTGCCGAGCTGCCCCGTCTTACCGAAAGCGGCGAAGGATATATTTCGTCCACGACCGTAAAGCCTGCTACGGCAATAGCGGTAGGCGAGCGCGAGCTCGTGCTTGAAAATGCCGCGGGCAACATAACCTTCACCGTGGAAATTCCCAAGCGCGAAGTAAAAGAGGTGGAGGACGCAGTTCTTCTCGGTTCGTCGCTGGGCAGCCTGATCCGTTCGGCAAGCGGACATTATTCCGACACGGCGGAGAAAATAGAAGGCTCCACGGTTGAAAGCTCCTTTTCCTGCTACTACGGCGACGGATATACGTATATTAAGGACGAGGGCGACAACGACCACGAATACTGGATTTCGCGCGACGGCGAGGGCAAAGTATTCGGCATATTGACCGACAAATTCACCGACCCCCACGCGGGCGAAAACATTACCGACGATTATCTTCTCGGCTTCGGCTATTCGTCGGGCGCAAGCGAGCTGCGTACGCACGGAGCGGAAAGCACGCTTTTGCAGTACTACGAAAGGGCGCAGATTGCGCGCAGCCAGGGCACGGCGGTTAACTACGACGAAAACATAACCACGCGCAACGGCGGCGGCTTCAGGGCGTGGTTCTCGTACGGCTATTACGAAAATCCCAACTTTGCGCGCTACAGGGTGGACTTCGACATAGACCAGACGGGCGTAATAGTTTCGCTTAAGCTTTCAACCAGCATTATCCGTGCATATCTGATTGCCGACGACAGCTACGGCAACAAGCTGTTCTACGACAACGGCGACGTTATATATGCCGAGGTATACGAGAGGGAAAACGGCGACGACGTTTACGAAATGGATGCGGACGGTATAATATACGACGGCTACAAGACCGATTCCAAGGGTAACGAGCTTAAAGATTACAAGGGCGACCCCATACCCAGACCCAAGCCCGGCAACCGCGGCAATGACACCAAGCGTTATTACTATTCGGACGACCATACCGAGGTTTCGAAGCGTGAGCTCGTGTACGACGCGCCCGTGCTTAAAACGTCTGCGGACGTCGTTCCCGAATGTCCTTATTCCAGCGACGATTTGTATATATCCTCGTTCCAGGTGAGCTACAACAACAGAGTCGTAAACGAGGACGGCGTTACGATGGACGCAAACAGAAACGCCGTTTTCGAAATTGCTCAGATTCAGCCCACCACGGCGACAATCGAATATGACCCGATAAGGGTATATCTGCGCACGGCAAGCCGCGATGTGGAGCTGACGATGGACGCCAACGACAACTCGTATAACACCACGGGCTCTTTCAGCATCGTGGAAGTGGAAACGGGCACCGGCGCCAACCGCAAGAAGGTAAAGGTAGGCAGAGTTACCGTAAACGCGCGCTATGCCGGCGAGCTTACGCTGGTGTTTAAGACAAAGGGCGGTAAGTTCGAAAAGGAAGTAAAACTCAACATTGAAAAGGGTGTGCCCGAGGCAATGACGGCGGAGGCTTACGTCTACAACGACTCTACCGGCACGGAGAGACATCTCTGGACCGTATTCGACGATAAGAGCGACCCGATTGAAATTTATGTGGGCGAAACGCTGCGCGTACGCGCCGTTCCCATCGACAGCGAGGCGCAGTATGTGGACGCGTCGTTTACCGCCGAAGGTATAAGTATAGCCAACCCCCTGAACGTGACGGAATTCACCATCAACGAAAACTTTAACGGTATAACCGTTGCGGAGGGTGTCTTTGCGGCGGCGGGCGACTATGCGGTATATCTCTCCTTTAACCGCGACAGGAACGTGTTCCAGTATTTCGACGTGAAGGTTCTGCCCGTTCCCGATATGCGTCCCGCAATCGGTATTGCCGGCAACGGCGCGGAGTATACCGCACATTCCAACTATATCCAGCTCAGCGGCAATGCCCACCCCACGTCCGCAGATTTAAATGTCAAGTTCACGCCCAGTGCAAGCAATTGGCGCAGGGGCACCGTAACCGTGGAAATCAACGGCAACACCGCCGTATACGACTACGAATATTCCCAGGATACGGGCAAGCTTGTAACGGCTTACAAGAGCGGCATTTCGGGAGATACTCTCGATTTCAGCCTCGAAATAAACGAAATGTACAAAGTAGTTCTTAAACATTCCATAGGCTACGGCGACAACGTGGAATCGCTTGTTCTGAAAAAAGTGGAAGCCGAAAGCTGATTTAACTGCAAAAAGCGGAGTTCCGCGCGGTGTTTAACCGCGCGGAACTTATTTTTTTAATCAAGATTTATAAGCAGGGGTTTTGGGCAGTATAAAAAATTAAAATGCCAAAATTCGACTTTTATGCAAATCTACTTGCCAAAATAACGGAATTATGATATTATATACGCAAAAATATGCAATGCGGCAATAAAAGTATGCATATTTATGCAAAAAAGGAAATTTCAGTAAAGAAAATTTCAATAAGGAGTTGTTTATGAAGAAAAGAACGAAGCTTATGCTCGTGCTGTTGTCGTCCGCAATGGTGGCGGCAAGCGCGGCAGGCATAGCGGGATGTAAGAAGGATAAGACACCTACGGTGGACGAAACCTATAAATCTTACGTTGCCTATGCGGAAGCAAACAATCAGGAAGTACTTTCCTATGACGAATGGATTCAGGCTATACTCGGTGCGTCCAAGCCCGGTCCCGAAGGCCCTGCGGGTCCTGCCGGTCCTGCGGGCGAAGCGGCGGAGCCCATCGGCATCGAAAGCGTAGAAATAAGGGACGGCAAGCTCGTACTTATTTTCACCGACGGCAGCGAGAAGGAAGCGGAGCTTCCCGACCAGATTACGCACGTACATACGTATGACGAAAAGAACGTAAACGTGCTTATTCCCGTCACCGAGGACAGCGACGGTCTCGGCTATATCGTCTGCAAGGACGAAGGCTGCGGCCACGTGGAAGTCGTCGTTATGAAGAGATCCTACGACATAACCGTAAAGATGGGCGGTCAGCCCGTTGCCGGTATCGACGTAGTAATCAACGGCACTACGGCAACGACCGACGCAAACGGCGTTGCGCAGATTATGAACTTCGGCGAATTCAACGACTATCTCGTATCGATAGGCACGCCCGGCTACTCGACCGCGCAGCTTTACAGAACGGGTCTGCGCTTCGGCGTTGCAATGGAAATAGAAATCAACAAGTCGTTCGTTGAGAATGAGGAAACCGACGAGTATGGTCAGAAGAACTATTTCGTTGAAATAAACGGCGCGGGCGACTACGTCGTAGACCTTGAAACGGCTGAAAGTGCCGGCACGTTGGCTGTATCGAATAAAGAATTCAGACTGTACGGCGGCGAAACCGAAGCCAAGTACTACAAGATATCTTCCTCGTCGCCCTATTTCAGCTTACAGAATGCTGAATATTACGGTTCGGAACTCACCGTCGGCGGCGAAGTGATATTCGCACTTCAGCCGGGCGAAACGAAAAAGGTTTATCTTGCCGCCAACGCGCTTGCGCTCAGCCAGGCGCAGCATACTGCCGGCGAGAACGTTATGTATCCCGTAAAGGTGGAAGAAATCGAAGCCCCCGCAGTCGGATCCAAATGGAATCCCGCAATAGTTGCGGCTAACGAATTTATGACTTTGCCCGCAGCTACCGAAGCGGACGGCTGGGTATACTATAAATGGACCAACTTTGCCGCCGATATAGGAACCATAACCATAACAATCGAAGGCGCGGAGGTGGAATTCTACACCAAGACGTACAATTGGGGTATGGGCACGCTGAGTGACAACCCGCCCACGAACGTCGTCAGCGACACACAGTTCAATATTGCAAACGACAGTGACGCTTATGCAATGGCGCCGTTTACTATAAGAGCGCGCGCAACGGGTTCTGGCGAACACAAGTTCAAACTTAATATATCATATCCGTTAGGTTCGCTTCCCAATCCCGAAACGCTTGCAATCGGAACAAAGGTCTACACCGGAGTCGAGGAAGAATATACCAGCAGTTGGGCTAAAATACAGGTTGCAACCACAGGATTATACGCCATAGAGCAATCGGGTATACTTTACAGCGCGTCCTATAAATTTGTGGAGGGCGTTCCTGAAAACGATAATCCTACGGAGGACGAGGGCGCAACCGAAGTTAGCGTCAGTATGGAGGATGATTACGGCAATCCTCTTCCTTCGGTTACGCTGTTCAAGCTCGAAGCGGGTAAAGAATATTACATCAGAGTACAGTTCTACGCAACGCAGGAAAATAGTACGAGCACCGTGACTTTAAGGGCGTACAACCCTTCAACCGATATCGGCTTGCACCCCGACGCGCCTGTTGCAATAAACGTTGATCTTTCCAGCGGCAGTGCGTCGTATGACGTCGGTGACGAATTTAAGGGAAAGGATTTCTACCTTTCTTTTGCCGCACCCGAGGACGGCACGCTTACGTTGCCCGGCTCTATTGGCTATGGTGGTTCGTCCGCATTCTTCGGAAGCGGTATATCCACTCAGCAGGCTTTTGAAGAGGGTGATACCGTATTAGTCCGGGTACACTATGAATCCTGGGATAGTGACTTATCCGTACATTTCGGCTGGGCTACAAAGCAGACGGGCAGCACGGGCGAAGGTCCCGGTAACGAAGATCCCGACGATCCTCCCGCACCTCAACCGCAGGTTCATAGCTTTACAGTCGTGGACGACACAGGCGCTCCCGTAAGCGGCGTAATCGTCACGGTAAACGGCGTATCTTCGGCGGCAACCGGTGCGGACGGCGTTGCGCAGGTTGAAACAATTCCCGGCGCATACGCCATCGAACTTTCGGGCTACGATACCGATACGTATTATTACGAGATTAAAGAAAGAACAATAAACGGTTTAACTTCCGGTTATGAACTCGTGCTCCGTACCGACAAGCAGACGTATAGCTTTGCGTTAAAGAGCGGAGGCGAAGCTCTCAATATCAGCGGCGCTACGTTAAAGGTTATGAACGGCAGAACCGTTTTAGCAAGCGTTCCCGTAACCAACGGCAGAGCTTCCGCAACCGTATACTTCCCTTCAACGGCGAGCAGACTTTCTTACGAGTTGGAACTGACGGACGAGCAGAAGCAGAATTACAGCCTTCCCAACGGTGTTGACTTCCAGTTTGCAGAGGATGCCGATCAGGCTGACATCGAAATTACTCTGGTTGCAAACTCAGAGTATACCGTCAGCCTTGTCAACGGAAACGGCAACGCGGTATCCGGCGTAGGCGTACAGCTGAGCTACGGTTCCAAACCGGTTGCAAACGGCACAACCGACGCGAACGGCACGGTTAATTTGAAAGCCGTACCTTTATCGGGAAGCGAAAAGTACGTTGTAAAATTTGTAAACGTTCCTTCCGGTTTCCGTATTCCCGACGGCGAGCTCACCGCAACTGCGACGTCGATAAGCGCAACTATGCTCGAAGGCGACAACGAGGCTACCGGAAGTGAATGGCTGAATTATAATTTCTTGCAAGGTGAAAGCCAAACTGTACTAACCAACGGTAATAACGTTATCAACAATCCCCAGGCCGAAAGCGGTTATGTATTCACCGCGAGTGCGCCCGGCAGATATACGTTCGCCGTAAGGAACACCGACAATACCAGCTATATCAGCTTCCTGGGCGTTATGCAGGGTTACACCCAAAAAGACTATATCAGGAACGGCAAGCAGGTCTATTCGGCAAAGAATCTCGTTCTCGGTGCAAAGAGAGAATACAACCAGACGTATGAACTGTCTATCGACCTTACCGCGGGTGATATCGTTATAATAGGCTATCACACGGGTACCGAAGATGGCGGCAACGGCAACATAATAGTTACTGCGAACATCGCGCCCGGCACTACGGCTATCCATTCGGGTACCAACACCGTAACGCTTGTGGACGGCTCGGCAATGGCATTTTTCAGCCACGATTACGGCAGCCAGTATAGTTACGGTTACGAAATTACTTTCGAGTGGACGGGCGACGTTACCGTTACGATCGACGGCGAAGTCTGCGAAAGCGGCGAAACTATCGACGGTTCAGGCGGCGGTGTTGTGGAGCTTGTAATCACTTCGTCAACCGCGGCGTCGGTTACCGTGACCGTTACGGTTACCGGAAATTCCGGCTACGGCGGCTACTGAGATTGATTTGAGCTTTGCTTAAAAACTTAACAGCATTTTAAAGTGCGCCCTGCGCGGCAAACGCCGCGCAGGGCGCAATCTTTTTTAATTGATAAATATGCGTTTATGCAACCGTTTTTTGCATAAAATAATTGGGTAAAGTCCGTTATCGGCGGTATAAGTAATTTTTATATAAAATAATTTTGATATTTACGCCAGATTATTTTGCAATGCGCGCAAGATTATGATAATATAGAAGAGAATGAAATGCGGAGAAAAATTATGAATAAATTCAAAAAAATTCTTATGGGTTTAGTAATCGCGGGCGGTATTTCCTGCCTTGCGGGCGGCGCGGCGGCTTGCTCCAAGCCCAAATATTATACGCTAACCTTCGAGGGCAGCGGACTGGACTACGTTTTGCAGGGCGCGCTTGCCGAGCTTGACGAAAACAGCGAGTCGTTCCGCAGCGGCGGCACCGTCAAAAAGGACGTCGAGGTGCGCTTTACGCTTTCCCTCGGCTCGAACACTACGGGGACTCCCGTAATTTTAGTCAACGGTGAAGTCCTGGAGCCCGACGAGAACGGCGTTTACTCGTTCATAATGAAGGCTGACACAAAGGTGGAGGCAACCGGCCTCGGCAGTATTTATAATCTTACTCTCTCGCGTTTCGAGCAGACGAAGGGCAGCGACGGTGAAACCATAAGCTCCGAAATCTGGGTACACTATTACGACGAAAACGGCAACGAATTCGGCAACGACGTTCTCGTGAACGATACGGTAAGGGTGGAGAGCGGCAAGCCTTTCAAATTCAAGGTCAAGGCAAGCCCCTATTACGTGCAGAAATACACGGTCAGCTGCGATACGGAAATTCTGGAACCCGACGCGAACGGCGTTTACACCGTGGGAAACTTAAAGGCGGACACCACGGTTTCCGTTTCGGGTCTTACGATGGAGGAATCGTTCATAACTGGCAGACCTAACTGCGGAAGCGGTACCGAGAGCGACCCTTACCTTCTTTCCCGCCCCGTAGACCTCTTCTATCTTGCATATATCGTCAACGACGAGCTCTATACCCAATTCGACAACTGCTACTACAAGCTGGAAAAGGATATCGATCTGGAGGGCGAGCAGGTATTCGTCGTCGGCGATTATTCCAACGAAACCGCAATGTTCCGCGGACACTTCGACGGCAACGGCAAGACCATAAGCAACTTCTACATTACCGACGAGGTTGTGAACCAGTCGTCCTTCGAATCCGCTTATCTGCCCTACGTCGGACTGTTCGGCTACGGCTATGCGGATTTGGGCTACGGCTCGGCGGAAATTAAAAATTTAACTCTCGAAAACTACGAGGTGCGCGTGCACGCAGGCTCCGAGGAGCAGATAACCCTCGCAGGCTCCGTCCTCGGCTACGGCGTGGGCGTGGAGGTTTCCAACTGCCACGCGGACGGCAAGCTGATTGCGATAAACGACAACAACCAGATTATGATTCTGGGCGGCATTGCGGGCAGACTGCAGGCGGGCTATTATAACGACGGCGTTACGACTATGATGTTCGACTCCTTCGTCCGCGCAAGCACCTCCAACGTATACCTGGACGGCAACGGCTCGCCCCGTTCGGCGGGCGGCATCGTCGGCAACCTCGTTTCGGCGGCGTACGTTCTCAACTGTACTTCCACAGCCGACGTTTCGGGCGCAATGCACGCAGGCGGCATCGTAGGTACGCTGGGTATGTACTGCTCGGTTACCAACTGCTATTCGTCCTCGGGCGTAAACGCAAACAACTCCATTGACATCGCGCTTATCGACGAAGCTTACAGGGGCGCGTATGCGGGCGGTATAGTCGGCTATGCGGAGGAGGATACGGTTATACGCGGCTGTTATGCGGCTAACACCTACCTCAACGCCGAAAGCCCCCACGGAAATATAAACAAAAAGACGGGCACGTTCTACGGACACTGCGAAGCGGCGGGCTCTACTATGACGGGCACGCAGAGCGTTATCGTGATGGACGGCACCAATTCAAGCGGAGCGAACAGCGGCGCGCAGACCGCGTTTACCTCTCTCGGCTGGGTTGAAAAGGAGTGGACGTTCGGAGGCGCACTGCCTCAGCCCAAGGCGTTGCCTCTGGCGGACGCGGACAGGCGCGATATAACCATAACCGTTTCGGACGGCACGAACACCGTTCACACGGCAACCAGAAAGGTCGGCGCGGCAACCCCCGTATACTTCTGGTACGACGCGGGCGAGCTGCTTCCCAGATATATCACTTCGGGCAACACGCGTAGCTGGGGCTATTATTTCGATAAAGAACTTAAAAATCCCGTGCCGCAGGGCTTCGTTCCCGCGCACGATATAACGCTTTATGCGGGCTTTGCCGATTATACGCAGGTTGCGGGCAGGTACTATCTGTTGCCCGCCGCGCGCTCGGCTTCCGCATACGTGGAGCTGTTTGCCGACGGCACGTATATGGTGAGAAACGGCGGTATGCACCGCGGCGGCACGTATACCTATGACGGCACAAAGATAGTGCTTCTGGAATCGGCGCTTGCGCTGCTCGAATACGACGCGGGCGCAACGGGCGGCTACTATCACGTGTACGAAGGCACGGTGGACGGCAGCAAGCTTAACATTCAGGGCAAGGTTACGGTTATCGGCACAAGCAACAACCAGCCCACGTACACCACAAGCATTCTGCAATTCTCCGCGGTCAAGGAGGATACGCAGTTCAAATACGGCGAATACCTCGACACGGACGGCGATAATTACACGTTCGAAAAGAACGGTACGGGCACCCACGTGGAAAACGGCAGAACGTATTCGTTCAGCTACGTGATAGACGGCGACTCGCTTACGATAACCGAAGGCAGCGGCAAGCTGAATGCGGTTGTGGCGAACGGCTTAATTACTTCCATCGACGGCGTTACGGTTTCGCACAGGGACGCATACTCCGGCAAATGGAGAAAGACTTCGAACTCTCTGCTGTCCTTCACGTTCGACGGAATAGACCGGGTTACCTGCACCGACGGTAAGACTACCGATACGGTTGAATATCAGCCCGACGGCAAGTGCGTTGCGTTCACCTGGAACGAAAAGCTATACAAGGCTTCGTTCGACGAGGAAGGCGTACTGGTAATCAACAACGAACGTTACTACGTGGCGGACGACTTTACGGGAACGTGGTTCCTGCCCGGATCGGATGAGTTCATAATTCTCACGCTGGAAGGTATAGGAAGTAACGGCTACGGCAACGCGTTAATATCCTACTCGGGTACGGCGGATCTGAGCCTCAGCGTGCAGTACGACGTGTTCCGCAAGGGCAACAGTTTGACGCTCAGACTGTTCGAAGAGGACAACGTATACGGCGAGCTCACCTATGTACAGGGCAAGATAACCGGTCTTATATATTCCGCGGCTGACAGAGATTATTACGAAGAAGCGCAGGAATTCAGCAAGTACGACGCGTTCAGAGGCACGTGGCAGGCAAACGTAGAAGATATCGACACGCTTACCTTTAACGGCAGAACGGCTACCGGCAGCAACGGAACGGCGGACGTTACTTTAAAGCTTAAAAACGGCAAGACGCGCAAGGGCACTTATACCCTTACGGGAGCCAACTCGGGCATCGTAACCATTACGGTAAACGGAGAGAAAAAGACTTATACTCTTTCGCTTGACGAGCTGGCTAACAAGGTAGAGCTCACTCTGGACGGCGATACCATTCAGCTGGGACAGCGCGACAACTGGTACAACGCGGTACTCACGGACGGCGACAAGACCTACAAGTTCGACGGCAAGGGATATATCGGCGGAACGGTAACTGTTTCCGACGGAAATACTCTGCCGTACACCGTGGTTGACGGCACCGTTACGCTGGACGGCGAGGTGCTCGCTCCCCAGGCAAGCGGAACTGGCTTTGACTGGAACGGAACCGTCCTTCACTTCAGCACGGGTTTGGCTGGCGAGTGGTACGTTTCCGGCACGCTGGAAACGCTGACTATCGCCGAAGTAAGTAACGACTTCACGGCAAAGGTAAGCTATTCGGCGGCTAGCGGCGAATACGCGTTCACCTATAATCCCTCGGCGGGAACGCTCACCTACGTTGAGTCGGTAAGCGGCGTAAGAGTTACAACGACTATAAGCCTTGCGGGTGAAAAGAGCGTATACGAAATCAGTATAAGCCGCAGCGGCGACGGCAGCGCAACGGCGCTGAGCGGTCTGACCGTAGGCAGGGAGGACGTATGGCGCGGCACGTATACCGCGGAGGACGGCACTTCTTGGATGTTCGACGGCTTGGGAGAATGTGCGTACGGCAGCGGTGGTACCGCAACCTACACCGACGGCAACGTGAAAGTTGCGTACAGCTACAAGATAGACAAACAGGGCATCCTAAATATCATCGGTGGTAGCAACGGTATGCTCTTTATGCCTGCGGGGGACGGCGAAAGCGGCTTCACCAAGGACGGCAAAACCTATAAGATTGTCGTTCCCGACCATCTCTACGGACAGAGAGCGTTTGTCGAGTACAAAGACGGCACGAGAGAGTGGTTCTATTTCGACGGACGTTCAACCCTTTGGAAGGAAGTTGACGGCGGCTACGAAAAAGCTTACGATTACGAAGTGATTTCCGTTTACAAGGTAAAACTCACTCATAAGGAAACAGGTCTTATGTGCGAGGCGGAATTGAGAAAAGAGGGCGTATATTACTGCTTGAAACTTCCCTTTACTTTTACCGAATCGGGAGACTGAGCGCTTTCCCGCAGGCTTGCGGGGAATGGCAGAGGAGTACAGATAAATGAATTTTAAGTTTGCTAAAAAATTCCGTTACAGAGCGGCTTGTATAGCGTTGACTGCCGTAATGGGCGCAACGTGCGTTGCCGGCACCGTAACCGCTTTAAGCGGCGGTTCTACGGTCAGCGCGGATTCCAAGGTGTACAGCCTGGAATTCGGCGACGCGAAGGGAAAGGTCGATCTTACCCAAATCAAGATTGATAATTTTTCCAAGCAGGTCGTTGAAAATGCGGGCGCTTCCGTATCGGTGGAAAACCTCACCCGTACGGTCATAGTAAGGCTGAAAGGCAAGTCGCTTGCGGAAGCGGGCGATTCGCGTTCGGCTGCGGCAAGAATCGAAAAGGAGCAGAAAAGCTTTCTTTCCGCGCTTGACAAGAAGGGCATAAGCTACAAGCTCAGGAGCACGTACGACACCATAATCAACGCCGTTGCAATCGACGTTAAGCTTTCGCAGTTGAAGACGATAAAGGCTATCGGCGGCGTTTCCACGGTATCGGTCGGCTCTACCTATTCTGTTCCCAAGGACGCGGAAGGCGGTGCGGGCGGCGCGCAGACCAATTACAGCAACATTTACGAAAACGGCATATACAACTCCTCTGAATACGTTGAGGACGGCATTGACGGCAGCGGTATGACGGTTGCCATTCTGGATACCGGTCTTGACTATACCCACGAGGCGTTCAAGCCTAACGTAGATAACGATAAAATATCTTTCACCAAAGATTACGTACAGGACAAAATAGACGGCAACGGAACGGCATATAAAGGCTCGTCAACGCTTAAAGCCGTTCAGCGCAGCGGCGTCACTCTGGACGACGTGTATATAAACGAAAAGGTTCCGTTTGCTTACGACTATGCGGACAGCGACGCCAACGTATATCCTTCCTATTCGCAGCACGGCACGCACGTTGCGGGCATAGTTGCGGGCGCAGCGGAAAGCTATACGGACAAGCACGGCGAAACGGCAAAGGACAAGGACGGCAATACCCTTAAATTCAGAGGCGTTGCGCCCAAGGCGCAGCTGGTCATCTGCAAGGTGTTCACCGACAATCTCGAAGACGACGCTATAGGCGGTGCGGAAGCGGTGGATATTATCGACGCTCTCGAAGACTGCTATAAGCTGAACGTAGACGTCGTCAATATGTCGCTCGGCACTTCGGGTGGCTTCTCCTCCAAGGCTCTCGGTCTTTCCGACGAGGACGAGGAGGGACGCCTGATGGGAGATATTTACGAAACTCTCAGGTCATCGGGTATAACGATGATGGTAGCGGCGAGCAACGAGTTTTCGGCAGGCTACGGAAGCGTGTTCGGCACAAACCTGACCTCCAACCCCGACTCCGGCACGATAGGCTCGCCCTCGACGTTTACGGGCTCGATGTCCGTGGCAAGTATTAACGGACAGCGTGCGCCTTACATCGTTGCCAACCAGGGCACGGCGGATGCGGCGGCGTTCTACTTCGAGGAATCGCGCGACGAGTTCTCCGAAGCGAACGACTTTATCGGTGAATTGCTCGGCGACCAACAGACCGGAACGTTCAAATACGTGGTAGTGCAGGGCACCGGCGAAGCGACCGACTATACCCAGTCTATCAGAAACAAACTCAAGGACAAACAGCCCGGCGAAAAGGTTATCGCGGTAGTAAGGCGCGGCAACAGCCCCTTCAAGGATAAAATCCAGACGGCAAAGGAAAACGGCGCGGACGCGGTAATCGTTTACAACAACGTTTCGGGTATGATAAGGATGTCGCTCGGCGACCTTGTAGATCCCATTCCTTCCATATCTGTTTCGCAGGAAGCGGGTTTAAGACTTACGGGTTCGGCGGCGACGCACAACGTAAAGGACGGCGGCACCGTAACCCTGAACAAGGACTGGACGGCCGGTCCGTTTATGAACGACTATTCCTCGTGGGGACCTTCCCCCGATTTGCAGTTGAAGCCTGACGTAACCTCGCACGGCGGTGAAATAACCTCTGCGGTTGCGGGCGGCTACGATGAAATGAGCGGTACCTCGATGGCGTGTCCCAACCTTGCGGGCTTTACGGCGCTGTTCAAGGGCTGGCTGAAAACGGAAAAACAATCGCTTTGGAACGGCGACTATATCGCCCTTACAAAGCTGACCAACAACATTATAATGAGTACGGCAACCACCGTGTACGACCCCGACGGTCTGCCCTATTCCCCCCGTAAGCAGGGCGCAGGTCTTGCAACTCTGAAAAACGTGTTCGGCACGAACGCATACCTCAGCACCAAGGATACGGACGACACGTCCGACCCCGAAAGAATGTGCGAGGACGGCAGACCCAAGGCGGAGCTTAAGGACGACCCCGGAAAGAAGGGCGAGTATTCGATTACGTTTTACGTAAACAATTTCGGCGAAAGCCCGTTGACCTTTAAAACCAAGAGCATATTTATGACCGAATCGGTCGGTATGGACGGCAAGTCGGTTGCGGAAAAGGCGCACCTGTTCGGCAACGACGCAACGTGGAAGGTGGACGGCGCAGCGGTTGCCGAGGGCGGCGAAGTTACCGTTGCGGGCGGCAAGAGCAGCAAGATAGAGGTTACCTTAAAGCTGACCACTCAGGAGATGAGATACCTTGACGAAAACTTCACAAACGGAATGTTCGTTGAAGGCTTCCTGCAGCTCGTCAGCCAGAACAGTGCACAGTGCGATTTAACCCTTCCGTTTATGGGCTTCTACGGCGACTGGAAGGACGCGCCTATGATGGACTTCTCCTGCTTCGAGATTGCCGAGGACGCAAAGGATTCCTCGCTTAAAGAGGAGGAGAGAAAGCAGCCCAGCGTATGGGCTACGCAGGCTTACGGATATTATGCGGGCGAGAAGTACAGCGTTCCCCTCGGTTCGTTCACCTATTTGCAGGACGAGGAAAAGGAACACACCTCCGAGTATATATATCCCGAGGAAGAGCACGTGGCAATATCCCGTGACTTCCACGAAAATTACGGCGCGAACAATTCGGAAAATTATTTCACAACGGGCGGCATAAGGGCGCTGTATGCAGGACTTCTGCGCAACGCCGAAGTGGTCACCTACACCATTTCAAACGAGGACACCGGCGAAATAATAAGCGAAAACAAAGAGGTATACCGTGCGGGCAAGGCGTATGCAGGCGGCGGCAGCAGCTCTCCTTCGCTTGTAAATCTGGAGCTCAAAACCGAGGATATGGGCTTGGCGGCAAACGGCAAGTACCGTATGGATTTCAGGTTCTATTTCGATTACGACGACTATAAGAACGGTACGTTCACAAACGCGGACGGCGAAACCTACGGCGTTTATAAGGACAACGTTTTCTCGATGACGTTCTACGTCGATTACGAAGCTCCCATTCTTGTGGACAGCCGCATAAGGTTTGTAGACAGAAAGGCGGACGGCTCCAACAAAGATATACAGGACGTATATCTCGACCTCGACATATTCGATAACCACTATCCCCAGGCGGTAATACTTTGCTATTCCGACAAGGCGGACGACGTGGAGAATTCGGATTTGCAGTCCATAAAGCTGGCTACCGAATATATCGTTCCCGTAATCAATCCCAGAAAGAATTCGACCAACACGGTTTCGATTGACATCACGGATATATACGACGATTATAAGGGCAGACTGTTCGTCGAGATTGACGACTACGCGCTCAACAACAGCGTCTACTATATCAACCCCGACTACACCAAGACCAACGTCTGCCCCGCAGACTTCAAGGTCACCAAGGACGGCGCGGAGCTTGCAGAGAATACGGAAATAGTAATTCCCAAAAATACTACGGTTAAGCTGGGCGTGGATAACGCGGGCGACGCAAACGTTTCCAACTTCAACTGGAATATATCCAACCCCTATTACGCAATATCTAAGAACAGCGAAATCTTCGGCGTCAACGTCGGCAGGACTCTGCTTACCGTTTACGGCAAGGACAGTAAGGTTTCCAGAACCTTCACCGTCGTTGTCACCGACAGCGCAATAGAGCTTCCTCTGCCCGATACCGTGTCGTTCGGCACTATGATAAACTCGGACGATTATCCCGTAAAGGCCGCGGACATCGTGCGCGTAAATCCCGCGCAGCAGTTCACGCTGAGTATACAGTCCGACCCCTGGTATTATCCCGTAAACAAGCTGCATTTCGTTTGGAGCAGTTCGGACGAAAAGCTTGCAACGGTTGATAAGAACGGCAGGGTAACCGTTAAGTACGAGGGTGAGAGGACGCGTAACGTAACCATAACGGCGCAGGCGGAGGAAAACCGCTCAATCACGGCGACGGTTACGCTCAGGATACGCGACCCCTACGATATAACCAACAATACGCTTACAAGATACCGCGGCTGGGGCAGCGAAAGCGACGCCGACGGCAATCGCGTAGTAAATGCGGAGGGCAAGAATATTCTGTATATTCCCGCCGACCGCGGCATAACCACGATAGGCGAGGAGGCGTTCAGGGATAACGAAAACGTTCAGGTTATCGTCATTCCCAAGAGCGTTACGACCATTGCAGAGAGGGCGTTCCTTAACTGCAAAACGCTTGAAAAGATTTGCTTTATATCCGAAGATAAAATAGAACCTGCGGATTCGTCGCTCAATATGATTCAGCGCGGAGCGTTCAGCGGCTGTGACAAGCTTACTACCGTGGACCTTTCCAACTGCAAGGTAATCACTCTCGACTCGAGCGTATTTACCGGTTGCCCTTCACTTAAAAATATAGTCAAATGGGGGGCTATCGGCACGGCGGGCACGGGCACGTTTGCAGGCTGCACCGCCCTCGAAACCGCAGACCTCTCCGGTCTGTATATGGTGGGCAGCGGAGTATTCGCGGGCTGCACCTCGCTTAAAGACATTACGATAGGAAATAACACGGCGCTCGGCTCGGCAATGTTCAGCGGTTGCACCTCTCTCGAAAGCGTGACGGTAAACTGCGCAAGCGTACCCGCGTATGCGTTCAGCGGTTGCACCTCGCTCAAGGAAGTTACCTTCACCGCAAAGAATACGGTTATAGGTATGGGCGCGTTCGAAAACTGCGCACTCGAAACGGCAACGGTTGATGCAAACGCAAGCCTTTCAACGATAGGTCATTACGCATTCCGCGGCTGCAGAAGGCTGGAAACGTTTGAAAACTTGGGAACTCCCGAAATAGGCTACGGCGCGTTCGACGGCGTAACGTCTATGAACGGTAGACTGATAGCGGAGGACGGAACGCTTTACTACGCGCCCCTCACGGTAACGGCTGCCACATTAAGCGGAGTTACGGCAATCGCACCCAACGCACTCTCGGGCAGAACGCTCGACGGTCTGACCGAGCTGGATTTGAGTAATATCCAGAGCATAGGCAACGGCGCGTTCAGAGGACTGAAAGGACTTACTTCGGTAATACTTCCTCAGAACCTGACGGAAATTCCCGCAAACGCGTTCAACGGCTGTACTGATTTAACGCAGATTACTATTCCCGCAGGCGTGACCAAGATAGGCGACGGCGCGTTCTACGGCTGTACCTCGCTTGCAACGGTAACCTACGACGGCACGGCGGTTAAGGAGATAGGCGTAAGCGCGTTCGAGAACACCGCGATAACCGAGCTCGATCTTCCCGCAAGCGTGAAGGTACTGGGCGACGAAGCGTTTGCACGCAACACCAAGCTGACGCGCGTAAACCTGCCTTCGGTCGAGGATATGGGCACGGCGGTATTTGCCTTCTGTCCCTTGCTCGATACGGCGGTATTCGGCGAAGACTCCACGACAACGGGCACCTATACGTTCACCACGCGCAGGTTCGACGAGAAAGGCAACGAAATCGAAAGGACGGCAAGCGCGTTGACAAACGTGACGCTTTGCGATAATATAAAGGAAATAGGAGCGGGCGCATTCGCTTACGCACCCATCGTAACGATTGACCTCAAAAAGGCCGATTCGATAGGCGACCAGGCGTTCTTCGGTTGCGTAGAACTTACAACCGTAACGGGAATAGAGAAGGTCAAGACCTTCGGCAGCGAGGCGTTTGCATACAGCGGAAAGCTGAGCACTCTCAACCTTGCGGCGGCTGAAACCATAGGCGACAGCGCGTTCGTTTCGGGATATGATTACGGCGACAAGATTACCTCCGTAACGTTCGGCGATAATCTTAAGACTATCGGCAGGAGCGCGTTCGAGTACAGCGGACTTACCGAAGTCACCATTCCCGCAAGCGTAACCCAAATCGGCGTATCCGCGTTCGGCGTATCCGCGTCGCTTGCACAGTTCAAGGTTGACGAAGGAAACGGCGTATACTTTGCCGACGGCGGCGTGCTTTACAGATATATAGATAAGGACGCAAAGATCTACGAATTGTGCGCATATCCCGCAGGCAGGACGGCGGACAGGGAAGAAAATCTCCGCGCCTACACCGTAATAGACGGAACGGTAGCTATCGGCGAGCAGGCTTTCTACGGAGTAAGGGGAATAAGACTGCAAAAGGTTACCCTGCCCTATACGTTAAAGCTGATAGGCGACGCGGCGTTCCTTGCAAGCGAGCTTACGCACTACCAGTTCGAGGGCATTAACGCACCCGTGCTTTTAGAGGGCATAACCGAAAGAAAGATAACCAAGGGCAACTATTCGGCAAACTCGTTCTTCTATCAAAACTTCAACGGCTATCTTGCCGACTGTGCCGCAAGGTACCCCGGCGATACTAACGAAAACGCCACCAACAAGAGCACGCTGACTATTCTGTATCCTTCCAACGGAACGGGATATACCAACTTCGTATACTCCAACTATTTCGGAACGGCAACTCTGCTTTCCGAAAGAATGGAGGACGATACCCGCAGGCTCATCGAGATAATAGACGGTCTGCCAGCGGCAAGCGAAGTGGGAACGTGGAATTCAAGCAATAAGACCAAGCCTGAAATTCAGAATTATTCCGACCTCATCAAAGAGGCGCACGGACTGTATCTCGCACTTAAAACGGAAGTTCAGCGCGCATTCGTCGGCGAGGAAAGAATAGAAAAATTCTTTGCCGTAGAACAGGCGTTCATACCCGTAAAGAATGCGTTCGGGATCCCGCGTGATATAAGCAATATATCCGTCGCACCCGAGTCCACCCATAAATCGCAATACGTCGTGGACGAAAAATTCTCGCTGGACGGCCTGAAGCTTTTAGTAACTTACGACGACTACACCACCGAGGTCATAGACGCTTCCGAATACTTTACGATTGTCGAGAGATTCGACAGACCCCTGCGTATCACCGACGTAACCGTAAATATTATAGGTTCGGGCAAATACGCGGGCTTCCCCGTATCGATTGCGATAACGGTGACGGAAGGCGGCGCACCCGTCGGCGGATTGCCCGCATACGCAATTGCGCTTATAGTTGTGGGCGGAGTTCTCGTGCTTGCGGCGGCAGCGGCGGTAACGCTTTTCATTCTCAACAAAAAGGGTGTGATAACCTTGAAGTTTTTAAAGCGTACCAAGAAAGACGAAAGCGTAAGCGGCGGGGAGAGCGATACTTCCGCTGCGGAGTCTGTAAACGCGGCTGACGGAGAGGAAGTAAGCGAAAACGTAAACAAAGACGCCGAGCAGAGCGAAGGCGTAAGTAACGACGAAAAAGGCGGAGAAGAGGAAACCGATGATTAAAAAATTAAGGGTTTGTCTGTTAATAGTGTTTGCCGCGTTATGCATTGGCGCGTGTGCTTTGGCGGGCTGTAAAATCGGCAAGCCGCACGGTGACGAGCTCACCGCGGGCTACAACGTTAAGATAACGTATTACGCCAACGGCGGCAGATTCGGCACGTCGAGCAACTATATCCCTTTGGAGCTGTACGTCAAGAACGACCCCGCCAAAGACAATTACGATCCCGACGGCGTGCCCTTTATGGACATCAGGGAGAGCGGAACTGCAAGTACCGTAAGGTACGACGTCGCTCACGTTTTCGGCGGCTGGTACGTTGCGGACACTTATCCCGAGGGTCACGCCCACGCGGGCGAGATTAAATACGTGGCTACGTTCGGCGACGAGGAAGTGGCGGTATTCCCCAAGTACAACAAGTACGGAGGAAACGTTTACGACCTTGACAACGGTCGTCCCGTATACGCACGCGAAGGCGTGGACGAAGTAGTTCTGGAACGCAACGTCAGGGTTGTTCCCAGTTCGGTGGAGGTCACCTCCGCGCGCCGCGTGAAGGCGGACGAGCCTCTTGTGGTGTGCGCGGTGTGGAAGCCTGCGTTAAAGGTAGTATATCTGCTTTCCACCGAAAACGGCACGCAGTATACCGACGCGGCGGGCAACAAGTACGGCGACGGCGACAGAATAGGCTACAGCTATTTCAGCGGCGAAAGCCTTCAGCCCAGAGAGCCCATCAAGTTTGAAGACGCAACGTACAGGGCAAGCTACTACACGAGCGAGTGTGAAAAGGAAGACCTTATCACAAGGCTGCAGAAATCCGAAGTGACCGTAGAGGATGAGGAAAATCCCGAAACGTTCATATACGCAAAGTATATCGACGGAGCAAACTGGCAGTTCGTCACCAACAACCAGCAGAGCATATTGACTATGTTCAACGGCTTGTATCAGGCGGAAAACAGGTATTATATCGAAGAGGATATAGACTGCGCTTCGTTCGACTCCACGCTCTATCTCAAACTCGGTTCTGCGGACGTAAACGCAACCATTCAGGGCAACGGTCACACGATAAGCAATCTCCGCTTTGCGCTTCCGGGTACGGCGGCGCAGAACGCTCAGTATTCCATATTCGGATCGCTGGGTAGCCAGTTCAAGCTTTATAACCTTAAACTCAGCGGCATAACCGTAACGTTCACCACGGGCGTACCTGTTTCGTACTACGCACTGTGGAGCGGAATGAAGGCGGGCGCCGAGGTTAAAGGCTTTGAAGTTGAAAACGTCAAGGCTGAGGTAACTCTATTCGGCGACATTGCAATGATAATGAATGCGCAGCAGGACAACAGAAACAACTGGCTGTTCGGCGGAGTCACAAGCGACGCAGCGTTCCTTGCGGAGCAGGGTGAAGAAAAAATAAAGGTCGGCGGCGAAAATACGCTCACTTTAAAATAAGATAAGAAATACTCACATATTTCAAGGAGGACTATTGTGAAAAAAATATTTAAAGGACTAATGTGCGCGGGACTGTGCGGCATACTTGCAATCGGCGCAACTGGCTGCGCCAACAAGTCGGATCACCGCAATCCCGAAACCGACTCGCTCAACCTGGCAATCGGCTCGGTGGACCAGAAGTTCAACCCGCTCTTTTACACCTCGCAGAACGACGGTGTAATAGCCAATATGACGCAGGTTTCTATGCTCACCGCAGACGCGGGCGGCAACCTTGCGTACGGTGACGATTTCCCCACCGTAACGCTTGACTATCTCGAAACATACAAGAACGGCAGTCAGGTGCTGGGTACTTACGACGGCAAGGGAAAAGATGTTCCCGACGAGCTGAACACGGCAAAGACGACGGAATACGAATTCCTCATTAAGAACGGAATGAAGTTCTCCGACGGCAAACACGATCTGACGGTTATGGACGTACTGTTCAACCTGTACGTATATCTCGACCCCGTATATAACGGCTCCAACACGATTTATTCCACCAAGATAGCCGGCTTGCAGGCTTACAGACAGCAGAAAGTAGGCGCGGGCGACGATACCACCGTAGATATGTCCAAATACTACGGCGAAGCGCTCAACCGTATAGACGAGCTTATATACTGGTCTTCGAGAGGAAGCGGCGATATAGGTTCCCAGACGACGCAGTTGCAGGAGGATTATCAGACCGTATGCGACCTCTATAAGGAAGAGCTTGAAAGCACCTGGAACTCCGTTCAGACGGGTTGGAGAGACGCCTATAAAGAGGAAGAGTACAGGTTTACCGAAGGCTGGGAAGCGTTCTACTATCAGGTAGGCGCGGTTACCAACCAGCAGATTGCCGGCACCTACGGCTACGAGAACGCAAAGGACGAGAACGGCAAGTATCTCACCACGCTCGACCCCGACGCAAACGGCAACGTTGCCAATCAGCAGCTTATCGACGAAACGAAAGCCGCTTACTCCGACGCCAAGGTTGAGGAGTATCTGGCAGATCACCCCGACGTCACCAAGGAAGACGCACAGCAGGCTCTGCAGAAGGCGTACGCCGTAAAGCACGTTTACGATTCGCGCGCAACCAAAACCGGAATTGCTTATATTCTGGGCGCAACGGCAACCTACAGCAACGTAGTTGACGCATTCACCCTTGAAGCTCTTTCCGCGGAAAATAAGGGACAGGATATGGCGGTAAGCAGAATTTCCGGCATATCCGTAAGCAACACCAAGTTCACCAACCACCAGTTCAACGGCAAGACGTACGAAGAGGACCACGATATTCTGAAGATTACCGTAAACGGTATCGACCCCAAGGCTAAGTGGAACTTCGGCTTTAGCGTTACGCCTATGTACTACTATTCCGACGAAGCGCACTATAACGCCGCTATGAAGGATTATACGGACGGTAAGGTGTACGACGGAACGGCAACCCACTTCGGCGTTGAGTTCAGGGATATAAAGTGGTTCAACAACGTACTCGGCAACGACGCAAAGACCGGTCTGCCCGTAGGCGCAGGCGCATATAAGTGCAGCACCAAGAGCTATGACGAGAAGAACCTCGATTCCGGTACTTTCTTCGACAACTACACCGCATACTTTATCAGAAACGATATGTTCCACACTATGGGTGGGAACATCGATAACGCAAAGATTAACCGCGTTAAGTACAGAGTAACGCGCGACGACAAAATCGTCGAATCGCTTATCGCAAAGGAAATCGACTACGGCGAGCCCAACGCAACGGCGTCCAACCAGAACACTCTCAGAGAGAGAGGGGAAGGAAGACTCGAACAGATTACCTACCAGGCGGGCGGCTACGGTTACGTAGGCATCAACCCCCGTTTCGTTCCCGATATGGAGGTTAGGCAGGCAATAATGCACGCGTTCGATACCTCTTCGATAACCGACTATTTCGGCGCAAGACTTGTCAACATCATCGACAGACCTATGTCAATGACTTCGTGGGCATATCCCGATAACGCCGACCGTTACTACAAGAGAACCAAGGAGGACGGAACGGCTTACACCGGCGACGACCTCCGCAATATGATAACCAAGGAAGGCAACTGGCGTTACGATACGGCAAGGAAGAAGCTGGTCAGCAACAAGGATAACAGCGTATTAAAGCTCACCTTCACCATTGCGGGCGAAAGCACCGACCACCCCTCGTATATAATGTTCCAGGATGCGGAAATCGTTCTCGAACAGGCAGGTATGGATATTTCGGTCGTAAACAGCGTCACCGCGCTTCAGGACCTTGCAACAGGTAAGCTGGCTGTATGGGCGGCGGCTTGGTCTTCGAGTATCGACCCCGACCCTTATCAGATTTACAGCAAAAACTCCAATGCGTCCAGCACCAAGAACTGGTATAAGGACGGCATAATCAAAAACGAAAACGGCGTATACTCAAAGGAGCTTCCCATCGTCAACGCTCTCAGCGACAAGATCGACGAGGGCAGGGCTACGCTCAGCAGGGAAAGGCGTACCGAAATTTACGCCGAGTGCCTCGACCTTATAATGCAGCTCGCAGTCGAGTTCCCCACCTACCAGAGAAATAACCTCTGCGTTTACAATTCGCGCGTAATAGACGGTAAGACAATCTACGGTATGGAAGAGGGCAAGGGACTGGGTAAGGCTTCCTACAATATGGGACCTATCGACGAGCTCTGGAAGGTAAATTTCGTTAAGTAAAAATTTTTTCGGATAACTTTATGAACGGAACGTTAAAATATATAATCAAGAGAATACTGCTTGCGTTGCTCATACTGTTCGGCGTATCTGTAATACTTTACGTGCTTATGCGCCTTACGCCGAGCAACGCAATCAGGGACAGCTACGTATCGGCGCATCCCAATTACAGCGAAGAGGAGATAAATGAAGGACTTCACTTAATTTTGGCTCCCTACGGACTTGATGACGATTCCTTCGGGGGAATTTTAAAGGGCTACTTTATGTGGTTCGGCAATTTCCTCAAAGGCGATATGGGTATATCCTTCCAGCACGCAAATATGCCTGTGCAGAAGGTTATCGGCCAGTATATGTGGACTTCTTTCGGCATATCTTTCGTCGCGCTTCTTCTGGAAATGGTTATAGCCATTCCCATCGGCATCAAGTGCGCCGTAAACCAGTACGGCAAGCTGGACTATACCGCAACAGTGCTATGTATGGTGGGTATAGCTTTCCCGTCCTTCTTCCTCGGCAATCTTTTTATAAAATGGTTTGCCGTAGATTTAGGCTGGTTCCCCACGCAGGGCGTCGGTAGTAACGGAAGCGGCTTCGTGCTTCCTATGGTTGTGCTGGTCGTCCTGAGCGTCGGCGGATTGATGCGCTATACGCGTACGAACACGCTGGAAGTGCTCAACGCCGACTACATACGCACGGCGCGCGCAAAGGGACTTTCCGAAGGCAAGGTTATATACAAACACGTTTTCCGCAACACAATGATTCCGCTTGTAACGCAGTTGTCGTTCACGCTTCCCACATTGTTCGGCGGCGCAATGATAACCGAGGAAGTATTCGCTCTGCCCGGCATAGGACAGATTGCCCTTGCCGCTCTGCGCAACGGCGACATTTTCCTTGCTATGGGCTACAATATGTTCCTTGCGGTGCTCACCGTAATAGGCGTGCTTTTCGCAGATATAATGTATGCGGTAGTAGACCCCCGCGTCAAGCTGACCGGTTAAAGGAGAAATACTATGAATGAGATAAAGGAAAATTCCGTAACTGAGGAAGAGGTTGCGGCGCCCGCGGTTGAAAACGCCGAGGTTGCCGAGGACGAGCTTCACGGAAAAAATCTTAGCGACAACGTAAAGGTACTGTCCCCGGGTATGACGGTATTGAAGCGTTTCTTCCGCTCCAAGCTGTCGGTTATAGGACTTGTTACGATAATAGTACTGTTCCTGTTTTCGTTTATCGGTCCGCTGTTTTCTCCCTGGAAAGCCAACGAGGGCAGAGCGACCGACTCCAACCCCCAGCTTATAATTCCTTCGGACGCGGCAGAGCCTATAAAATACACTGTGGACGGCGTCGATTACGAAGCGTTGATTTACTCTTACACTATGCCCGATAAGGTTATCGAAGGCGGCATAAGCGCTTCCCACTGGATGGGCACCACCAAAGAGGGCTACGATGTTTTAACCCGTCTTATGTACGGCGGAAGAGTTTCGCTTACGATAGGCTTCGTCGTCGTTATAATAGAAACGCTGATAGGCGTGGTTATGGGCGGACTTGCGGGATATTTCGGCAAGTGGGTCGATAACATCATAATGCGACTGGTCGATATTCTGAGCTGTATTCCGACGTTGCCGATAATGCTGATACTATCGGTAGTATTCAGCGCGTTCGGCGACAGTATCATAAAGCTGTACCTGATGATGCTCATTCTATGTTTAATAGGATGGGTCGGTACGGCAAGGCTTGTCCGAGGGCAGATATTGTCACTGCGAGAGCAGGAGTTTATGCTTGCCGCAAAGGCTTCGGGACTTTCTACTTTCTCAAAGATTTTCAAGCACCTTATGCCTAACGTCATTCCCCAGCTTATAGTTTCTATGACTTTGGGACTGGGCAGCATAATACTTACCGAGGCAACTCTCGGCTTCCTCGGTTTGGGCGCGCCTTTAAGTGCGGCTACCTGGGGCAATATGATATACGCCGTAGTAGACAGTACCAACAGAACGTACTTCCCCAACCTTTGGGTGGGCGCGGGCGTGTGCATAACGCTTGCAATATTGGCTTTCAACTTCGTCGGAGACGGATTACGCGACGCTTTCGACCCTAAAATGAAGAGGTAACTATGGCGGCTAACAAGGATAACAAACACTACATATCCCGCTCGGAATCGCGCGCAATCGCCAAGGAAAATTCCAAGGCGATACGCCGTTTTGAAAAACTGAAGAAGCGCAAGGCTAAGCCCGACGAATATACCACGCAGATGAAGGACGATAACAACATCATCGAGTTCGAGGATCTGCACACGTACTTCTTCTCGGACGCGGGCACGGTCAAGGCGGTCAACGGCGTGTCGTTCTCCATACCGGCAGGCTCAACCGTCGGCGTCGTAGGCGAATCGGGCTGCGGCAAAAGCGTAACCTCGCTTTCATTGATGCAGCTCGTTCAGGCGCCCAGCGGTCAGATTGTCAGCGGCTCCATAAGATTTAAGGCAAGTCTTTTCAAGCGCGACGATAAGGGCAGAAAAATCCCCGTCTACGAAACCGAAATTGTGGACGGCGTCGAGCGCGTGAAGCTGGACGAAAAGGGCAAAAAGATAATAAAGAAAAACGAGCTGGGCGGCAACGTCTATGAGATGGAGGACAGGGTAGTCGATATAGCCAAAATGCCTACCGAGGCAATGCGCTCTATCCGCGGCAGGGAAATCGCAATGATTTTCCAGGAGCCTATGACCTCCTTAAACCCCGTGTTCACAATCGGCAACCAGCTTGACGAGGTGGGCTACCTGCACATAGAGGGCATCTCCAAAAAGCAGGTTAAGGCGCACAGCATAGAGATGCTTAAAATGGTAGGCATAGCCGACCCCGAAGGCGTCTACAAGAAATACCCGCACGAGCTGTCGGGCGGTATGCGCCAGAGGGTTATGATAGCAATTGCGCTGTTGTGTAACCCCAAGCTTATAATCGCGGACGAGCCCACGACGGCGCTGGACGTTACCATTCAGGCGCAGATACTCGACCTGTTGAGGGAAATCAAGCACAAGATAAACGGCTCCATAATGCTTATCACGCACGACCTCGGCGTCGTTGCCGAAATGGCTGACTACGTCGTGGTAATGTACGCGGGCAGAGTGATAGAGATGGGTACGGCGGAAGACATTTTCGACCACCCTATGCACCCCTACACAATAGGTCTGCAAAAGAGTAAACCCACGGTTGACGGCGAGGTTGACAAGCTGTATTGCATACCCGGCTTCGTACCCAACCCCATAAATATGCCCGATTACTGCTATTTCCGCGACAGGTGCGAAATGTGCAAGGAAAAGTGCGCGGGCGCATATCCCGAATACGTTCAGGTTTCGCCCACACACAAAGTGGCGTGCTATCTGTACGAGGACGCAAAGGAGGACGGCAATGGAAAAGACTGAAAACGGCGAAGTGCTTGAACCCGCCGCAACCGTTCAGATGCCCGACGACGTTCTTCTGCAAGTCAACGACTTAAAGAAATACTTCCCCGTCGAAAGGAACTTTTTCGGCAAACCGATAAAGTTTCTGAAGGCGGTGGACGGCATATCGTTTACGCTTAAAAAGGGCAAAACGCTGGGCATAGTCGGCGAATCGGGCTGCGGCAAATCGACGATGGGCCGTTCGCTTCTGCGCCTCTACGACGGCGTGCAGGGCGAGATATTGTTTGATGGTCAGGACGTGGCAAAGCTTAAAAACAGCGAGTTTGACAAGCTCCGTCCCAATATGCAGATGATATTCCAGGATCCCTACGCCAGTCTGTCGCCCCGCCTTACGGTCGGCGAAATCATAGGCGAATCGGCGCGTCAGCACCACCTTGTGGACAAGGCGGGCTTCCACGATTACGTGCTTAAAGTAATGGATATGTGCGGCTTACAGCCCCACTATTTCGAGAGATACCCTCACGAATTCTCGGGCGGTCAGCGCCAGCGTATATGTATTGCGCGCGCGCTTGCGCTTCAACCCAAGCTTGTTATATGCGATGAGCCCGTTTCCGCGCTGGACGTTTCCATTCAGGCGCAGGTCATAAATATGCTCATAGAGCTGAGGGAAAAGCTCGGGCTCACCTACATTTTCATTTCGCACGACCTGTCGGTTGTCAAGCACATATCGGACGACGTCGGCGTAATGTACCTGGGCAATATCGTGGAGTACGGCAGTAAGGAGAGCGTGTTCAGCAACACTCTGCACCCCTACACAAAGGCGTTGTTCTCGGCAGTGCCCGTGCCCAACCCGCACGTAAAGATGAACAGGATTATGCTTAAAGGCGACATTCCCTCGCCCGTTAATCCTCCCAAGGGCTGCAAATTCCACACCCGTTGCGAGCACTGTATGGAAATCTGTTCGCGCATCGCTCCCGAATACAGGGAGGTGGAGGAAGGTCACTTCTGTTCGTGCCACCTCTACAACAGCGCGGAGGACACCGCAAGACTGCTTGCGCAGGCGGAAGAGAACGAGCGCAACGAGGCTATCGCCGCCGAAAAGGAAGCGAACAAGCCCCTGAACAAGGCGAAAGCCAAGGTTACAAACGCGTTCAAAAACGTCGTTGCAAAAGTTAAAAACAAGTTTAAAAAGTCCGAAGCCGAGGAACAGCCCGCACAAACAGAGGACAATAACGTTGAAAAAGAATAAAAAAAGGGACGACCTGGATACTGAAACTACTTTCGCGGATATGAACGTGGAAGGGTTCAGGTGGTACAATCCCCAGGCAAAAAAGAACAACGGCACGCGCCCGCAAAAGCAAAAGCTCACCCGCAAGGAATACTGGCAGCTTGTCCGCGCTGCGTTCGCCGCCTACGCGCCCGTCTTTGTAATAGTTATTCTGGTGTTTGCTATAATGGCTTGTATCGCCTGGATATGGGTATCATAATTTCTTGGCTTATAAGCGTCGCAATACTGTGTCGCACTCCGCGCCGCCTTGGTCGTGTACTTCTGTGTACACTCCCTGCGGTCGGTGCTCGCGCTCCTTGTCTTACTCGCTTCTAAACCAAGGGACATACTTGGTAACATAATAAAAAAGCTCTCCGAAAGGGAGAGCTTTTTGTTTTACTTAAAATTTATTTAAGCCATATCCTTAATCATAAGGCGGATAATTTCCTCGTCGGTTTCCTTCATACCCACGCGCGCAAGGTCGCTCACGTTGTCAATCGTGTTTTCGACTCCGCTGCACAGTATGCCGTCGCCGCCCACAAACTGACTGCCGCGGCGGTACATCTCGTAGCCTAAAAGTCCCGCGTCAACTGCGGCGGCAATCTTTGCCGCACAGCTAGACTTCGCGCCGTCGCAGATAAGTCCCGAGGTAATCGCCAGCGCGTTTACCACGGTGTGAGCAATCTCCTCGAAGCCGCCGCCGTGAAGATAGGCAACGCCCGCGCCCGCGCCTGCGCCCGCACTCACTGCGCCGCAGTAGGCGGAAAGCCTGCCTATGCCCGTCTTTAAATGAATGGTTATAAGGTCGGATAATACTACCGCTCTTACAAGTTTTTCGCGCGGAACGTTCAGCTCCTTTGCGTATACCACAACGGGAAGGGAGGCGGTCATTCCCTGGTTGCCGCTGCCCGAAACAATTACGACTGGCAGTGAACAGCCGTTCATACGCGCGTCCGAGCCTGCGGCGGCGGTTGCGCGCGCAAGGTTGTGCACGCCGTTGCCGTAGCTGTCTAAAAGCACCTTGCCGACCTTCGCGCCGTAGTCGTTGGTCAGCCCCTCTTTTGCAATGGCGGTGTTGAACTCTATCTGCCGCGAAATAATCTCGTCCACGTCGGCAATATCCACGCTGTCGGCAAACTCTATAATGCGCTTGACCGAGAGGCAGGAGCGGTCCGTAAAGCCGTCGTCTGCGTGTTCCTCCGTGACCTGCCTGTCCAGTATCTTCTCGCCGTCCGCGCTTATTTCCACAACGTTGGTGTGGTGTCCTTCTATACGCGTATACGCCTGATTGCCGCCAGCAAACACGCGTATGCCTATGTCGAACACGCAGCCGCTGTCGCTTGCCTGCACGGTAAACTGCGTCTTGGGTATGTACGCCTTAATGGCGTCTATATCCGTCTGCGTAATGTCGCTTAAAACTTCCAGCTTCTTTTCGTGCCTGCCTGCAACTATGCCTGCGGCAGCCGCCGAAACCACGCCCTTAAGTCCGCCCGTGGAGGGAACTATAACGCTTTTAACGTTTTTTAAAATGTTGCCCGAAACGGTTATTTCAACTCTGTCGGGCAGCTTTTTCAAAGCGTTGCGCGCAAGCGCCGCCGCGTATGCAATTGCAATAGGCTCGGTACAGCCCATAGCGGGCAGAAGCTCTTCCTTTAAAATTTTAACGTAATCGCCGTATAACTTTTTATCCATAGTAAGCACCAAATAATTATATATACAATTACTAAACTTTGTCAAGCCCTAACGCCGCCAATACTTCTTGACTTTGCACTGCGCCGTTGTTATAATATATTCACACTGTAAGAGGATTTTTATGAAGGAAAAGACTTGTAAATCCGTGCGTTTAAGCTACGGAATTATATTCGGCGTCTTTACGGTAGTGGTCGGCGCACTGTTCATATGGCAGGTGCTTGACGTCTACCTTACGGGCACCGCGGCAGGCTTTACGGGCGAGCACCCCTTCTCACGCGAAAGGGTGGTGGCGGCGCTCTCTAAAATAGACCTGTTTTTCTGGCTGTGGATTGCGGGTATAATAGTCGGCTTCGTGCTGTGGGAGGTGTTCCCCGTCACCGACAAGCCGCGCAAAATCTGCCCCGATTTGCAGCTTGCAAGGCTGGTTAAGCGTATGCCTTCATCCGCTCCCGAGGGAATGGATGCGGAATATAAGGCGGTCACTTCGGCAAAGAAGGTTGTGTTTGCGCTTCAATGCGCGGCGTGGGCAATGTTTGCTATTGCCGCCGTGTACGGCATCGTGTATCTGTGCATTCCCTCCAACTTCCCCAACGAAAACGTAACCAAAGAAATGCTGAATATGGCTAAGCACATATTCCCCTGCATATTCGCGGGGCTGATAGTGGTGTGCGGCGCAGGGATATATCAGAAGTATACCGTAAAGCGGATATTGCCTGCGGTGCAGAAGCTTACCAAGGGGAAAAAGCCCGAACAGAAACAACTTACGGGACTGCCCGCAATAATAGAAAAAGTAAAAACCGCGCTCGAGAACAAGTGGGTGATTCTGGGCGTGAGAATTGCAATTGCGGTTCTGGCGGTTGCCTTTATAATATGGGGCGCACTCAACGGCAGTGCGCGGTCGGTATTCATAAAGGCTATAAATATCTGCACCGAGTGCATAGGGTTGGGCTGATATGAAAAAGTTTTTTGTCAAAGTAAAGGATTGGTTCGTCGCCCACAAACCCACTAAGCGCAGACTCATTCAGCTTTACGCGGCGCTGCTTACCAACGCCAACTTAAAGGGATTTTTCACAGGCAAGATTTACACGGGCGACACCAAGCAGATGTGCGTGCCCGGCCTGAACTGTTATTCCTGCCCCGGCGCGGTGGGGGCGTGCCCTCTGGGCGCGTTGCAGGATTCGCTTGCGCAGAGCAAGAAGTCCGCACCCGCCTACATACTGGGCATACTGCTTATGTTCGGCTTACTGCTCGGCAGGCTCATATGCGGCTTTCTGTGCCCCTTCGGACTCATTCAGGAGCTGCTGTATAAAATACGTACGCCCAAGCTGAGGAAGAACCGCTTCACGCGCGTGCTGTCCTATTTCAAGTACGTGCTGCTGGTCATTCTTATAGCCGTGCCGCTCATATACGCGGGTATTCCCTCGTTCTGTAAATACGTGTGTCCCGCGGGCACTCTGGAAGGCGCGGTCAGCCTGCTGGCGAATATACAGAACTCGGATTTCTACAGTATGCTGGGCTATCTGTTCACGTGGAAGTTCTGCCTGGCGGTAGCGATAGTGGTTGCAAGCGTATTCATTTATCGCTTCTTCTGCCGCTTTATCTGCCCGCTCGGCGCGATATATTCGCTGTTCAATAAGATTTCGCTTCTGGGCGTCAAGCTCGACAAGGATAAGTGTATCGACTGCGGCTTGTGCGTGCAGGGCTGTAAAATGGATATAAAGCACGTGGGCGACCACGAATGTATACAGTGCGGCGAGTGCATTTCCGTTTGCCCCGTTCAGGCGATTACCTGGAAGGGCAGCAAGATATTCCTGAAAAACACCACCCCCGTGGATCAGCCAGTTGTAGAGTCGGGTGAAAAGATTGCCCTGTTGGAGCTGGCTAAGTCTAACGCCAGCGTGACGGTAGTAGGCGCTCAGCCCGACGAAGTGTCGGAAGAAGGCGCGGAAGGCGCGCAGAGCGCAAATATCGCGGCTGAGAGCGAGCTTGCGGCAACGGACGGACAACAAGCCGCCGAAAGCCAAGAGGCGCAGGAGGAGGCGATTGAGCCAGTTGCAGAGGGCGCGGACGGCGCAAAGAAGGGAGGCAGGCTGCAAGCCGTAAAAGCGGCGTTTAAACGCCCCCGCTTCGTAGTCGAATTCGTCGCCTGGGTGGTTGCAATCGCGGTGCTCATCGGCGCGTGGATAGGCTACGGCGTGCGCAAGGACGGCGGAGTGCCCCTCGTCTACGGCGTTGGCGACAAGTGCCCCGAATTCATTCTGCAAACCTACAAATCGGATAACGATTCCGAAAGCTTTTCTACTTACAATCTCAGCAAGGTGACGGTAATCAATTACTGGTACACGACGTGCGACCCCTGCAAGGCGGAACTGCCCGACTTTGAAAAGGTGTTCGAAGAATATGACGGCGCGATTGATATGTTCGTGGTGCACAGCTGGTCGGCGTTGCCCGACGGCGGAACGCAGGGCGTGCAGGACTTCCTCGATACCGAGACGGACAAGAACGGCAAGCCCTGGAACAGCTATAAGCTGACCTTTGCGCAGGACACGCAGGAGCTTGACACGTACGCTCAGCTGGGCGGCAAGTATGCTTATCCTATGACTGTTATAGTCAATGCAGACAGGGTTATAACCTTTGCCAAGCAGGGACCCTGCTCCGAGGCGCTGTTGAGAGAGAATATAGAAAAAGCGCTCAATTAAATCTATAAAGAATAACCCCGCCGTGCGTAACCGCACGGCGGGGTTTTATTTTACTTTTTATAAGTTATTTGGAAAGAGTTACTTTGTAATCGCCCTTGCCGTTAACGGAAACTTCGCAGTCGGCTTTGTAACCGGGAACGCTCATTACGTGGAAGGAGAATACCGTTACGTCGGTAGAGGAGCCGAACAGCTCGTTTACCTTAGCCTGCGTAAGGCTGAGTTTGCCGTTTGCGTCGGGGAAGATGTTGATGTTCAGTCCGCTGAGGCGTACGCACTCGCCGTCTTCTCCGGGAAGACAAATCTGCGTTGCAACCTTGCCGCCGTCCTTGCCGCCCGTCTGACCGTTTACGGCGGTGCCGTCTTCGTACACTATAGTGAAGTTATAGTCGGAAGCGCCGTCTTCACCGCCGTTGCAGCCTGCGACAAACACGCAAGCCACCGTAGCGGCAACTGCCAAAATAGCAACCGTTAAAAGCTTGAATAATTTTTTCATTTTTATATTACCTCGTTTATTTTATTCAGTCAAAAAATTCTTCGTATACGCAGAATGCAAGCCAGCCTCTGCCGTCACCGCTGCCGCCGAAAAGATTACCCGAATCGTAGTACAGATTGATATACTTCGCGAAATCATCGGTTGCCTCAATCATACCGTAGAGGGGGTCGTCCTTGTCCTTGGCAAGCGCGTCGGAAACAAGCTTTTGCATATAAGTCTGAGCGGCTATCGCCTGTTGAGGGATACTTATATTCTTTCTGAAGAAGTTATCGTCAACCAAATCTTTGAGGGAGCAATAGTTGTAATCGGTTCGTTCGCTTACCAAATAGCTTTGGTGAATTACGTCTACGTATATGGGCTGGTCAAATCTCGGTTCGCCGTCGCTGTCGGACGCGTAATAGCAGTTATCGTCATCGTTGAGAGCAACGCGTATTGCCGCATAGGAGTGAGGTCTGTTGTCGTCCAGACTACTTGACCAAAGACCTGCCCCCGTGGAGCATACAAGCATCTTGCTGAAATCTTCGCCGCGGTTGGTTATTTCGAATTCGTAATATCCGACTAAGCCTTGGTCAACTTCAAGGTACAGGTAAACCGTCTGGTTTGCTTCCAGCCTTATATATTCGTTAAAGCCTTCATAGTTTACCTCGGGAGCAACGTATAGGGGGTCCGTTTTGTCGCGTCCGTTTCCGAGTCCGTCAACGTCCCTGGGCTCGCCGCTTACGCGTAAATCTCTGCCGTTTTTATTTCTTATAGACAGTCCGGGTGTAACCTCGGGTGATGACCAGTTACTGGTGTAGGAACGTATCTGGTAAACGCCTGCGCTCGGAGCGGTAAATTTATAGTACGTGCCGTTGTGCGCAAGCTCGAGGGGGAAGCGTATGTTGGCTTTGTTGATGCCTACGTGCGCTTCGTATGCGTTAAAGGTTGTAAGTCCTTCCGTGTAGTCAACTTTTACGTTACAGGTTTCGTCGCCGTGGTGACTGTAATCCGCACTGCCGTAGTGGTCGTAGTAGAAGCAGAATTCCAGCCAGCTGTTTTGGGTATAGTCCGAAGGCGCAAAGTCCTTAACCAAGGCGTCCGCCCATTCCTTTAACTTTTCGTTTACGGGCAATAGGTAGTAGGGCGGGGGCATATAGCCCTGTATCAGAACGTAGGTTGAAAACGTTTCGGTAACGTCGGTGTTGCCTATTATGCAGGTAGAATTATCAATGTTAAAATAATTGTTCTCCGATATCTTGTACAGCGTGGCGGGGTACGTCGAACCGTTGCCGTCCGAAATCTTGTCGCCTCTCAAATCGCTCCAAGGGGTAATGTTGGTCAGCGTGATATACAAAAGCGCGCCGTCTGCCGTGTCCTTGTGATAGAAGCCGTCCGCACCTAACACGGGCGTTACGTAGTAGGAGTAGGAGAAGTTGTTCACTTCACCCGAAGCGCAGGGACGCATAACGTCCATAGGCTCTTCGATCGAGGAGCTGTCGGCAAGGCGGATATTTCTTACCTTTACGATATCCTTGCACGTGCTTTCCTCGCCTTCCTCTAAGACGGGGTCCGCCGCGTCCTTGTGGTAGAAGAACGCAAGCTGAACCGTCTTGTCGCGGTCGGATACGTATATATCGGCAGAGGTCCAGCCTATTTCGCCCGACCAGCCGAAACCGTTCATTGAGTCGCCGTCCAGTATTACGTTGAAAACGTCGCCGCCTTTTTCCGATTCCGCTTCGCTGGAAACGTAGTAGTCAAAGGACAAGACCTGCCCTTCCTTCATAGGGATATCTATATAAACTGCCGCGTAGGAGTTGCCTATGCCCGTGTTGGAGGAGCATATATAGCTTCCGTCCTCGTCCGCGCCGGTAACCCACGGCCACATATATTCGTCTTCGTCTGCGCTGTAATTCGCACCCTGAATGTCTGCGCTCGCCGCGGCGGTCATTTCGCTGGAAGCGGGCATAGTGACGTTGGGTTTAACCAACGCGCCGGACGGGTTTTCCGAAGGATTCTGAGGGTCGTCGTTGCCCGTGATGTTCTGTACGTAGTCGGGTGCGGTAAACTTGTTGAACAGCCTTCTCCAGGCACCTTCGTCCGTATCCGTACCCTTGCTTCTGTAAGCAATCAGACCGTATCTGTCGATGATGACGGTGGTAGGGAAGTTTGCTACGTTGAATGCGGTAGTAAGACCTATCGTATCAATACCCATAGGGAAGCTGAGCCCGTTTTCCTGCTTGAAGTCGGCAACGTCGCGTTCGTTGTCGCCGTTGCTGGTATGGCTTATGGCAAGCAACTCGATTTCGTTGTTGCTCTGGTAAGCTTTCTCTATTGCAGGGAACTCTCTGCGGCAGGGTCCGCAGCCCGTGAAGAAGAAGTTGAGCACAACCGCCTTCTTCCTTGTTAGAACCTCCGAAAGCTTGTGGCTGACGAGGTCGGTATCGATAAACGTGATATCCCTCATAATACTGCCGAGGGCAAAGCTTGACGCCGGCGAACCCGACGAGATGACTTTGGAGGGTATTCTTATGTTTACCTCTTCGCGGCGCGCGGGGTTGGTCTTATAGGTCGCTTCGGGCAGATAGTAGCCCGCGGGGAGCGATTCGCCGTCGATTTCCAGCTCGTATTCGTCAAGGGCTACGCCCAGCTCTATCTTGCCGCTCCTGGAAATACCGCGCTTTATTACCGTGCCGTTTTTCTTTGCCGAAACTCTTACGCCGTCAAGGGGAAGTCCGCCCTCCGAGCGTACGTTTACAATATATCTTTCCGTACTCTGATTGGGGTCGTCGGTAAGTTCGGTGGGGTTGATAAAGTCGGGGAGCTGCGTACTCTTGGTGCAGCCCGCCGCTCCGAGTGTGAGCAATACCGCGGTTGAAGCCGCAATAATTTTGGTGAGTTTTTTCATAGTCACATTACGTCCTTACTGCTCTATTTTATAATAAGGATATATAAAAGTCAATGAATTATACGCGTACTTGCCCAAATTGAGGGTATAAATATATTTTATAAGGACAAAAAATAAGCGTTTATGCGCAAAAGAACGCATAAACGCATAAATTCTGTATAAATTCAGTTCAGGGGGAAGGGTATCTTTTCAAACGCCGTGTCCCTGTCGAAGTAGGCGTTTGCCGGCAGGTTTGCCCCCAGCGCGGTCATAACCTTTACTATTGTCATTTCGATAGTGGTATCGTAGGAAATTATCACGTTGCGCGGAAGGTCGCCCATACTCGCGTAGACGCCAGCCCTGCTCATCACGGGACCGAGCACCACGCTCACGCCGCACGCCTCGCAATAGCGCGCAAAATGCTTGAAGTTTAAAACGTCGCCCTCGGTGCAAACCGTGCCGCTGTGCGAAAGCTCGATTATTACCGCCTGCGGCTTGACCTTGGAAAAGTCGTATACCCCGAAGTTGAGAAGGGAGCGCATCGTTATAAGCATTATCTTGTCGCACAGTGCGAATTCCACGGGCTGTGCCTTGGATTTTTTTATCTGTTCCACAGTGGGAAGAAGGGGGGATAAGTTGTATTTGACTTCGCCGTCTTCTATCTCGGCAAAGTGCGCGCCTAGCGCGCTGTGGTAAAAGCCGTTTATCTCGTCGGGATAAACCAGCCTGGAAGCGAGGTGTATCTTGCAGTTTTCGCCGTCGTTTGCAAACGCGCAGTAAACGCCGCCGAATTTTACGTTTTCGATAAAGTCCACTGCGCCCGCAAAATTTTTCAGTCCGTTGCTGCGCGGGTCGGTCAGGGGGTACAGCGCGGAAACGAACACCACGGGAACGGGACAGCGGCAGAAGAGCTGACCGAACAGATTTACGGTAAAGCACAGCGTGTCGGTGCCGTGGGTGATAATTATGCCGTCGTAAAGGGATATATCCACGCCTTTCACGCAGTTATACAGCTTTTCCAGATCGTCGGGCTGTACGTTCTCGCTCAGTATATTTATGGGGGTCAGCACGTCGAAATTTATATCGCCGCCCGCCTGCTCGCGGTACTTTTCTATAAGCAGCTTTCTGCTTCCCTGAAAGAGCGATATGCTGTTGCCCTCCGTATCGCTCCCTATCGTGCCGCCCGTAAAAATTACGCAGATTGATTTCTTCATTTACACACCTCTTGCTTTTTTGATTATACCCGTGCGCGCGGTAAAAGTCAACGCGTATTTTAAAGCTTGCTATTGATTATCTGTCGAAAGCATAGTATAATATAACCGTAAAGTTAGAACAGGGGGAAATTATATGTACGATTTTTCGTATTGCGCGCCTACTAAGGTGTGCTTCGGACGGGGCAGCGAGGAGCAGCTGGAAACGCTTATCGCGGAGAAAAAGTGTAAGTGCGTGCTGCTGCACTACGGCGGTGAAAGCGCCGTCAAGAGCGGACTTATCAAGCGCGTAAGGTGGGCGCTGGAGCGAGCGGGCGCGGCGGTTGTCGAGCTTGGCGGCGTAAAGCCTAACCCCCGACTGTCGCTTGTCAACGAGGGCATAAAGCTGTGCAAGGATAAGGGCGTGGACTTCATACTCGCGGTTGGCGGCGGCAGCGTAATCGATTCCGCAAAGGCGATAGGTATGGGCTGTTTCGGCGGCGGCGACGTCTGGGACTACTACTGCAATAAGCGCGTGCCGCAGGGCACTATTCCCGTGGGCGTCGTGCTCACCATTGCGGCGGCGGGCAGCGAAATGAGCAAATCGTCCGTAATAACCAACGACCAAACGGCGACCAAACGCGGAGTGAACGCCGAGCTTTCGCGCCCCGTGTTTGCAATTATGAACCCCGAACTTACCGCGTCGGTGCCCGCATATACCACGGCTTGCGGCTGCGCGGACATTCTTATGCACACGCTCGAAAGGTATCTTACGGGCGGCGAAACCTTAAAGCTTACCGACTCTATTGCCGAAGCTTTGATGACAACGGTCATAGCCTCGTCCAAAGTCGTAATGCGCAATCTGTCCGACTACGAAGCGCGCGCCAACCTTATGTGGGCAAGCTCGCTTTCGCACAACGGACTTACGGGGCTGGGCAACGACGGCGGCGACTGGTGTACGCACTCGCTCGGTCACGAGCTGTCCGCACTTTACGATACGCCGCACGGCGCGGCGCTCACGGCGGTGTGGGGTAGCTGGGCAAGATACGTCTATAAAAACTGCCTCAGCCGTTTCCACAGATTTGCCGTACAGGTTATGGGCGTGCGCCCCAACGGCACCTGCGGCGAGCTCGCCTTAAAGGGCATAGAGGCTGCGGAGGAATGGTTTGCAAAGATGGGTCTGCCCACGTCCATAAAGCAGCTGGGCGTTAACCCCACTCAAGCCGATTTGAAGCTGATGGCGGAAAAGTGCGCCGCAAACAACGGCGGCAGCAAGGGCAGCTGTATGAAATTGCACGTCGAAGATATGCTTGCCATATATACCGCGGCGAATAAGTAAAAAGCATAAAATAATAAACCGCGCGGCTGTCGCCGCGCGGTTTTCGTTTTGCATTTAAGTCGGACACACGCGGCTACAGTTCCGCGTCCTCGGGGTTCTGATAGCCCTCGCCGTAAATCTCCTTTGCGGAGGAAACAATCATAAACGCCTTCTTATCCTCCTCGTGCACAACGTCGCGCAAACGTGGGTAGAGGAAAGGCTTTACGACGCACATAATCATAACCTTTTCGTCCTTGGTGTACGCGCCCTTTGCGTCCACTACGGTTGCGCCCGTATCAATGTCCTTCAAAATTCTCTGTATCACGGCTTCGCACTTTTCTTTCGCGGTAATTATGAACACCGTCTTTGCCGAGTTGCCGCCGTACAGCACCCAGTCGAATACAAGGGTGAACACGACGACGTGCAGAGCGGTATAGAACAGTTTATCAATGTCGTAGTGCACGAAGAACGAACAGCCTACGACAATCATATCCGTAACCAGCGAAATCATACCCGTCTTGATATGGCGGAAGCGTTTGCGCAGAATTTTTACTATAACGTCGGTGCCCGCGGTGGTTGCGCCCATACGGAATATAAGCCCCATACCCATACCGAACAGCACCGCGCCCACAATGGCGTTTACAAGTACGTTGTCGGTGAACGGCTGTTTTATCCAGTTGTTAATAGCAAACTTGCCGAACCTCATCAGAAGTCCCGAAACGACGGTTGCGTATCCCGTGGATAAAAGGAACTTCCAGCCGAAAAAGATAAGCCCGAGTATAAACATAGGGACGTTCAGAATTATGTACAAATAGCCCGTGGGGAATCCGGATACGGCGTTTATTATCAGCGAAATACCAGTCATTCCGCCCGAGGCTAGGTTTGCGGGCTCTACAAAAAGCGAAATGCCCGTAGCATACAAAATGCAGCCCAGCGTAATCACTGCGTATTGCTTCAATATTTTCAGCGCGATTTGTTTTTTACCGGGCTTGGGCGGAATGTGCTCCGCGGCGACCTCGTTCAAATTATTCGTTTCCACATTACATATTATAAAATTTTATGTACTTTGTGTCAACTATCGCCCGCCCTTTTCTTTACTTTTTTGTCGGGAAGATATATAATGTCACGTAAGCGAAAAAGGGAAGTAAAGCGACAAGTGGAAAAGACTGCGAAGATTAAAAGAAAATATACGCTCTTTACGGGCAAACAGCTCTTATGGCTCATACTGCCCATTATTATCGAGCAGATTTTTTCGTCGTCACTCGGCTTTATAGATTCGATAATGGTTTCGCATATGCCCGGCGACAGCATAAGCGGCGGACTTGCGGTAACCAACGTTGACTATATGAATAATCTGATTATTCAGCTCTTTTCGGCGTTTGCCACGGGCGGTGCTATAATAACCTCCCAGGCGCTGGGCGCAAAGGACGGCGAAACGGCAAAGAGCAGCGCAAAGCATATGCTGGTAATCGTAATCATTGCCTCGCTCGTCATTTCCGGACTATGCCTTGCCCTCAACTGGCCGCTTTTAAGACTGCTGTATTCGGATATTGAAACTAAAAGCCAGACCTTCCTGGACCAGCGCATTTACTTTTATATAACCGCCGCGTCGTTCCCCTTTATAGGACTGTTCAACGCCTGCGCGGCACTGCTTCGCGTACAGCGCAAGAGTATGTACACAATGTCGTCCGCTGCGTTATCCTGCGCGTTGAACGCGGGTATGAACGCGATTTTCCTGTTCGCATTAAAGCTCGGCGTTCTGGGCGCGGCGCTTGCAACGCTCGTGTGCAGGGCGGTCCCCGCAATATGGATGCTCATCGTACTGGGCAGCAAAAAGAACGCCGTTTGCGTAAGGATATTCGAAAAGTTCCGCTTCGATAAGACGATGGTCAAAAAGATACTCCGCCTTGCAATACCCGCGGGTATAGAGAGCTCGCTCTTTCAGCTCGGCAAACTTATGACGTCCACGTTCGTAAACGTGGGTTGCTACATTCAGCCCGTAATCGGCGAGAACGGTTTGCAGGTAGTGGAGAACGGAGTTACCAAAACAATCAACGTTCAGGCGCTGGGCAACTCGATTGCAAACCACGTGAACAACTACGCCTCTATGGTGGGCGGCGGCGTGGGCACGGCGTGCCTCACGGTAATAGGTCAGGCGGTGGGCACGGGCGACGTCGATCAGTGCAAGTACTATATGAAGAAAATGTTCCTTCTTTCGTACATAGCCAACGCGCTGTGCGCCGCAATGTTTTTGGGACTTTCTATGTTCATAGTGCATATGTGGGGATACGGCGCGGACGCGGAAACGATAGCGTTGAACTGTCTGTATTTCTGCCTTTCCGTACAGATTATAACCTATCCCTTATCGTTCACGACGCCCGCAATTTTAAAGGCGACCAGCGACGTAAAATACGTAATGTTCAGCGCGGTAATTTCAATGTTCGTAATGCGCGTGGGCTTGTCCTTTATTCTCACGACCGACAAAATCGCGGGGCTGCCGCAGCTGGGTGCGTTCGGCTACTGGATAGGTATGTGCGCGGACTGGGCGCTGCGCTCCGTGCTGTTCCTGTCGCGCCTTCTCACGGGCAAGTGGAAGAAGTCGTCGGGACTGTTTAAGGAGCCCGTTGTGGTCACCGCGGAAGGCGACGGACAGACCGCAGAACAGCCGTTCGAAACGGTGGCTGACGGCGCGGAAGAAAACGTAACGGAACAGGCGCAAGAGCAAACGGAAGAGCCTTTCAAGGAATTTGCCGAAGAGCCGCAAACAAATGACGAAAACGGCGAAAACGGTGTTGAATAGGGCATATCAGGGGGTGAAATAGTGTTCAGACAGATGTTCGAGGAAAAATATATGCGCTTTCCGGGCGGCAAAGCCAAGGCTATGACGTTCAGCTACGACGACGGGGTAAAGGCGGATTTGCGCCTTTTGAAGGTGTTTGAAAAGTACGGCTTAAAGGGCGCGTTCAACTTGAATTCCAAGCTTTTCGACTGCGAAAACTGGCACGGCAGAATGGACGAGCAGACGACCTTTAACGCCTTTTATAAAAGCGGTCAGGAGGTCGCTCTGCACGGCGCAAGGCATATCTTTCTGAACAAAGTTCCTCTGCACGAAGCCATAAAGGAAGTGGTGGACAACCGCGTGTATCTGGAAGAAAAATTCGGTAAAATCGTGCGCGGAATGGCGTACGCCTACAACGGCTATAACGCCGATATAAAGCGCGTGCTTGCAGACCTCGGCGTGGCTTATGCGCGCACAACTATTTCAACCTATACGTTCGGACTTCCCGAAGATTTTCTGGAATGGAATCCCACCTGTCACCACACCGACGAGCGGCTAGAAAGCATTGCGGACAAGTTCTTCGGCGCGTCGCCCCAGGACGAGTTCAAGCACCGCGAGCCGTGGCTGTTTTTCGTGTGGGGGCACTCCTACGAATTCGACGACGACAACAACTGGCAGGTCATCGAAAACCTGGGCAAACGCGCGGCGGAGCGCAGCGATATATGGCACGCGACCAATATAGAAATTTACGAGTACGCACAGGCGTATAAGCGGCTCGTTTTCTCGCTGGACGGCGAGCGCGCGTACAATCTTTCGGCAATTGACGTGTGGCTGGAAATCCGCGGCAAGGTATACAAAATAGCAAGCGGCGCAACCGTGCAATTCGATAAATAAATTTTTTCAACCCCCTTGAAATGTTAAGGGGGTTGCGTTATAATTATAAAGTAATAAATTTTTTCGGGGGAAATTATGATTTTAGATTCTTTCAGTTTAAAAGGCAAAGTGGCAATCGTTACGGGCTCCAACACGGGACTCGGGCAGGGCATATGCAGGGCGTATGCCGAAGCAGGCGCAAAGGTGGTAGGCGTTTCGCGCAGACCTTCAACCGAAACCGAGCAGATTATCGGTAGCGAGAATTTTTATAACGTAATCGCCGATTTGTCCTCGTGCGACGTCATTGACGAGGTTATCGAAAAAACTCTGGCGCGCTACGGCAGAATTGATATTCTGGTAAACAACGCGGGCATAATCAAACGCCAGGACTCCATAGAGTTTTCCGAGGAGAACTGGGACAGCGTTATAAACGTCAATTTAAAGACGGTGTTCTTCTTAACCCAGGCGGTTGCAAAGCAGTTCTTAAAGCAGGGCAACGGCGGCAAGATTATCAACATTGCGTCGATGCTTTCCTATCAGGGCGGCATACGCGTGCCTTCGTACACGGCATCAAAGTCGGCAATCAAGGGGATAACAATGACCCTTTCCAACGAGTGGGCTAAGCACGGCATAAACGTAAACGCGATAGCTCCCGGCTATATGGCAACCAACAACACCCAGCAGCTCCGTCAGGACGAGGAGCGCAGCGCGGACATTCTGGCGCGTATCCCCGCGGGAAGGTGGGGCACCCCTGCCGACCTGGAGGGCGCGGCGGTATTCCTTGCAAGTGCGGCTTCCGACTACGTCAACGGCTTCACCATTGCAGTTGATGGCGGTTGGCTTGGTAGATAAATTTCTTTATTCATTTATTTGATTATTTATAAATTATATGCTATCATTATTGCATAAATATAAATTTTTAACGGAGTAAACTATGATAGACATATCCTTAATCGAACAGACTGACCCCGAAGTTGCCGAGGCGTTAAAGAAAGAACTTGCCCGTCAGCAGGGCAATATAGAACTTATTGCAAGCGAAAACTTCGTATCCCCCGCGGTGCTTGCGGCGGCGGGCAGCCACCTCACCAACAAGTATGCGGAAGGCTATCCCGCGCACCGCTATTACGGCGGTTGCCAGTTCGTGGATATTGCCGAGGATCTGGCGCGTGAGCGCGTAAAAGAAATTTTCGGCTGCGAGTACTGCAACGTACAGCCCCATTCGGGCGCAAGCGCAAACCTTGCGGTGTTCTTTGCAATGCTGCAACCGGGCGACACGGTTATGGGTATGAACCTCGCGCACGGCGGTCACCTTTCGCACGGCTCGCCCGTCAACATTTCGGGCAAGTACTTCAACATAGTGCCCTACGGCGTAAGCGAGGACAAGCAGGTAATCGACTACGACGAAATGGAAAAGATAGCGGTGGAGTGCAAGCCCAAAATGATAGTTTCGGGCGCAAGCGCGTACCCCCGCGTAATCGACTTCAAGCGTATCCGTCAAATCTGCGACAAGGTGGGCGCGCTTATGATGGTTGACATCGCGCACATTGCGGGTCTGGTTGCGGCGGGACTTCACCCCTCACCCGTGCCCTACGCGGATTTCGTAACCACCACCACGCACAAGACCCTGCGCGGACCGCGCGGCGGCGTAATAATGTGCAAGGAGGAGTACGGCAAGGCGATAGACAAAGCCGTGTTCCCCGGCATACAGGGCGGCCCCTTAATGCACATAATCGCGGCAAAGGCAGTTGCTTTCAAGGAAGCGTTACAGCCCGAATTCAAGGAATATCAGAAGCAAATCGTCAAAAACGCGGCGGCAATGGCGGACGAGTTCACAAAACTCGGTGTAAAGATGGTTTCGGGCGGCACGGACAATCACCTTATATTATTAAATCTTACCGACAAGGGTATGACGGGCAAGGAGCTCGAACATATGCTTGACGAGGTGCATATCACCGTAAACAAGAACGCGATACCCTTCGACACGCAGAAGCCTTTCGTGACCAGCGGCATAAGAATAGGCACCCCCGCGATGACTTCAAGGGGTATGAAAGAGCCCGAGGCGCGCAAGATTGCGCAGCTGATTGCCGAGATAATCGAAAAGAAGGAGGCGGCTTACGCGCACGTAACCGAGGAGGTTGCAAAACTCTGCAAGGCGTTCCCCCTGTATGCGGACTGCGTTAAGTAAAATCACTGCAAAACGTATCACCAACCACAATATATAGTGGTTGGTGTATTTTTTAGCACTATTTTAAACTTTTTTGTCAAAAACTATTGAAATTATAAAAAAAGTGTGATATAATTCCAACACTCAAAGTATTTGTTACTGAAAGGAGAAATTTATGAAGATGTTCAAAATGACTACTGGG
>JAIEFR010000011.1 GCA_029066845.1 Clostridia bacterium | reverse complement strand
AAAGTTGCCCTTGGGCGACCAAGCATTTTTCACCTACGTTCAAAGCGTAGTGCAGGCAAAATAAAAACAAATAATAAAAATAAGGCGGCGTTTGCATATCGCAAACGCCGCCTTATTTTGCTTCCGAAAAATTCGCCCGAAATAAGCAATAAAGCTTGCGTAATTATCAATTTTTTCGATATTTAATTTTTATATATTAAAACAGCCAAATTATAAATACGTACGGGCAGGAAAATTTACGCAATTCTATTGCTTTTCTCTCGTGATTATATTATAATGTAAGTTGTAATTATGGCGAATTATGTCAATTTATTGATAATCGGCGCAGGCGGCTACGGACAAGTAGTAAAAGAACTTGCCGAAGACAGCGGAAAATATAACAGAATTGAGTTTCTGGACGACAATAATAGTTCGGCAATCGGGAAAATTGCCGACAGTAAAAATTTTTTGCGCGATTTTCCTTATGCGGTTATAGCTATCGGCAACCCCGCTGTCAGAGAAAAGCTTTTTATAGAGCTTGAAACTGTCGGCTTTCAGCTGGTTAATATAATGTCCGCTCAAAGCAAAATTTCTTCTTCCGCAAAACTTGGTAAAGGCTGCGTGATTGAGCCGAACATTACCGTTTGCGCTAACAGCGTTATAGGCAACGGCGTCATACTCTGCGCGGGCAGCGTGGTCGGGCATAACGCTACCGTGCGCGATTATTGCCAGATTGATTATAACGGAGTGGTTGCTGTCGGTGCGGAATTACCTGCCGGGACGAAAGTAGCCGCAGGTTCGGTTTATAAAAATCAAGCAAAACAGTAGGGCTGAAAACTTACTATGTATAAACATTTCTTTAAAAGACTATTTGATTTATTTCTTTCCTTTATAGGAATAATTATATTGGCGTTCCCGATGCTTATCATCGCGTTGGCTATAAAGTGCGACAGCAAGGGACCTGTATTCTTTAAACAGGACAGAGTAGGAAAGAAGAAAAAAATTTTTAAAATTCTTAAATTCAGGACTATGCGCATCGATACGCCTCACGATGCCCCTACGCACGAGTTGAGCGATCCTAAAAAATGGATTACTAAGGTCGGCGGATTTTTAAGAAAGACTTCTCTTGACGAGCTTCCGCAGATATTCAATATTTTCGCTGGGCAAATGGCTATTATCGGACCGCGCCCTGCGCTTTGGAATCAGGACGATTTGATTGCCGAGCGCGATAAGTACGGAGCAAACGACATAAAGCCCGGGCTTACGGGTTGGGCGCAGATAAACGGCAGGGACGAGCTTGAAATTCCCGTTAAAGCAGCGCTTGACGGAGAATACGTTAAGCGTATGGGGTTCTTCTTTGATATAAGATGCTTTTTCGGCACATTCGTATCCGTCTTAAAGCACGACGGCGTTGTTGAAGGCGGCACGGGTGAATTGCATAAACAGGAAGCCGACAAAAACGGAGAGGACGTTTCGGCAGGCGAGATTATTGCCGAAGACGTGAATACCGCGGATGACGTACACGAAAATATCGAAGACGAAGTCGGGACTGTGACCGAAGAGGACGACGTTACCGAACAATGAAAAAAGTTTTAATTACCGGTGCAAATAGTTATATCGGAACATCCGTTGAAAAATATATTTCGGAGCATTATCCCGAGGAGTGCAGTTTTGATACCATTGATATGCGCGACGGCACTTGGCGGGAAAAAAGCTTTTCGGGATATGATACCGTTTTCCACGTTGCGGGTATAGCCCATTCCGACAGCGGAAAAATCAGCGAAGAAAAGGCGAAACTGTATTATTCGGTAAACACCGACTTAACGGTCGAAACGGCTGAAAAGGCAAAGGCTTGCGGCGTAAAGCAGTTTATATTTATGAGCTCCGCAATAGTTTACGGCGGCAGCAGTAAAGTCGGGAAATCAAAAAGAATTACTAAGGATACGCCCGTATCTCCCGCAAACGCTTACGGCGACAGTAAAGTACAGGCGGAAAAGGGAATAGCACCGCTTGCCGACGATAATTTCAAGGTTTGCGTGCTTCGTCCTCCTATGATTTACGGCAAGGGCTGTAAGGGCAATTATTTAACGCTTCGCAAGTTTGCGTTAAAGTTAAAGCTTTTCCCTTACGTAAAAAACGAGCGCTCGATGCTGTACGTGGAAAACCTGTGCGAATTTGTTCGTTTAATGATTGTTAACGAAGAGGGCGGGCTTTTCTTTCCGCAGAATTCAGAGTATACGAACACTTCGGAAATGGTGAAAATGATAGCCGCCGCCAACGGCAGAAAACTGCGTTTGGTGCACGGCTTCGGCTGGGCGGTAAAATTTCTGGGTTTATTCACCGGGCTGGTTAATAAAGCTTTCGGCAGTTTAACCTACGATAAAGAAATGAGCGAATATAAAGAAACGTATGCTAAAATTTCTTTGCGGTCGAGTATAGAGGAAAGTAAATGAACATTCTCTTTTTATCGGTGTATGAGATTAAGGACAGTAACAGCGGTTACATCTATGCCGATTTAATTTCCGAGTTTGCAAAACACGATCACAATATTTATGCTGTGACGCCGACAAAAAGCAGTACTCAGTTTTTTACGGATACCAACGGCGTAAAGATAATTAAAATCAAAAACGGTCAGATTCAGAAAACGGGCAGAGTTAAAAAAGTTATCAATTTATTGACTCTTGAAAAAAATACGGTTAAGGCAATCAAAAAATTTGCTAAAAACGTTAAATTCGATTTAGTGATAAATATGTCTTCGAATCTTTCGTACTCGAAGACTATGACGTATTTTAAGAAGCGGGATAACGCCGTAGCGTATTTGCTTTTAAAAGATATTTTCCCTCAGAATGCGGTCGATATGAAAATGATAAAGACAAGCGGTTTGTCGGGAATTATTTATAATCATTTCAAGAAAAAAGAAAAAAAGGTCTATAAGGCTGCCGATTATATCGGCTGTATGAGTAAAGCCAACCTGAACTACGTATCGGCTAACAACCCCGATATAGATTTAAAAAAGCTTACTATCGTACCCAACAGCATCATACCGCAGGATACAGCGATAATGCGTGAAGAGCGGGATGCAATGCGTGCTAAATACGGTTTGCCGCTCGATAAGACAATTTTCGTTTACGGCGGAAATCTGGGCAAGCCGCAGGGAATTCCGTTTATCATAGAATGTTTGAAGTCGCAAAAGGATAACGACGACGCGTTTTTCTTTATCGTCGGCGACGGAACTGAATATGGCAAATTGGAACAGTTTGCCGAAAACGTAAAGCCTGCGAACGTTAAGATTATGAAGCGCCTTCCCCGTGAAGATTTCGACAGTATGCTTGCTTCCTGCGACGTGGGAATGATATTTCTGGATCACAGGTTTACCGTTCCCAATTATCCTTCCAGATTGCTGTCTTATCTTCAGGCTGGGTTGCCTGTGTTTGCTTGTACGGATGCTAACAGCGACGTAGGAAAAGATGCCGTCGATAACGGTTTCGGCTGGTGGTGCGCAAGCGACAGCGTTGACGATTTCGTTTCCGTTATGGACAAAATCAAGGAAAGCAACCTCGGCGGTATGAGTGAGAATGCAAAAAAATTCCTGTGCGAAAAGAATTCGGCGGAAATGGGATATAACGAAATTATGGCGGTAATGCAATAGTGAAAGTTGTTCAGATAAACTCCGTTTGCGGCGTGGGCAGCACGGGTAGAATTTGCGCCGGCATTGCCGACGTTGCCGGTAATAGCGGATACGAATGTAAAATTGCGTATGGGCGTATGCAAGCGCCTGCAAAATTCGAGGATATAAGCTTTCGGATTGAAAGCAATTTCGGAGTAAAAATCCACGCTTTGAAGTCCCGCTTATTCGGAAAGTCGGGTACTTATTCCAAAAGAGCCACAAAGAAGTTCCTGGCTTGGTTGGATGAGTTTAAACCGGATATATTGCATTTACACAATTTGCACGGATACTATATAAATTTTCCCGAGCTGTTCGATTATATTAAACGAAAGGGTATCACAACCGTATGGACGTTGCACGATTGCTGGGCATTCACCGGGCACTGCGCATACTTTGACGAGGATAAGTGCGGTAAATGGGAAAACGGCTGTTACAAATGCGAGTGCAAGCGTTCGTATCCTAAAAGTTTACGTGACGATTCCGCAAAAATGTATGCATTAAAAAAGCAATGTTTTTCCGGCGTTAAAGATTTGCATATAGTAACGCCGTCGGTTTGGCTGGAAAAATTGGTAAAGAAATCGTTTTTAGGTTGTTACGAAACTTCAGTGATAAACAACGGAATCGATTTACAGATTTTTAAGCCGTATGACAGCGATTTTAAAGCAAAATTCCATTGTGAAGACAAGTTTGTTATTCTCGGCGTAGCCAGTGTATGGGACGAAAGAAAGGGACTGGAAGTTTTTGTCGAACTTTCAAAGCGCTTAGACGAAAGATTCCAAATTGTTCTGGTAGGTGTTAGCGCAGAATTGCAGAAAAATTTACCTGAAAATATAGTAGTTGTACAAAGAACGGAAAATGCCCGTCAATTGGCAGAGATTTATTCGTCGGCGGATTTGTTCGTAAATCCGACAAAGCAGGAAAATTTTCCTACGGTAAACATAGAAGCTTTGGCTTGCGGAACGCCTGTATTAACTTATGAAACGGGCGGGAGTACGGAAATTATCGATAGTACGTGCGGTACGTCAGTGAAGAGGAATGACGTTGAAGGGTTGATAGAGAAAATATTGTATATTTACGATAATAAACCTTATAAATCTTCGGATTGCGTAGCTCGCGCACAAATGTACGATGCGAATGACAAATTTAAGGAATATTTGTCTTTATATAACCAACAATCAGATAATTAAAATATGCAGAGGTAAAAATGTCTTTATTCACAAACAAAACTTTAATGATAACGGGCGGCACGGGAAGTTTCGGCAACGCGGTATTAAATCGTTTTTTAAAAACCGATATCGGCGAAATACGTATCTTTTCCCGTGACGAGAAGAAACAGGACGATATGCGTCACGAATTTCAGGCAAAGATGCCCGACGTGGCGGAAAAGATTAAATTCTATATCGGCGACGTTCGCGATATTCAATCTGTAAGAAACGCTATGCACGGGGTCGATTATATTTTTCACGCGGCAGCGTTAAAGCAGGTGCCCTCTTGCGAATTTTTCCCGATAGAAGCGGTTAAGACAAACGTACTCGGTACGGAAAACGTTCTGACTGCGGCAATAGAAGAAGGCGTTAAATCGGTTATCTGTCTTTCCACGGACAAGGCGGCGTATCCCGTAAACGCAATGGGAACCAGTAAGGCGATGATGGAAAAAGTTATCGTAGCAAAGTCCCGTACGGTATCGCCTGAGAAGACTAAGATTTGCTGTACGAGATACGGCAACGTTATGTGCTCCCGCGGAAGCGTTATTCCTCTCTGGATTGACCAGATCCGTAACGGACAACCCATTACGATAACCGAACCTTCTATGACAAGATTCATTATGTCGCTTGAAGAGGCTGTCGATTTGGTTCTGTTTGCTTTCGAACACGGCGAAAGCGGAGATATATTAGTGCAGAAAGCGCCTGCGTGTACGATACAGGTACAGGCGGAAGCCGTATGCGAACTGTTCGGCGGAAGCAAGGATAACATCAAGATTATCGGTATCCGTCACGGTGAGAAAATGTATGAAACCCTTCTTACCAATGAAGAGTGTGCGCACGCAGTGGATATGGGCAATTTCTACCGCGTTCCCTGCGATAAGCGCGGACTGAATTACGACAAGTATTTTACCCAGGGTAATGTGGAAAGGAATACTTTAACCGAGTTTAATTCACATAATACCGAGCTGCTCAATGTGGAACAGGTAAAAGAAAAACTGACGGAATTGACTTATATTCGTGAAGAATTGAATAAGGCGGCAAAACAGAATTGAATATTTTGGTAACCGGAGCCAAAGGTTTTGTTGGAAAAAATCTTGTTGTCGCTCTGAAAAATTTAAGAGACGGCAAGGACAGAACCCGTCCGAATCTCAAAATAGAAGAAGTATATGAATACGATATCGATTCAACGGCTGACGAGTTGAATGAATATTGCTCAAAGGCGCAGTTTGTTTTCAATCTGGCGGGAGTTAACCGTCCGAAAGAACAAACGGAATTTATGCGCGGAAATTTCGGCTTTGCATCGGAATTGTTGAATTGTCTGCGTAAGCATAATAACGGTTGCCCGATAATGTTGTCGTCGTCCGTACAGGCTACGCTGATCGGGCGTTATGCCGACGGCGATTACGGCAAAAGCAAAAAGGCAGGGGAAGAGCTTTTCTTCGAATATGCAAAGGAAACGGGAGCAAAAGTACTGGTCTACCGATTCCCTAATCTGTTCGGTAAATGGTGCCGCCCCAACTACAATAGCGCAGTGGCAACTTTTTGCAATAACGTGGCAAACGATTTGCCGATTAAAATAAACGACAGGGCAACGGAACTGGAACTTTTATATATCGACGACCTCGTGTGTGAGATGCTTGACGCTCTTGAAAATAAAGAACACAGATGTGATTATGAAGGTCTGAATGCAGTAGAGAACGTAAACGGTAAGTTTTGTTTTGCACCGGTTACGCATAAAGCTACATTGGGGCATATTGCCGATTTGCTTGACGAATTTCATAATCAGCCGCGAACCTTGGTAATGCCTGAAATTGCAAACAACTCTTTTGCAAAGAAACTATATTCGACGTATTTATCATATCTGCCCAAAGAAAAGGTTGCATTTCCGTTAAAAACAAACGAAGACGCGCGCGGGAGCTTTACGGAATTGTTAAAGACGATGAATTGCGGTCAGTTTTCCGTCAACGTTTCAAATCCCGGGGTAGTTAAAGGCGAACACTGGCATAATTCCAAATGGGAGTTTTTTATCGTCGTGTCGGGGCGCGCGTTAATTCAGGAAAGAAAAATCGGTACGGACGAAATTATCGAGTTCGAAGTCAGTGGGGACGTTATTCAAGCCGTTCATATGTTGCCGGGGTACACGCATAATATCATAAATTTATCCAAGACGGAGAAATTAGTAACTTTAATGTGGGCTAACGAACAATTCGATCCGTCTCATCCGGATACCTATTCCGAGAAAGTTGGAGTATAAGAGATGAATAAAACAGTAGACTTTTCTAACGTAAAATTTAAGGATAACGGCAAACTGAAATTACTTATAATCGTAGGGACCAGACCGGAAATTATCCGCTTGTCGCAAGTGATAAAAAAGTGCCGCAAATATTTCGACTGCATACTTGCGCATACGGGGCAGAACTACGACTATAATCTTAACGGTGTGTTTTTCAAGGATTTGCGGCTTGACGATCCCGAAGTTTATATGAATGCCGTCGGCGACGATCTGGGCGCTACAATCGGTAACATAATCGATTGCAGCTATAAGCTTATGGTTCAGATACGTCCGGACGCATTGCTTATTCTGGGTGATACCAACAGCTGCCTTTCCGCAATTCCCGCAAAGCGTTTGCATATCCCCATTTTCCATATGGAGGCGGGTAACCGTTGCAAGGACGAGTGCTTACCCGAAGAAACAAACCGCAGAATAGTGGACATAATTTCCGACGTCAATATGGCGTATTCGGAGCACGCGCGCAGGTATTTAGCCGACTGCGGTCTGCCCAAGGAACGCACGTACGTCACGGGTTCGCCTATGGCTGAGGTGTTGAGGGATAATCTTGAACAAATCAAAAAATCGGATATTCTGAACACTCTCGGATTAAAGCCGAAAAAGTATATCTTGCTTTCGGCTCACCGTGAGGAAAATATCGATACGGAAAAGAATTTCAATTCTTTGTTTTCTGCCGTAAATAAGATGGCTGAAAAATATGACTTGCCCATTCTGTATTCGTGTCACCCCCGCAGCAAAAAGCGTCTGGAGCAGAACGGTTTTAAGCTCGATAAACGGGTCATTCAGCACGAGCCTTTGGGCTTCCACGATTACAACAAACTGCAAATGAATGCGTTTGCCGTCGTTTCGGATAGCGGAACGTTGCCGGAAGAGAGTTCTTTCTTTATATCGATAGGCAATCCCGTTCCGGCTGTATGTATCCGTACGTCAACCGAACGTCCCGAGGCTTTGGATAAAGCTTGTTTTGTGCTTGCCGGCATCGACGAAAAATCACTTTTGCAGGCTGTCGATACTGCTGTGGAGATGGCAAAAAACGGAGATACGGGTATACCTGTTCCCGATTACGTCGAGGAAAACGTATCTGATAAGGTTGTCAAACTTATTCAGGCCTATACAGGCATAGTGGACAAAATGGTTTGGAGAAAAATTTAAATATTCGTTATTCCTAATGATCGTTTTTATAAGTAACTATTTAAATCATCATCAATTAAGCGTATGCAAGCAATTGGCAGTTAAAGATAAATTCTTCTTTATTGCTACCGAACCCACGCCGCAGGTACGGCTTAATTTGGGTTACGAAAATATGAACGATTCGTATGATTTTGTAATTAAAATGTATGAATCGCCTGCAAATAAGGACTATGCTGAAAAGCTTTTAAACGATGCTGATATAGTTATTGCCGGCTCCTGTTGTTTTCCTTTTGAAATGATAGTGCCGAGATTGGAGAATAACAAGTTAACTTTTTGGTTCAGCGAAAGGTTGTTCAAGAGAGGTTTTCTTGAAAGATTTTACCCTCCTAAAATAAAAAGAGTACTATCGCAATGTACCAAATACCGCAATAAGAATTTTTATCTGCTTTGTGCCGGGGGATACGTTGCAAAGGATTACGCCTTTTATAACGCGTTTAAGGGGAAAAGTTTTTCCTGGGGTTATTTCCCTCCCGTGATAGCGGATGAGAAGAATAATTCGGAAAACAGAACCGACCAGAAACTGAGCTTACTTTGGACTGCCCGCTATTTAAAATGGAAGCATCCGGAATATATTATATCCGCCGCGAGAGCGCTAAAAAAGCGCGGTGTTGATTTTGAAATAAAGATGATAGGAAATGGTAAGGATTACAAAAGAATTACCAAACTAATCAAAAAGTTCAAGCTGGAAAACTACGTGTTTCAGTTGGGGGCTATACCTTCCAAGGAAGTACGCAATTATATGGATTCCGCAGATATTTTCCTTTTTACTTCCGATGCAAACGAAGGCTGGGGTGCAGTATTGAACGAAAGTATGAACTCCCGGTGTGCTGTAATTGCGAATGAAGCTATCGGAAGCGTAAAAAGTATTATCCATAACGGATTCAACGGCGTAACGTATAAGAATAAGAAACAGTTTATTCGTGAATTAGCATCGTTATCACAGGATAGAGCCAAAATCGAAATGCTTGGTAATAACGCTTATGATACGATAATAAATTTATGGTCGGCGGAATGTGCCGTGAACAGGTTTTACGAAACGGCAACGGCTATACTGAGTAATAGCAAAATACCGGAATACGATAGCGGGCCTATGAAGAAAATAAATTGATAGAAAGGAGAAATTATGACGATTGCTTTTATAGTTTTGAACTATAACAATTTAGAAGATACTAAATGTTGTATTTCTTCTTTATTAGAACTTTCATATTGCGATAAAAAAATTATTGTCGTTGACAACGCTTCTCCGGATAATAGTTATGCGGATTTGAAAAATCTGTATAAAGACGAAGATGGTGTAGACTTTATTCAGAATGAGGAGAATTACGGATTTTCAAAAGGTAACAACATAGGTTGTCAATACGCTATAAAAAAATATGACGCCGATTTACTGTGCGTAATAAACAACGATACTTATATCGAAGATAAAGATTTTTGCGGCAAGCTTATCGAAGTTTATAAAGAAACCGAGTTTGACATACTTGCCCCTTGCGTATGGAACGTGCGCAAGAACTATAACCAAAATCCTTTTTACTGTCCCGCCAATGTCGAAGAGGTGGAAAGGGAAATAGCTAACATAAAAAGAAAATCAAAGTATTTCAAATTCGGTGCGGTTGCGTACTATTTGGCGTCGAAATTTTATAAAAATGAAATTACGGGAAAAACTTTAAGCGGCGCCGCCTGCATATTTTCAAGGAACTATTATTCTAAATACGCCGAAGTGTTTATAGAAAAAACGTTTATGTACAACGAGGAAGCGTTTTTATATCAGCGGATTGTGAACGATAATTTAAAACTCGTATACAATAACGAGCTTGTTATATATCACTCCGACGGTAAAAGTACCGGCAAAGTTTATAAGAACAAAATAAAAAAATGGAAATTCCAAAGCGAAAAAATTCTTTTGGCTGATGAAATTCTGTTGCAGTATCTGACTGAAAATAAAGATTAGTTTTATGATATATATTTTTGCTTTATCATCACTAATGGGGATTTTCCTCGATTGCTTTTCCAAAAATAATACCGTTAAAAAAATATATATCTTTTTTTTAATTATATTATTTTCTTTTTTGGCGGGAAGCAGACCGAATACAGTACCTGATACTAACGCCTATATCGATTACACTTTGTATATTGAAAAGAGCGTTAGTAATTACGGTTTATTTTACTATACCGAAATTTTTGAAGTGGGTTTTGAGGCTATCACCAGATTTCTGGTCTTTTTAGGCTTTAACTATAAAAATATATTTTTTGTCATCGCTTTGATAATAGGATTGTTGGGGGCGGCTTTATTCAATGATAAAAAGCTGCCTATCAGTGCGTGGCTGTTGTTTATCTCGTTTTACGGGATTTATTTCGCTTTTATCATATTAAGAGCCGGCTTATCGATTGTATTCTTTGCTTGTTTTATTAAACACGTCAAGCGCAGTAAAATGAAAGCTATACTTTCATTAGTACTGTCTTTTCTTTTCCATAAAAGTATGCTTTTTGCATTGCTTATCTACCTTGTTGCAAGATGTTTCAAGCAGAAATCATTTAAAACCGAAATGATTTTATTGGTTTGCTTCTTCATAATTTACATCACGTCTTTGGGTAATTACCTCATAGTGGGATTGATAAATTACTTTGACAAGTACATTGATTTTTCTTTATGGAACAGATTTGTTTATTATCTGCACGATTTCAGAGTCGGTGCTTTTAACATATCCGTCAGACTGTTAGTCAACATATTGGTTTACGTTGCGGCAAGAGCAATAAATAAAGGAAAAAAGGACGGTTATTGTTTCACTGATAAATTGATATTTGCCGGTATATTGATAAATTTATTTTTGGGTTCGAATACGGTAGTAGGACGAATGGTTGATTTCTTACTCGTGTTTAACGTTAAAAACTGTATCGTAATTTTAAAAGCTATCAAAAACCGCCTGGTTATACAAGCTCCGTCAACTAAACTTATGCAAACGAATTCCAATACGGTAGCGATGGGAAGCGTTTATGCCATTGACGGCGGCTTAGTGCGTATGCTTTTAGCCTGCTCGCTAATCATTATAAACTTATTCTTTATAATACGAATTATTTTATAGTAGACACATTGTTTTATGACTAAGAAAATCACCCCTAAAAAATTTGCAAAAAACGTCGTTTATTCGATTATAGCGCAAATCATATCGTTGGCTGTAAGCTTTATGCTTACACTGATAGTGCCGAAATTTATAGACGAATATAATTATTCGTATTGGCAGACCTACGTTTTATATGTCGGATACGTAGGCGTTCTTCATTTCGGCCTTCTGGACGGCTTGGTTTTAAGATATTCGAAATACGATTATGAAGAGTTGGATAAAGCGCGTCTGCGTTCCCAATTTATAGTTTTACTTATATTTACAAGCGCTATAACTTTAATAGCTACAATAATTTCACTGTCGGTTTTAAATTATCCCAATAAAATAATTTTCGTTCTTGTCGCCGTAGGTATAGTAACCAAAAACATCGTGACATACAGTTCGTATATGTTTCAGATTACGAACCGCATAGACAAATACGTGTTTTTAACCATAGCGCAGAGGCTTTCCTACGGGGTGTGCATAGCTTTACTTCTAATACTGAAAGTCAATAGCTTTTATTGGTTTTGCATTGCCGATTTGTTCGGTGATGCGGTAGGTTATATCATAGGCGCTGTTTTTAACCGCGGCTTGTTTTTGGGGAAAAGCATCAGTTTAAAAGAAACCTTTCTCGAATTGCGGACTAATATTGCCTCCGGCATTATCTTAATGATGGCAAACTGGTCGTCAATGTTGATGATCGGCGGCGCAAAAATGATAATCCAGTGGCGGTGGGACGAATTGCTGTTCGGAAAAGTTTCGTTTGCATTCAGCGTATCTAACGTCTTTTTGGTGTTCGTTACGGCAATAAGCGTCGTTTTATTTCCTTCATTGAAACGAATAGACGAAAGCAAACTGCCGTCAATGTATAAAAGCATTCGCGGTATTCTTTCGCCCCTGTTGTTTTTCGTAATGATTTTCTACTTTGTGGGTTGTTGGATACTCAATATGTGGCTTCCGCAGTATTCGGCAAGCTTGCAGTATCTTGGCATACTGTTGCCGATTATAATTTTCTCCTCCAAGGTAAGCCTGCTGACAAACAACTACTTAAAGGTTTACCGAAAGGAAAAACTGATGTTGCTTGCAAACGCAATATCGATTGCCGTGGGAGCGTTGTTATTCGTTCTCTGCGCATACGTCTTTAACAACCTTTACGCGCTTTTGGGTTGCGTGGTTTTTGTAATAATGTTTAATTCGGTATTGTCTGAAATACTGGTTATGAAAACCATAAAAATAAGGATAATCAAAGAATTCATAATCGAAGGAGTTATGACGGTCGGGTTTATCCTTTGTGCGTCATTGCTCAGCCTTTGGATAGGTTGCGCGGTATACGCAGGGCTCTTCGTGGCTTATGCATTGTTAAATTATAAATCTATAGCCGCTCTGTTTAAGAGTGTATTCAGAAAAAAAGCTGCTGCCGTTGCAGACGAACAAGCCGTTGGCACGGGCAGTGCCGATGAGGTAGGTGCGGCACCTGATACGGAAAACGCCGCTGACGATGTCAGCGTCGGTACGGCGGTACCCGAAGGCGGGGAAACTACCGAAGCAGAGGAGGGAAACGATAACCAATGAAAGGCATAATTTTGGCAGGAGGAAGCGGAACGAGGTTGTATCCGCTTACCAAGGTCACAAGTAAACAACTGCTTCCGGTTTACGATAAACCGATGATTTATTATCCGCTGTCGGTATTGATGACCGCGGGCATTAAAGATATTTTAATTATATCGACGCCGCAGGACACGCCCCGCTTCAAAGAGCTTCTTGGCGACGGAAGCGCAATCGGTATAAATCTGCAATATGCCGTTCAGCCCTCTCCCGACGGGCTTGCGCAGGCGTTTATAATCGGTGAAAATTTCATCGGCAAAGACGACGTCGCTATGATTTTGGGCGACAACATTTTCTACGGTCACGGCTTTACTAAAATGTTGAAGGAAGCCAAACAGAACGCCGAGCACGGCAAGGCGACGATATTCGGCTACGGCGTAAAGGACCCCGAGCGTTTCGGCATCGTCGAATTCGATAAGGACGGCAAGGTTTTATCCGTAGAGGAAAAGCCCAAAAACCCCAAATCTAACTACTGCATTACGGGCCTGTATTTTTACGATAACCGCGCGGTGGAGTACGCAAAGCAGATTAAACCTTCCAAGCGCGGCGAGCTGGAAATTACAGATCTGAACGCCAGATACCTGCAAGAGGGCGATTTGACCGTTCAGCTTCTCGACAGAGGATTTGCCTGGCTGGATACGGGAACGATGGACAGCCTGTTCGAAGCGGCAGAGTTTGTGAGGGTACTGTCGCAAAGGCAGGACGTAACCATTTCGGCACCTGAAGAAATTGCATACCGCAACGGTTGGATAAGCCGCGAGCAACTGCTTATCATAGCCGAAGGCTACGGCAAGTCGCCTTACGGTGAACATCTGAAAAAAGTAGCGGAAATGCGCCGTTAAAGGAGAGAATAAAATGACAATAATAGTGACCGGCGGGGCAGGTTTTATCGGAAGCAACTTTGTTTTCCATATGCTCAAAAAATATCCCGCTTACAGAATAATTTGTTTGGACAAGCTGACCTATGCGGGCAATCTTTCCACTCTCGCGCCGGTAATGGACAATCCCAATTTCCGTTTTGTCAAAGCCGACATATGTGACAGGGAGGCGGTCAATAAGCTGTTCGAGGAGGAAAAGCCCGACATCGTAGTCAACTTTGCGGCTGAAAGCCACGTTGACAGGAGTATAGAGGACCCCGGCATTTTCCTGCAGACCAACATTCTCGGCACGGCAACGCTGATGGACGCTTGCAGAGAATACGGCATCAAACGCTATCATCAGGTTTCTACCGACGAGGTTTACGGCGATTTGCCGCTTGACAGACCCGACCTGTTCTTTACCGAGCAGACGCCCATTCATACCAGCAGTCCTTACTCTTCGAGTAAGGCTTCTGCCGATTTGCTCGTTCTGGCTTATTACAGAACGTACGGTTTGCCCGTATCCATAAGCCGCTGCTCGAACAACTACGGTCCATATCACTTCCCCGAAAAGCTCATTCCGCTTATGATTGCCAACGCGCTTAACAACAAGCCCCTTCCCGTTTACGGCAAGGGCGAAAACGTGCGCGACTGGCTGTACGTAGAGGACCACTGCAAGGCAATCGATTTAATAATTCACAAGGGCAGAGTAGGCGAGGTGTATAATGTCGGCGGTCATAACGAAATGACCAATATCGACATTGTAAAGCTCATATGCAAGGAACTCGGCAAGCCCGAAAGTCTGATAACCTACGTTGCGGACAGAAAGGGACACGACCTGCGCTATGCAATCGACCCGACAAAAATTCACGAGGAGCTCGGCTGGCTGCCCGAAACCAAGTTTGCGGACGGCATAAAAAAGACCATCAAGTGGTACCTTGAAAACCGCGAATGGTGGGAAACGATAATCTCGGGCGAGTACAAAAATTATTACGAAAAAATGTACGGGAACAGAAAATGAAAGTTTTGGTAACCGGAGTTAAAGGGCAGCTCGGATACGACGTCGTCAACGAGCTTGAAAAGCGCGGTCACGTTGCGGTCGGGGTGGACATAGACGATATGGATATCACCGACGCGGCAAGCGTTTGCGCGACTTTGCAAAGCGTTAAACCCGACGCGGTAATTCATTGCGCGGCGTGGACTGCCGTGGACGCCGCCGAAGATAATGAAGACAAGGTTAGGCTTGTAAACGCCGTCGGAACGGAAAACATTGCAAAGGAGTGCAAAAAGCTCGGCTGCAAAATGATGTACATTTCCACCGACTACGTCTTTGACGGACAGGGAACAACGCCCTGGCAGCCCGACTGCAAGGACTACAAACCGCTCAACGTTTACGGTCAGACCAAGCTGGAAGGCGAGCTTGCGGTTTGCTCGCTGCTCGAAAAATATTTCATCGTAAGAATAGCGTGGGTGTTCGGCAAAAACGGAAACAATTTTATAAAGACGATGCTCAGGCTTTCAAATACGCACGACGTGTTGAAGGTCGTCAACGACCAGATAGGCACTCCTACGTACACGTACGACCTGGCAAGACTGCTTGTCGATATGATAGAAACGCAGAAATACGGCTACTATCACGCAACCAATGGTGGCGGATATATCAGCTGGTGCGAGTTTGCAACCGAAATTTTTAAACAGGCAAATCGTAATGTCAAGGTCATTCCCGTCACTACGGCGGAATACGGTTTAAGCAAGGCAAAGCGCCCGTTCAATTCGCGGCTGGATAAAAGCAAGCTTACGGAAAACGGGTTTAAGCCGCTACCCGACTGGAAGGACGCGTTAATGAGGTATTTGAAGGAGATTGAATACTGATGGGACAGATTAAAGTCGATAAAAATGTCGGCGGAATAGAGGGACTGCATATAATCGAGCCAGCCGTTCACGGCGATAACCGCGGCTATTTTATGGAAACGTACAATCAGCGCGATATGGCGGAAGCGGGGCTGAATATGAACTTCGTGCAGGACAATCAGAGTATGTCCGTAAAGGGCGTATTGCGCGGACTTCACTTCCAGAAGCAGTATCCGCAGGGCAAGCTCGTGCGTGTAATCAAGGGCAGGGTTTTCGACGTCGCCGTCGATATGAGAAAGGACAGCAAGACCTACGGCAAGTGGTACGGCGTAGAGCTTACGGAGGAGAACAAAAAGCAGTTCTATATTTCCGAAGGCTTTGCGCACGGCTTTCTGGTTTTAAGCGACGTTGCCGAGTTTTGCTATAAAGTCACCGATTTTTATCACCCCGGCGACGAGGGCGGACTTGCCTGGAACGACCCGACGATTGGCGTAAAATGGCCGGAAGTCAAAGGACAGTACAATGGCACCGCCGATTCGGAAGGCTATACTCTTGCCGACGGCACACCGCTCAACCTAAGCGACAAAGATAAAAAATGGGGCAAACTTTAATGCAAAATATTACGGATACCCGGTTAAAGCAAATCGACGGAGAGGAACTTAAAAAAGTTCAGCTGCAAATTTTAGAAGTCGTAGCAAAATTTTGTGAGGAAAACCAAATAAATTACTGGCTTGATTTCGGTACGTTGATAGGTGCAGTCAGGCATAAAGGTTACATCCCCTGGGATGATGACATAGATATTTCGATGTTGCGTGAAGACTACGACAAGTTTATGCAATTGTTCAATCTCCGCAATGAGAGATATAAGTTTTACAGTTACGAAAACGACAAAAACTTCTATTACCCTTATGGTAAGGTACTGGACACGCAAACGGTTCTTTACGAGCCTGACGAGTCGGGATCGAAAATATCCATAAATATCGATATCTTTGTATATGATAATGCGCCTTCAAACGCAAAAACCGTAAAAAAGATGTATAAAAAGCGGGATAAGTATAATATCTGCGAAGTTGCCAATAAGCATAGCGGAGCGGCAAAAGGTAACTTATTAAGAAGGATGGCGGTAGCATTTCTTAAAGGTTACGTTAAGATGTTCCCCCGTGATTATTTCGTTAAAAAGATGGTAAAAAACGCAAAGAGATACTCGCAGACAAATACGGAATACGTCGGGGATTTTATGGGAAGTCTGACGTATTTCAAATGTGAAAAATCTGTGTTTGATAAATTTATCGATGCGGAGTTTGAAGGGAGTAAATTTAAAATTCCTGTGGGGTATGACAAGCTGTTAAGAATGGTGTATGGTGATTATATGCAGCTTCCTCCCGAAGAGCAACGCGTTTCTCATCATAAATATAAAGCGTTTATCGCTGAAAATTAGATAAAAATTCAAACGTAACAAGGCACAATATCAGTTCAGGAAATTAAAGAATATCGTTTATGAAGTTACTTTTGATGTCCGATATACACGGCAATAAAAACGCTCTCGACGCAGTGCTTGCCGATTTAACAGAAAGGGAAATCGACGCGTGCGCTCTGTTGGGTGATTTAATAGATTACGGAATGCATTCCAACGAAGTAATCGAAAAGATAAGTTCACTACCTTATCCGATACTTTGCAATATCTGCGGCAATCACGAATCGGCCGTATTGAACGATGAATACGCAAGGTTTTCGTCCGAACGTGGTCGGGATTGCGCGCGCTATACAAAGAGTGTTCTCAACAGTAAATCGTGGGATTATATAGGGCGGTTATCCGTTGAAGGCAAGTGTGAATTTACGATAGACGGCAAACGCTGTCTTGCCGTTCACGGCAGCCTTAAGGACAACTTTTGGAAGAGTATCACCGTAACCGACGAGCTTTCCGATTATAGCGGGTATGATTACGTTTTCTCGGGACACTCGCATCTGCCTCATTTTTTCGAAAAGTTTTTCTCGTGTGAAAATGTCAGAACGCGTAATAAAAAGAAAACTATTTTTATCAACCCGGGTTCCGTCGGACAGCCGAGGAATTTGAATAATTTTGCGCAATACGCAATATTCGATACCGATTCGGAAGAGGTAGTTATGAAAAAGGTGCCCTACGATATTGAAGACGAGCAGAGCGCTTATAACGGACAAGTTGACGAATTTTATAAAAACAGATTGAAGGAGGGTGTATAAATGGATTTATACGTAATAAGCGGTGTAACCGGTATGACGGGTAACGAGCTTGCAAGACAGGTCGTTTCGCAGGGACATAAAGTAATAGGTTTTGATAATTTTTTTGCATCTTCAATCGACACGGTTAAAGATTTACTCGGGAATAAAAATTTCATCTTTCACGAGTACGACATAAATTCCAAGTCCGATATGGCTTCTTTGGTTGAAGAAGTAAAACAGGAAAAAGTAAAGAGCAACCGCCTTATTTACGTTAATTGCGCTGCGGTCGTGCATACGGAGCATTTTTATTACGTAAACCGTACGTTTGAAACGAACGTGCTGGGAATGAAGCTCTTTTTGGAGCAGGCACAGGAGCTTGGCGCAGGTATTTATATAAATTGTTCCACTTCGGAAGTTTATTCTATGAATTCGTGGTGCGAGGGCGGCGTAAAGGAGAGCGACTTCCTTACGCTTGCCAACGCCGAACACAGTCAGCGCACGAGCTATGCAACAGGTAAGTTGCTTACTGAATTTTTTATGCGCGAAGCAGTTGCCGACGGCAAAATCAAGGGCTGTTCGATTCGCTTTGCAAACGTATACAGCAAACACGAGTTGTATCCCAAACACATTATTCCTCACATCATAAATTCGCTTAAAGCTACCGGTAAAGTAGAATTGCTGGAAAATTCCAAAATCAACCGCAGGACGTTTTTACACAATTACGACAGCTGCGCCGCGGTTTTGGCTCTCATAAATACCGAAGACGCTTTGGACGGCTCAGTATATAACGTGGGAACTGAGGAAGAAATATCCATTGTTGATTTAGTGTATCTGTGCGCTAAAAAGCTCAATATAGAAAATCCGCAGATTATTTTTAACGGTTACAGAGCGTCAGACCCCGAACGCAGACTGCTCAGTTGTAAAAAGCTGAAAACCCGTACGGGATGGCAACCGGCAGTCACGTTGGAAAAGGGCATCGAAATGTGCGTAGAGGCTTTAAAATGAAAGTTTTGATTATAACCGTTGCCGGTTCGTCTACGCGTTTCAGCCGTTCGATAGGCAAAGATTGTCTTAAATGTATTTATTACGAGAATAAGTTTGAAGACACTTTATTGTATAAAACCGTTTACAGAGATTTGTCTTTTGATAAATACGTAATAGTCGGCGGCTATAAATTTGACGAGCTGGAAAGAGCCGTAAATACCTATTTTAAGCCGATCAGAGATAAAATCACGCTTGTTAACAATGAAAAATTTTCGGATTACGGTTCAGGTTACAGCCTGTATCTGGGGCTGAAAGAGATAATCGGAGAAGATGCGGACGAGATAGTATTTGCGGAAGGCGATCTTTGGGTTGACGACGAAAGTTTTTCAAACGTTGTAAATTCCACGAAAGACGTTGTTACTTTCAGCAGGGATACGATAGACGCCAGAAAGTCGGTAGTTTTTTACTTTGACCGTAACGGATATATTCATTATCTTTATGATACCGCGCACGATTGCCTTGAAATAAAGGAGCCGTTCATATCGGTTTACAATTCCGGACAAATCTGGAAGTTCAAAGATATGCAACACCTGAAAGATTCTTTTTACGGTCTGCAAGCAAAGGACTGGCAAGGCACTAATCTTGTGTTCATTCAAAAATATTTCGGCTCGATGCATATCGACGAATTTCAGTTGACAGAGCTGAAAAAATGGCTGAATTGTAATACTGTAGCCGATTTTCGGAAAATAGGAGAAGTTTAAAATGATTTCTACGGGAGAAAAACTCAATTTACTTAGGAAACGTATCGAAGGCAAGAAAGTCAAAATAATGATAATGGGATTGGGTAGCGTAGGCTGCTATCTTTTGGATTATTTGCTTTCTTGCGGCGACGAACATATGGAAATAACGGTTGTCGGCAGAAATGAAAGCAAAATGCTGTCAGACGTCAACATAGTAAAGGTTGCCGGCCTCATAAGGGGACAGAATAAAACCGAAGTAAAGATTGTGCCCGACGTGGATTTCAATGATATTGCCGGCTTGGAGAAATGTATAGAAGATAATCAACCGGATATCATTGTAAACAGCAGCAGGGCATATTCCGGTCTGAAGTACGGCAGTATTTCCTGGAATAATATAAGAGCCTACGGTATTTGGACGCCTCTATCGATAAAGTATATCAAAAATATTATGCAGGCTTACGAAAACGTGCAGTCGAATGCCATAGTAATTAACACGTCATATTCCGACGCGGTTATCCCCTGGCTCAAATCCGCGGGCAAAGCGTATCCCGATTTCGGAAGCGGCAATCTCAATCACCTTATACCGCGTATAAAGCTGGCGGTAGCAAAGCAGCAGAATATAAGCGATTACTGGAATATCGACGTCACTTACGCGACTGCTCATTTCCACGACGTTGTTATCAGTAAGGAAGGTCAGACCGAAGGCGTGGAGCAGCTTATTTGCATAGAGTACAACGGTAAAGAAATAAAGGCCGATTTGGATAAGATATTTGCGGAATGTAAAATTGCGATGCCGGTAGATGCAAAGCGAAATATGATGAATGCTTCAAGTAATTTCGATATTATCAAAGGAATACTTCAGGCAGTCAGGGAACACAAAAAAGTCAAATTGCATTGTCCGGGTGTTTTCGGAGAAATCGGCGGATACCCTGTTGTAATAGACGGTACCGGTAACGTTATAGAAACCTATATTGACGAAAGTAAATTTTCGTTGAACGATATGCGGCGGAAAAACAGACAGTCGATATTTCTTGACGGCATAGAAAAAGTTGAAAACGGAACGCTGACGTATACCGACGAACTGCTGGAAAAAGTCAATAAAGCTTTCGGCGCCAAATTGGTCAAGAACGTTCCTTTCGATGAGATAAGTCAGACGGCTGATTTTATAATAAGAGAAATCATCGAAAAATACAAGGAGAGATAAAATGCAAAAGGTTTATACGTGTTTTTGTACCGACGTAATCCACGAAGGACATATCAATATAATCAATCAGGCTAAAAAGTACGGCGACGTATACGTAGGCGTTCTTACCGACGAAGCGATGATAAGGTTTAACAGATTTCCCGCCGTTTCGTTTGAAGAGCGCGTTGAAATGGTTAAAAGCATTAAAGACGTCAAGGAAGTAATTATTCAGGATGAAATAATGTATGACAAAGTCATCAAACAATTACGTCCCGACTACGTAATTCACGGTGACAACTGGATGCACGGATATATGAAGTCCGTACGTGATAACGTTGAAAAACTCCTGAACGAATACGGCGGTAAGATTATAGACGTTCCCTATACTTACAATGAAAACGTAAAAAGACTCGACGCCCAGATCAAAGAAAAGCTTTCTATGCCGGAGTACAGAAGAAAGCGTTTGAAGCAGTTGCTTAAATTGCGTCCCATAGTTAAAACGATAGAAGTTCACAGCGGACTTACCGGTTTAATAGCGGAAAAAACGGTTGTAGAGCATAACGGCGAGTTTGACCAGTTCGATGCAATGTGGGTCAGCTCTCTGTGTGATTCCACCGCCAAGGGTAAGCCCGACATTGAATTGGTTGATATGACTTCGCGATTCAGAACCATTGACGACGTTATGGAGGTTACTACAAAGCCTATCATTTTCGACGGCGATACGGGCGGTCTTACCGAGCATTTCGTTTATACAGTCCGCTCGCTTGAACGTATGGGCGTTTCAGCCGTTATAATAGAGGATAAAACGGGATTAAAGAAAAACTCGTTGTTCGGCACGGAGGTTGCGCAAACGCAGGACACTATCGAAAACTTCTGCGCAAAGATTGCCGCAGGCAAAAAAGTGCAGCTCACCGACGACTTTATGATTATCGCAAGAATCGAAAGTCTTATTTTGGAGCGCGGAATGGAGGACGCTCTTACGCGTGCCGCGGCTTACGTGGAGGCGGGTGCCGACGGAATTATGATTCACAGCCGTAAAAAGGACCCTGCCGAAATACTTGAATTCTGCGATAAGTTCAGGCTTAAAGACAAAGATACGCCGATAGTGGTAGTGCCTTCGTCGTTCAACGTAATAACCGAGGCGGAGCTTGCCGAGCACGGCGTTAACATTGTAATATACGCCAACCAACTGACGAGAAGCGCCTTCCCCGCTATGGAGCAGACGGCAAAAGACATTTTGAAATATCACAGGGCGAAAGAAGTCGATTCCAGACTTATGCCCATCAAGGATATTATTTCACTCATTGAAGAATTATAAATAAGCTGATTATTATGAACGTTAAAGAATTTGTAAATGCTATAAACGCCGATTTCTTTTGCGGCGTGCCCGATTCGCAATTGAAACCTCTTTGCGATTATCTGATGAATACTTACGGTATCGATAAGAAGCATCACATTATTGCAGCAAACGAAGGCAACTGCGTAGGTATTGCCGCAGGCTACCATTTGGCTACGGGGAAATTGCCCGTGGTCTATTTGCAGAACAGCGGCGAGGGCAACGTAATCAATCCCGTCGCTTCACTTCTGAACGACAAGGTATATGCTATACCGTGTCTGTTCGTTATAGGGTGGAGGGGAGAACCCGGCGTGCACGACGAACCTCAGCATATCTTTCAGGGCGAAGTAACCTTGAAATTGTTGAAGGATATGGACATAGAAGCTTTCGTCATTGATTCTTCGACTACCGCAACCGACGTTGAAGAAATAATGAAAAAATGGCAGCTTCTCTTTTCCAAAGGCAAGCAGGCGGCGTTTGTAATAAAAAAAGGCTCGCTGGAGTATGCCGAAAAAGTAAAGTACGAAAACGGGAACTCCCTGGTAAGAGAAGAGATTATCCGTCATATTGTCAGCGTTAGCGGCAGTGACCCTATCGTATCGACTACGGGTAAAGCCTCGCGCGAACTTTTTGAAATCCGTGAAGCTAACGGACAGGGGCATAAGTACGATTTTCTTACGGTAGGCTCTATGGGGCATAGTTCGTCGATAGCTTTGGGCTTGGCGTTAAATAAGCCTCACCAAAAAGTTTGGTGCGTGGACGGTGACGGAGCCGTGCTTATGCATATGGGTTCGATGGCTGTTATAGGTGCAAGCAATCCCGAAAATCTGGTGCACATAGTTCTGAACAACGGAGCGCACGAAACTGTCGGGGGTATGCCTACGGTGGCTTCCGGCATCGACTTGGTAGCTATTGCAAAAGCTTGCGGATACCGCAACGCAATTAAGGTAAGTACTTATAGTGCGTTGGACGAAGCGTTGAAAAATGCCAAGTATAGCAGCGGTTTAACCCTTATAGAGGTGGAATGTTCCATTTCTTCCCGTAAGGATCTGGGCAGACCGACTACGACGGCATTAGATAATAAAAACAATTTTATGGATTATATTAAAAACTTAGATTGATACGTAATTTCAAAAAGGCGGCGTTTGCATTTCGCAAACGCCGCCTTTTCCATATTCAACCACAATATATTGTGTTTTGTGTAAAATTTAGCACTATTT
>JAIEFR010000010.1 GCA_029066845.1 Clostridia bacterium | reverse complement strand
TATATTTAGGTTTTCACAAAGTTATTAAAAATTTCCCATCCTCCCAAATCAACTCTCGTTTTTTTTTATTAACTTTGCATAAATTATTAACGGATATGCCAACTTAAATCGGAATGTCCCCAAATCCTTTATTAGAATGACACAGTTGACTATCAATATTGAGGATAAATCAATACTCCCTCACCTAAAAAAAATACTGAATGCTCTTGAAGGCGTTTCCATTGCCAAGCCGATTAGAAAGAAAAAGACAGGCTTAGAGGAAGCCTTGGAGGATATTAAAGCCGGAAGAGTAAAACGATTCGAGTCTATGGATGATCTTTTTAAAGATCTCGGCATATGAAATATATCATAGACCGCACCAATAAATTCAAGAAATCGGTCAAGAAATGCCAGAAGCGAGGACTGAATATGAATTTATTGAAGGAAATACTTCTCGAATTAGAAAATACAGGCACAGTATCTGACAAACACAAACCTCATAAGCTTGTTGGAAAACATATCGGAAGATGGGAATGCCATATTGAATCAGATTGGCTCTTGGTTTGGGAACAGAATGATTTTGAACTAATTCTGCTTTTGATAGACACAGGCAGTCATTCTGATATCTTCGGATAAAAGCTCTATAAACTAATCCAAAACAATGATATTTAACCATATCTATAATCATGAAACTTAGAAACATCGCATTGTGCGCGTTGGGAGGCGCATGGCTTGCGGGAGCATCGACAACAGTAAGTAGTCCCGACGGAAAGCTTGTACTGACTACTTCGCTGTCGGCAGAAGGACAGCCACTTTATTCTGTGACTTACGACGGTCAGCCGATACTTCTCGACTCACCTCTCGGATTCGTATCAAACATCGGCGACTTCTCAAAAGGACTTACCCTCACCGGAGAGAAAACCGGAAAGGTGAACCGCTCATTTGATCAGGCAAAAATCAAGAAGAGCCATATAGACTGGCTTGCCAATACTCTCACCGAAAGTTATTCTGCAGGTAAGAAACGGGACATGAGCATCGAATGGCAGGTAGGCAACAACGATATTGCCTTCCGATATGTCATTCCCGTTGAAGGAAATACCCGCAGCATGATAATCGAGAAGGAGGCCTCCGGCTTCCGTTTCCCTGACTTCACCACAACTTTCCTTACCCCTCAGAGCGACGCCATGATAGGATGGAAACGCACCAAACCGTCGTATGAGGAAAACTACAAGGCAGACGCACCCCTCTGCGAACATTCGCAATACGGCCATGGCTTCACTTTCCCCGCTCTCTTCCACGTAGGCGACAACGGATGGGCCCTACTGACCGAAACGGGAGTGGACGGTTACTTCTGCGGAAGCCGTCTCGGCGACTACAAGGAGGGAGTTTTCTCCATCGAATATCCAATGCCGGAGGAAAACAACGGCAACGGAAGCGCAAATCCTGCGATCAGCCTCCCCGGCAAGACGCCCTGGCGCACCATCACGATAGGCAAGACACTCAAACCAATAGTGGAGACTACCATTCCATGGAATCTCGTTGAACCACTCTATACCTCAGAATTTGAGGTAAAGCCGGGCAAGGGCACATGGAGTTGGATCCTCTGGCAGGACAATTCGATCAACTATGAGGATCAGGTGAAATTTATCGACTTCGCAGCGGATATGGGCTATCAGAATGTGCTTGTCGACAACTGGTGGGATACCAATATCGGCAAGGAGAGAATAGCGAAGCTCGCGAAATACGCTCAATCGAAGGGAGTCAACCTGCTGATATGGTATTCATCATCGGGCTGGTGGAACGACATAGAGCAAGGGCCGATCAACAAGATGTCGCGCCCGATCCCACGCAAGGAGGAGATGAAATGGCTCGAAAGCCTAGGTATCAAGGGAATAAAGGTGGATTTCTTCGGCGGAGACAAACAGGAGACAATGCGCCTCTACGAGGATATCCTCAGCGACGCCAACGACCACGGTATAAGCGTTATCTTCCATGGCTGCACACTTCCCCGCGGCTGGGAGCGAATGTATCCCAACTATGTAGGGAGCGAAGCGGTATTAGCTTCGGAAAACCTTGTATTCAGTCAGGATTTCTGCGACATGGAGGACTTCAACGCCACCCTTCATCCATTTATCCGCAACGCCGCGGGAGTGATGGAATATGGCGGAACTGTGCTCAACAAGCGCCTGAACCGCAACAATGACGGCGGCACCACACGACGCACTACCGACGCATTCCAACTTGCTACTTCCATCCTCTTCCAGAATCCTGTGCAGAACTTCGCGCTTGCACCCAACAACCTGACGGATGCACCTGCAGATGCCATCGCGTTTATGAAGGCCGTGCCTACCACATGGGAGGACACAGTCTTCATCGACGGCTATCCCGGCAAATATGTAGTTATAGCGCGCAAGGGAACAAACGGAAAATGGTATATAGCCGGAGTCTCTGCAGACGAAAAGCCATTAAAGCTGACACTCGACCTCCCGATGCTCTCAAAGGGCCAGGATGTGACGCTCTACGCGGAAGACGGGAAGACACCGCTGGTCGCCAAGACTATGAAGATCAAGAATCCTGAGAAAGTTTCTATAGAACTTACAAAAAGGAATGGCTTCGTAATTGTAGCTGATTGATGAAAACGAACAGCCTCTCCGAGGCTACTGTATTTTACCGAGAAACCCCTGGGCGTGAAGCCTGGGGGTTCGTCACAATGTCAGATCTCCGAGCTGAAAAAGATACTTTGTGTCAGTACATGGGCGGTTAGGAAACCGCCTACCCATAAAAGTTGAGACCC
>JAIEFR010000001.1 GCA_029066845.1 Clostridia bacterium | reverse complement strand
ATGTTACAATGACAGTATAAATAGTCTAATTACTATAAAAAGCAATACCTTTGTGGCGAAAAATAACCGTACGGAGGACGTTATGAAAAGAAAAATTATTGGCGGAGTGTTGGCGGCTGTCGTTCTGGCGTGCGGCTTTGCGGTGGCGGCGTGCACAAACGGCAAACCCGAAAAGAGCGAACACGAGTGGGGTGACGAGTATACTATGACCGCCGCTTATGCAAAGGCGGCGGAGCTGGGGTATACGGGCACGCTCGAAGAATTCATCGCTTCGATTTCGGGCAAGGACGGAAAAGACGGTACGGACGGAACCGACGGCGAGGACGGCGTAGGAATAAAATCCGTTACCGTAAACGCCGCGGGCGAGCTTGTCGTAACCGATACGAACGACCGCGTTATCTACAAGGGCAAACTTCCCGCTTGCGATCACGTCTATTCCGACTGGCAAACGGTTATTACCGCCGACTGCCGTACAGCAGGTTACGATTACAGGACCTGTTTAAAGTGCGGCGACCTGGATTATTACGTTACTCCCATATTCGCACACGGGTGGGATAACGGCACTGTCGTCTACAAAGCGGAGTGTATTAAAAACGGACTTTTGCTCTACACGTGCGAAAACTGCGGCGATACGAGAACGGAAATTATACCGGCAACGGGCGAGCACGTCTTTGTGGACGGCACCTGCAAATATTGCAATATGGGCAAGGCGAAGATAATCGACGAACGCTATAACGGCGACTACGGCTATAAGTATTTCGGCACGATGCCCGACGGCGAAAATCTGCAAAGCCTTTACGCGGATATCGATAACGAGGTTATAAAATTTCATAACGATGCAACCGCCGCGGCGTCGCAGCTTGAATTCAATTACGGCAAGTACGGTTTGAACATCGATCAAGCTATCTCCGTCTGGAAAACCTATCTGGACGATAAGCCGCTGTATTACTGGATGGGCAGGTCGGCAAGAGTAATTTCTGACGGCAAGTTTGCCATTGACATAGAGAGCGAATATACAAACGGTGCGGTGCGTACCGCCTATAACGATGAGCTATATGAACTCATAGAGGAATATTCCGCCGTAGCGGAGGGCGAAAGTGCATATTCCGTGGCGTTTGCCTATCACGATATGATAATAGAAAATATCGACTATGCGCGCGACGAAAACAGTCAACCCGAAGGCGCCGCGTGGGCGCACAATATAACGGGCGTTTTCGAAGGCAAGGGTGCCGTGTGCGAAGGTTATGCGCGCGCGTTCAATTTGCTTTTGAATATGCGCGGTGTGGAGAACGTTTTCGTTACGGGGCAAGGAGGTAGAGAAGCCCACGCGTGGAATCTGGTAAAGCTGGACGACGGAAAGTGGTACTGGTACGACCTTACTTTCGACGATACTCCGAATTCTTACTGGGGAATTTCGCACACGTATTTTTGCGCCACCGACGAAAGCTTTTTAAAATCTCATACGGCGGACAGCTCTGAGGGCGAGGGTGTGCAGTTTTTGTATGAATTGCCTGAGCGCGCAACTGCGAAATATGCGGGCAAAGAAATCAAATATGATGATTCGTTCTGGTCGTCTGGAACCCAGTATACCGTCGTGGGATATGATGAAATAAACGTCAAGCTTATCACTTCGGGCGGAAGATGCGTAATTCCCGAAAGTGTGAAGTATAAAAAACGAGATCTTACGGTTACAAGCATTATGAACTATACAAGAGATTTTGAGTATAGCGTACTTCAAAACGAAACAAAGTTTGTATCGGTAGATATTCCTTCAACCGTAAAATTCATATACGCCGAAGCATTGAGGTCGGATTATAAAAACGAGCTGGAAGAAATAAACGTAGACGAAAACAACCAGGTTTACCGTTCGGTTGACGGGGTCCTTTTCACAAAGTCGCTACATACTCTGATATCTTATCCTAACGGTAGTAAGCGTACGTATTACGCTATTCCCGACGAAACTAAAATTATTTCTCATTTGGCGTTTGAAAGTAGAAATCTTGAAATATTGAAGATAGGAAAAAGTGTAAGACGTGCAGGATTTTTAAATTGGTGGGGTGCCGGTTATCCCGACAGTGATGACGATATAGGCTTTAACTGGGCGGCAGGCGAGTGGGGTCGCATATGTAATTACCATTATTGGAATTTGCGGCTTGAAGTGGACGAAGATAATCCGAATTATACTATAAAAGACGGAATGTTGTTTAATAAGTCGCTTACGTATTTATACGTAGCAATGTACGATATCGAGGAAGCTGTTTTGCCGGATACCGTGACGAGTATGGAGGAAAATGCTTTTGATTATTGCCGTAATTTAAAAAGTGTTTCTCTGCCGGAAAATTTGCAAAGGCTTGGCTCATTTAGTCATACTGCCTTGGAAAGTCTAATTATTCCGGACGGAATAAGCAGAATAGAGTATTTAACGTTCTGCGGTTGCAGGTCCCTGACTTACTTGGAAATTCCCGCAAGCGTAACTTTTATCGGTAGAGATCTGTTTCATTATAGCACTGCGGTTAAAACGATAAAATACCTTGGAACGGTAGAGCAGTGGGAGAATGATGTGACGAAAGAAGGAGATTGGGGTTACAGTTCCGGTAGTATCACCGTAGTATGCACCGACGGAACGATTAATTATTAAATATTCATAATTCGACATAATCCCACATATATTTACCCTGTAAGGGGTGAGATATGTGGGATATTCATATGCGTATACTTGCAGAAGCAGAATATATTGTAAAGACCAACTCAACCGTGCGTGCCTGCGCGCAGTACTTTTCCATAAGCAAATCAACCGTACATAAGGACGTTACCGAGCGGCTTCAGACGGTAGATGAGGAGCTGTTTGAAAAAGTGCGCGTGGTGCTGGACAAAAATCTTTCGGAGCGGCACATCCGCGGCGGTATGGCAACCAGGAACAAGTACGCCTGCCGTAGGAAAAATTTTTCATAAAAATTACACGATAACTTTCGCTTTATAATTTGGCATTTGCCGTACTGTGTGATATAATCTATAATATGGCGAAACTTTTGGGAATTGACGTCGGCTCGACAACCGTCAAGGTGGTTGCAATCGACGAAGACGGCAAAATTTTATATAAATCGTACGTGCGGCACTTTGCAAAGGTCAAGGAGACCGTGCTTGCGGAGCTTGAAAACGTACAAAAAAAATACCCCGGGCAATATTGCGCTTCCATAACGGGCAGCGCGGGTCTGGGGCTTTCGCAGCGCTGTTCGGTCGCCTTCGTGCAGGAGGTGCAGGCGGCGTTTACGGCAATACGCAAGTATTATCCCGACGCGGACGCGGCTGTGGAACTGGGCGGCGAGGACGCGAAAATCATATTCATAACGGGCGGCACGGAACAGCGAATGAACGGCAGCTGCGCGGGCGGCACGGGTGCGTTCATCGACCAGATGGCAACCCTTTTAAACGTTTCCGTAAAGGAGATGGACGAGCTGTCGTTAAAGGCGGAGCGCGTCTATCCGATAGCCTCGCGCTGCGGCGTTTTTGCAAAGTCGGACATTCAGCCGCTCATCAATCAGGGCGCGCAGAAAGCCGACATTTCGGCTTCCATATTCCAGGCGGTTGTCGATCAGACCGTTTCGGGCTTGGCGCAGGGGCGCAGAATCAAGGGCAAAGTGCTCTTTTTGGGCGGACCTCTGCACTTTCTGGAAGGGCTTAAAAGGGCGTTCAAAACCACTTTGAAGCTGACGGACGAAAACGCGATTTTCCCCGAGGACGCGCCCTGCTTTATGGCTATCGGCGCCGCGCTTCATTCCGCAACGATTAAATGCCGCGACCTCAAAGACATAATTTCGTCAATCGAAAATTCTTCGGGCAGTGAGGAAATTATAACGGGCGAACCGCTGTTTGCGGACAAGGAGGAGTACACCAAATTCGTTGCACGCCACCGCGCGACCGACCTGGAATTCTGCGATATAAGCACTTACGAGGGCGGTGCGTACATCGGCATAGACAGCGGCTCCACGACGACAAAGCTCATTTTAATCACGCCCGACAGCCGCATTTTATATTCGCATTATCAGTCCAATAACGGACAACCCCTCGACATAGTAATCGAGAAATTAAAGGAAATTTTCGCGCTTTCGGAAGGTAGAATAGAAATTCTCGGCAGTGCCGTCACGGGCTACGGTGAGGATTTGATTAAAGCGGCAATCAAGGCCGACTTCGGCATAGTCGAAACGGTTGCGCACTTCAAAGCTGCGCTTCATTTCAATCCCAAAGTTGATTTCATAATCGACATCGGCGGGCAGGACATAAAGTGCTTCAAAATCAAGAACGGCGCGATTGATTCCATAATGCTCAACGAGGCGTGTTCCTCGGGCTGCGGCTCGTTCATTCAGACCTTTGCGCGTGCAATGGGAATGGAAATCGACAAGTTCTCGATGTGCGGACTTTACGCAAAACACCCCGTCGAGCTGGGCTCGCGCTGCACCGTGTTTATGAACAGCGCGGTCAAGCAGGCGCAAAAGGAGGGCGCGACTGTGGAGGACATCTCCGCGGGTCTGTCCTCGTCCATAGTCAAGAACGCCATTTACAAGGTTATCCGTGCGGCTAGTGCGGACGAGCTTGGCGACAATATAGTAGTGCAGGGCGGCACCTTCTTAAACGACGCGGTACTGCGCTCTTTCGAAAAGGAGACTGGAAAGCAGGTTATAAGGCCTGGCATCGCCGGTCTTATGGGCGCGTTCGGCGCGGCTCTGTACGCAAAGGAAAACGTGCGCGGCGCAAGCACAACGCTGGACAGTCAGGCGCTCAAAGCGTTTTCATACGTTTCCAAATCGACAAATTGCCACGGCTGTACTTCCAACTGCAACGTCAATATTATAACCTTCGGCGACGGCAGCCGCTACGTTTCGGGCAACAAGTGCGAGCGCGGCGCAGGCTTAAAGCCCGCCTCGTCCGAACTGGACATATACGCATACAAGCAGGAACGCCTTCTGGAAAGCGTTACGGGCGCAACAAGCAAGCGGGGTAAGGTCGGTTTGCCTTTGCAACTCGTAATGTACGAACAGCTTCCTCTGTGGGCAGGCTTTTTCGAAAGTCTGGGCTTCGAGGTTGTGCTCAGCGAAAAATCTTCGCGCAAGCTCTATTTCCTCGGTCAGCACACGGTTGCAAGCGACACGGCGTGCTATCCCGCAAAGCTGATGCACGGTCATATAGAAAGCCTTCTGGACAAGGGCGTTGATTTCATTTTCCTGCCCTGCGAAAGCTATAACCTGGACGAGCACTGCTCTGTCAACCATTATAACTGCCCCGTCGTCGCGTACTATTCCGAGCTTTTAAAGGCGAATAACGAGAGGCTGACGGACGACAATTTCATAATGCCCTATCTCGACCTCAACTCCGAAAAGAGCGCGGTTTCCAAACTGCATACTGCGCTTTCGAAATTCGGCGTGAGCAAGAGGCAAATAACCCGCGCGCTCAAAGAGGGCTTCTCGCGGTTGAACGCATATCACGCGGACGTGCGCGAGCGCGGAAATTACATAATCAAAAAGGCGCAGGAGGAGGGCAAACAGCTCGTCGTGCTGGCGGGCAGACCTTACCACCTAGACAACGAAATCAACCACGGCATAAACAAACTGCTCACTTCGCTCGGCATTGCGGTGCTTTCGGAGGACGCCGTTTTCGACAAGGCGGAAAGGGTAAAGGTAAACGTTCTCAACCAGTGGACGTACCACGCGCGCCTGTACAGAGCGGCTCAGTATTGCTGCGAACACGGCGATATAAATCTGGTTCAGCTCGTTTCGTTCGGCTGCGGCATAGACGCAATCACCACCGACGAAGTGCGCTCCATAATGGAAAAGAACGGCAAGCTGTATACGCAAATCAAGATTGACGAAATAAACAATCTCGGCGTTGTAAAGATAAGGCTGAGAAGTATGCTCGCGGCAATCGAGGAAAGTAAACGCAAGAAAGGCGGTAATTGATTTTATGGAAGAGATTAAAACCGTCGATTACACCGACGACTATCCCAAGTGGAAGGACGAATATAAAACCACCCATAAGATACTCATTCCCGATATGCTCCCGTGGCATTTCGCCATTATCGAGGAGCTGTTAAAGCAGGAAGGGTACGACGTGGAGATACTCAAAAACGACTCCCGCACGGTCATTGACGAGGGGTTGAAGCACGTGCACAACGACACGTGTTATCCCTGCCTTTGCGTGGTTGGGCAGTATATCGACGCGCTCAAAAGCGGAAAGTACGACCTCGACCATACCGCCGTGCTCATCACGCAGTCGGGCGGCGGCTGCAGGGCTTCCAACTACATACCGCTTATCCGCAAGGCGTTAAAGGCGGAATTCCCCAAAGTGCCCGTCATTTCTTTAAACTTTTCGGGACTGGAAAAGGACAGCTCCTTCAAGCTCGGTTTGAAGCTTATGCTCAAGCTAATCTACGCGGTGTTCTACGGCGATACGATAATGTGGTGCTACAACCAGACCAAGCCGTACGAGGAGGATGAGGGCGCAAGCGATTTCGTGCGCGATCGCGTGGTTAAGCAAATTACCGAAAGCTTCAAAACCAAGGGATACAAAAAATTCAAAAAGATTAACCGCATTATTATTTCGGCTTTCGACGCGGTAAAGCGCAACCAGGAAGAAAAAGTGCGCGTAGGTATTGTGGGCGAAATCTACGTCAAGTACGCCTACCTCGGCAACAATCAGCTTGAAAAATTCTTGCTCTCCGAGGACTGCGAGCCAGTCGTTCCCGCTCTGATGGACTTCATTTTGTACTGCATAGTCAACAATATCAACGACGGCTATTTCTACGGCAAGAAGGGGATGTTCTGGCAGGCGAATAAAATTCTGTACAGAATACTGCACAAAAAGCAGAAAAAGGTCATTTCTTATCTGCAAAAATACAGCAGCTTCGAACCCATTCACGACTTCGAGCATCTCAGAAAGTGCGCGGACAAGGTTATAAACCAGGGCGTCAAGATGGGCGAAGGTTGGCTTATTGCGGCGGAAATGGCTGCGCTTGCAGAAACGGGAGTGGGCAACATAGTCTGCGCACAACCCTTCGGTTGCCTGCCCAATCACATTGCGGGCAAGGGCGTTGTGCGCACCCTTAAAACCGAATATCAGGACGAAAATATCGTCGCCGTAGACTACGACCCGTCGGCGACTAAGGTCAACCAGGAAAACCGCATAAAGCTTATGCTTGCCACGGCAAGGGAAAATCTGAAAAAGTAGAGAATAAAAATTTTTAAATCCAACGGAGGTACATTATGGATTTATTGAAAAAAGGTATTGCGGAAGCAATCGGCACGTGCGTTCTCGTGTTCTTCGCCTGCGGCGTTGCGGCGTGGACGGGCGGTAGCGTAGTTGCAACCGCGCTCGCATTCGGTTTGGTAATCGTTGCGATGGCTTACTCGATAGGCAGAATTTCGGGTTGTCATATCAATCCCGCGGTTTCGCTCGGCTGTCTGATTGCAAAGCGTATGACGGTAAAGGAATTTTTCGTTTACGTTGCGGCGCAGATTCTCGGCGGCTTCGTGGGCGGCGTTGCGATTTTCGGCATTGCCAAGATGGGCAACGTCAAACTTTTGGGCAACGCTTGCAATAATGCGCTCGGTTACAGCGGCGATTTAAGCAAAATTACCGCAGGCGGCTATATCGGCGCATTACTTATTGAAATTATCCTTACGCTCGTGTTCGTATACGTCATCTTGAACGTAACCACCGAAAATTCGGGGGCAGGTAAGAAAGCCGGCATAATTATCGGCTTTACGCTTACCTTGGTTCACCTTTTGGGAATAGGCTTCACGGGCACCAGCGTTAACCCCGCAAGAAGCATAGCTACGGCTGTTGCCGACGCAATTTTTAACGGCAATACCAATGCTCTCGCGCAGGTATGGATATTCATCGTTGCTCCTCTGGCAGGTGCGGCTCTCGCGGCGCTTCTGTTCAAGGTTCTTCACAAGGAGAAGAAGACTCAGGTTCCCGCAGGCGACGCAGGCGCAGAAAAAGAGTAAGCGGCGCATCGTTGTAGCATAGAATTTTACAACAGCAAATTAAATAGCCGCGCGGCAACTGCCGCGCGGCTATTTTTTGTTTTGTAGTGATGGTTTTATACTATTGCCAAGCAATTAAAGGACTTGGCTGCGGCGACACGCCGCTTAGTGGCTGTATCTGTCCAGCTTAACGTTTTCAATGGAAAGCTTTGCCTTAGCTGCAATGTTATCTGCCGTAAAGCCGAAGTGCTTAAACAGCTGCTTAGCGGGACCGGAAACGCCGAAGCCCGTCATCGTGACAAGTTCGCCGTAATCGCGGCAGTACTTATACCACGCAAAGTGGCTTGCCGCTTCTACGCAGACGCGCGCCTTAACGCTCTTGGGAATAACCGAATCCTTATACTGTTCGCTCTGCTGGTCGAAGATTTCCATACAGGGGAGGGATACGACTCTCGCCTTAATCTTTTCCTCTGCAAGGAGGTGCTGTGCAATAACGCACTGCTCGATTTCCGAACCGGTTGCAATAAGCAGAACGTCGGGCTTGCCGTCACAGTCGGAAAGAATGTAGCCGCCCTTCAACGCAGCCTCACCCGAATCGTCGTAGCAGGGCAGGTTCTGTCTTGTTTCCACGATGACGGTGGGCTTGTCGGAAGTAAATGCGCTTACAAATGCCGCAGCCGTTTCCTTGCCGTCGCAGGGACGGAATACGTTAACGTTGGGTATCGAACGCATAGAAATGAGCTGCTCCATCGGCTGGTGCGTAGGACCGTCCTCGCCGACGCCTATGGAGTCGTGCGTCATAACGTAGACGACGGGCAGACTCATAAGTCCGCTCATTCTGATTGCGGGCTTCATATAATCGGAGAAAGAGAAGAATGTGGAGCATACCGCTCTGAGTCCGCCGTGCAGCTGAATACCGTTGCATATCGCGCTCATTGCGTGTTCGCGTATACCGAAGTGAATATTGCTGCCTTCTCTGTGCTCGGGCGAGAAGTAGGGGCTTCCCTTGATTTCCGTCTTGGTGGAAGGGGCAAGGTCAGCCGAACCGCTCATAATGTTGGGCGAAAGCTTTGCAATGGTGTTCAGAATTTTGCCGCCGCAGCTGCGCGTCGCTTCGGGCTGGTTGAAGTCGTAAAGACCGGATATACCGCTCACGTCAATATCAACGCCGCTCATAAACTGTTTGTACTGTGCCGCAAGCATAGGGAACTTCTGTTCGTAGGTTGCAAACAGAGCTTTCCATTCTTCTTCCGCTTTGCACTTTTCCTTTGCGATTGCAAGGCAGTGCTCCTTGACGTCCGCAGGTACCTCGAAGGGCGCCAGCGTCCAGTGAAGGTTTGCTTTGAGTATAGCAACGTTTTCCACACCGAGGGGTGCGCCGTGGCAGTCCGCGCTTCCTACAAGGGGAGAACCGTAACCGATTTCTGTCTTGCAGATAATGACGGAGGGACGGGTCAAATCGCTCTTTGCGCGTTCTATAGCCGCTTTAAGCACGGCAAGATTGTTCGAGTTGTTCACGCGAATAACCTGCCAGCCCTGCGCCATAAATCTTGTAGCCGCGTCCTCGTTGAAGGTCGTTTTCATATTACCTTCGATGGTAACGTCGTTGTTGTCGTATAAAAGTATCAGCTTGCCCAGCTTCTGCGTTCCCGCAAACGAGCACGCCTCGTAGCCGATGCCTTCTTCAAGGCAACCGTCGCCCGTAAGCACGTACGTGAAGTGGTCAACGATGGGGAACCCGGGTCTGTTAAACAGTGCCGCAAGGTGTTCTTCCGCAACCGCAAAACCAACCGCGTTGGCTAAGCCCTGACCGAGGGGACCGGTGGAGGTTTCTACGCCGTCGGTCTTGCCGTATTCGGGATGACCGGGTGTAATCGAGCCGAGCTGACGGAAATTTGCAATATCTTCAATGGTTACGTTGTAACCGAAGAGATGTAAAAGCGAGTAGAGGAGCATAGAACCGTGCCCCGCCGACAGAATAAATCTGTCTCTGTTGTCCCACCTGGGGTTCTTGTAGCTGAACGAAAGGAAATCCGCAAACAGCTCGTACCCAATGGGAGCGGCGCCAAGACAAATGCCGGGGTGACCCGACTTAGCCTTTTCGATTGCTTCCGCCGAAAGTACTCTGATTGTGTCAACGCTTTTCTGCTGTACTGACATATTTTTTCTCCTTGTATATTATTTGGTTATATATGGGCTTTACCGCCGCAAATTACTTGTTCTCGGTTATAAACTGCTTTAAGCTGGTCGTATCCAGGAAGGGGTACTTTTCAAGTAAACGGTACAGCTGCGTAGCCATCTGCTTGTTTCCGCCAATCTTTCTGCTTGCAAAATTTATGGGAAGTACGGGGTCGTGAACGCTCAATCTTATATGAGCCCAGCCGTCGCCGTGACCTTCGTTGAAGTTCATTCTCACACCCTCGTAATTTCTTCTTAAAGGCGCGATATTTTTATCGATGTTCGCAAAGAATTTGACTTCCTGCAAAACCCTTTCGCCCTCGCGCCTGAAATTCACAGATTTGTCGTTAAACTTTACGCGCACCTCGTTTTCTTCCACGGGGTGGTCCATAGTGGCGATAAGGTCGCTCAGCTTTTCGCGCTTTGCGGTCTGGTTGGCGTGCGCTACCAGCAATTTGCAGATAAGGTACGCGCCGTCGTCAAGGAAATAATTGTCAAGGAAAGCGGCGTGACCGCTCGTTTCGATTGCAAGGGGACAGTACTCGCCTATTTCGTTGCGGCGCTTTGCTTCGTCTATAACGTTCTTATAGCCGCGCTTATATCTCACGTGCTTGCCGCCTATGCTTCTTATAAATTCGCTCAGTCCGTCTATCGTAACCGAATCGGTAACGATAGTGGCGGGCTTGTCGCCTACGACGGTTGCGGCGGTAAGCGCAATCAGGTTGTCCCTGTTGATAAGCGTGCCGTTACCGTCCACGATAGCCGCCCTGTCAACGTCGGCGTCGAAAATAATTCCCAACTCCGCGCGGTATTCAAGCACTGCTTCACGCAGTATGTTGATGGCTTTGGGGTCCTCGGGGTTGGGCGCGTGCGCGGGGAAATCGCCGTCGGGCTCCACGTTTATGCTGCCGTCGGTAATCGCACCGAGCTGTTGCAACACGTTCTTTACGAAAAAGCCGCCCGCGCCGTTGCTTGCGTCAACTATGATGCGCTTGCCGAAGAGGGGTGCGCTCTTGCCCGTGCCCGTCCTTACGACGTTGATGAGCTTTGCGCTGTATTCCTCCATAAAGTCGGCTTCTTCAACGCTTCCTCTTTTGCGTGGCAGACATTCGCCCCTTTCCGCAAGGAACAGAATTCTGTCCACGTCGTCGCTGCTCAGTCCGCCTTCGGGAGTGAAAAATTTCAGTCCGTTCTTTTCGTAGGAGAGGTGGGACGCGGTTATCATCATCGAAGCGTCGCAGTCAAGCTTGCTCTCTTTAAGCAGAAGGAACATCGAAGGGGTAGTGCTCAGCCCCGTTCTCACGACGGTGCAGCCGCTCTCCGTAATGCTCTTTTGCACTGCTGCGTAAATGGCTTCCGAGGAAATTCTCGAATCGTTTCCCACGGCAATGCGCAATTCGGTTTTGCCCGTCTTGTCGGCAAGCCACTTCAAAAACGCCTTTGTAATGTCGTGGATTGCGTCAATGGTCAAGGTTACGTCGTAATCCTCTGTCTGTACCGCAACTCCGCGAACGTCCGTTCCACTCTTTAAGCTTTTATAAGATTTTTCTTTCATAGCGTATACAGTATACAATATCTCGCCGCTAAATTCAAGTGTTTGAGGGCATAACACTTTAAATTTAAGTTACATAATTTTTCCGTCTTTAATGCCTCAAATACTTTATTTTTTAAAATAGCTATGTTATAATAAACTCAATATATCATTTAATCAGAGTTGAAGGAATTATGGCAAAGGACAATTTTGTTGAAAATATAGCCGATATCGAGGCGGATTTCCCGCAGTGGTATACCGACGTATGCAAAAAAACGCAGCTTGTCGATTACGGACCCGTAAAGGGAACTATGGTAATAAGACCTTACGGTTACGCCATTTGGGAAAACATTCAGCACGAGCTTGACGCCCGTTTCAAGGCAACGGGACACGAAAACGCATATTTTCCCCTGCTCATTCCTATGAGCTTTATGTATAAGGAAGCCGAGCACGTGGAAGGGTTTGCTCCCGAAGTGGCGGTGGTTACGCACGCCGGCGGCGAGGAACTTGCCGAGCCTTTGGTGGTACGCCCTACGTCCGAAACAATAATCGGCAATATGTACTCAAAGTGGATTCAGTCCTACCGCGATTTGCCTGTGCTTATGAACCAGTGGGCAAACGTTATGCGCTGGGAAAAGACTACGCGTCCCTTTTTGAGAACGTCCGAATTCCTTTGGCAGGAAGGTCATACAGCGCACGCGTCCGAGCAGGAAGCCGTTGAAGAAACGATGAAGATGCTGGGTGTGTACAAGGAGTTTGCCGAAAACGTTCTGGCAATTCCCGTAATATGCGGCAAGAAGACCGAAAAGGAAAAGTTTGCAGGCGCAATTGCAACCTACGGAATGGAAGCGATGATGAAGGACGGCAAGAGCTTGCAGTCGGGCACGTCGCACTATCTCGGTCAGAATTTCGCAAAGGCGTTCGATATAAAATTTTTGGACAGGGACGGCGTGCAGAAGTATGCCTACACGTCAAGCTGGGGCGTTTCTACGCGTCTTATCGGCGCGCTTATTATGGCTCACGGCGACGCGCGCGGACTGGTGCTTCCTCCCAAGGTTGCGCCCACGCAGGTCGTAATCGTTCCCATAGCCGCAAAGAAGGGCGGCGTTATAGAAGCGTGCGAGGAGATAAAAGCTCAGCTCGAAAAGGCGGGCGTGCGTGTCAAATTCGATAATTCGGACAATTCCCCCGGCTGGAAGTTCAACGAGTGGGAAATGCGCGGCGTACCCGTAAGAATAGAGGTAGGTCCCAGAGATCTGGAGGTGGGCAAGGTTATTCTGTTCCGCCGCGACACTCTCGAAAAGACCGATTGCGCTCTGGACGGCGTAACGCAGACCGTAAGAGCACTGCTTGAAAAAATTCAGGGCGATATGCTTGAAAGCGCGCGAGAACGCAGGGACGGACGCATTGTCAGTGTTGATAACGTGGACGGTATTTTAAGCGGCGTCGAGGGCGGCAATTTCGTCAAAGCAGGCTGGTGCGGCTGCCGCGAGTGCGAGGATAAGATAAAGGAAAAGACAGCAGCCACCGCAAGGGTTATGCTGGAAAAGCTCGAACACAAGGTTTGCGCAGTCTGCGGAAAACCCGCAAAGCACAGCGTTTATTTTGCAAGAGCATACTGATTTGAGCCGCGTAAGGCAATTACAAAAAGCTACTAATTTGAAAAAAATGTTTATATAATAAACAGGGAGGATAAAACAATGAAATTCTGTACACATTGCGGAAAAGAGGTTATGGATGATGCCGTAATCTGCCCCAACTGCGGATGCAGCGTGCAGTATGACGAAAATCAGCAGGGAGCGGCGGCACCCCAGTTCACGGCGCCTCAGCCCCAGCATACCGCACCCGTCGATAATTATTCGACGATGAGTATTCTCGGACTGGTTCTGTCGTTCTTTACTGCATTCGTCGGACTTATCGTCAGCATTTTGGCGTATAACGAGGCTAAGAGAACGGGCAGCGTAAAGTCGCAGTCGATGGCAAAAGCGGGCATCATTATCGGCGCGGTTGAAATAGGCATAGGCGTATTCACCGTAGTTATTTACTTAATCGTTTTCCTTGCGGCACTCGGTTCGTCAGGTATGATTGCTTTAATCTGAAATTAATTAAATCTTGAAAACGGTGTTCCTCTGGTGGAGCGCCGTTTTTATTTTTACACTTTTATAAAGTTTTACGTTTCGCCGTTGCAAAACGCGGCAATAAGTGCTATAATTAAACCGTATAGCGTATGAACGTAATCACCGAAAAATTAAAATTACTGCCCGATAGTGCGGGCGTATATATAATGCTGGATAAGTACGGCAACGTCATTTACGTGGGTAAGGCGCGCGTTTTAAAAAACAGGGTGCGCCAGTATTTCCACAGCGCGCCCAAGCCAGAAAAGGTTATGCGTATGGTCGAAAATATTGCCGACTTCAACTATATCATAACGGCTACGGAAATCGACGCGCTTGCGCTTGAAAACAACCTTATCAAAAAGTATAAGCCCAAGTACAATATACTTTTAAAGGACGACAAAACCTACCCGTATATAAAGGTAAATATGCGGGAGGAATTTCCAAGCTTCTGCGTAACGCGCAAGATCAAAAAGGACGGAGCAAAGTATTTCGGTCCGTTTATGGGCGGAATAAATTACAAGGACATTCTGGAAACCTGTCAGTTGCTCTTTTCCGTAAGACTGTGCCATACGCCCGTTACGGCAATGCCGAAGCGCGAATGTCTTAACTATCATATCGGCAAGTGCTGTGCGCCGTGCGCGCACAAAATCAGCAGGGAGGAGTACGCGGCAAAGGTTAAACTAGCTCTAAATTTTCTGGACGGCAACTATTCGAAAGCAGGTGAAATTCTCACGCAGAAAATGCTTGCCGCCGCCGAAAACGAGGCGTTCGAACTCGCCCTTGACTACAAAACCAAGATTTCAATGCTTTCCAAGCTGGAAGCCAAGCGTATAACCTCCATAAACAAGGCGCTGGATGCGGACACAATCGCATACGCAACCAACGGACTGTATTCGGCGGTAAACCTGCTGGTTACGCGCAAGGGAATTATGCAGGGCGGCACTTCCTTCGCACTGGACGAGGCGCACACGTCCGAAGCCGACGCGCTCACGTCGTTTATAACGCAGTACTATACCAACCACGAACCTCCCGCGGAAATCATTGCCGAGGGCTATTGCGAAAAGGAATTTCTGGAAAATTTCTTCAAGGAAAAGCTCGGCAAAACCGTCACGGTCACTCTGGCAAAACAGGGCATCAAGGCGCGCCTTCTGGATATGGCAAAGGCTAACGTGCGCGACTATCTCGATAAGTCGGTGGACAGAATAAAGCACAAGGACGATATGACCGTAAACGCCTGCGAGCGACTGCGCCAACAGCTTAGCCTGTCGCGCTATCCGCGCAGAATGGAGTGCTACGATATATCCAACGTTTCGGGTGTTGACAAGGTTGCCTCGATGGTCGTGTTTATCGACGGGGAGGCGGATAAGACTTCATACCGCCGTTTTAAGATAAAGACGGTGGAGGGCGCGGACGATTTCGCGTCGCTTAAAGAGGTGCTTTTGCGCCGCCTTTCCAAGCTCGGCACTGAGGAGGAAGAACGCTTCCCCAAGCCTGACCTCGTCGTAATCGACGGCGGCAAGGGACAGCTTTCCGCGGTAAAGAGCATATTCGACGAACTCGGAGTTGAGGATATAGACCTTATCTCGATAGCCAAGCAGGAGGAGGAAATTTTTACTCTCTCCTCGCCCGACAGCGTACGTATACCGCGCAGCGATTATTCGCTGAGAATGGTGCAGAGAATTCGTGACGAGGCGCACCGTTTCGCCGTAACCTACTTCCGTAATCTTCACTCCAAAAGCAGCCTTTCAAGTATTCTCGACGGCATCGAGGGAGTGGGCAAACGCAAGCGCATTGCGCTTATGGAAAAATTTTCCAACATAGAAAAAATTATGAACGCAACCGAGGAACAGCTTGCCGAAGTGGAAGGAATCGGTCCCGCGCTCGCAAGGAAAATAAAGACCTATTTTAACGAGAACTTATGAAAAAACTCAAATGCAAACTCATCGTTTCGGACTTTGACGGCACGCTTGCAAACTCGCAAAACGAGGTGCCCGACGATGTCGTCAAGGCGATAAATTCGTATATTTCGGACGGCGGTATATTTGCCGTATGCACGGGGCGCATATTGCCGTCAATCCTGCCGCGCGTGCGCACACTCGGTTTAAAGGGACTTGTAATTGCCGGACAGGGCTCGGTCATCGCCGATATTCAGACGGGTAAATTACTGCGCGACGTGTGCTTTACAAACGCGCAGACGGCGGAAATCTGCGCCGCTCTCGAAGAGCTGAAAAGCAACGTGCAGGTCTATAATAACGACGGGTTTTACAGCGATTTGCCTGAGGACGAAAAGCATCTCAATCTGTATGAAAGCATAATAGGAGTGCAGGCGAATCACGTTGAAACGCCGCTTTCCGAGTATGTTTCGACCAGTCCAGAAAGATTCAACAAAGTGGCTGCGCTGTGCCGTCCCGAGGACCAGGAGGAACTCTATTCTCAGCTTTTAAAACGCTTCGGCAATAAATACGACGTCACTTGCAGCGCAAAGGTTCTGGTCGAAATATCTCCCTACGGCGAAACTAAGGGCAAGGCGGTTGAATTTCTCGCGCAGTATTACAGCGTGGAAATCGACGAAACCTGCGCCGTGGGCGACAACCTTAACGACCTGTCTATGATACTAACGGCGGGGTACGGCGTAGCAGTCGGCAATGCCGCAAAGGGACTTCTGGACAGGACTCAATATGTCACCGTGACAAACGACGAGGGCGCCGTTGCAAGAGTTATTAAGGACTTCGGGTACATACAAAATGACTGAAATTCTTGCGCCTGCGGGCGACGAAAAGAGCGCGTACGCCGCAATAAATGCGGGTGCGGACGCGATATATCTGGGGTTGTCGGCGTTCTCCGCAAGGAGCAGTGCGGCAAATTTCGGGTTTGAAGCGCTTGAAAAACTGATTGCTCACGCCCACGCGCTCGGCGTAAAAATCTACGTCGCAATGAACACGCTCGTCAAGAACAGCGAGCTTGAAGAGTTCGTGAAAGCGGCGGTGCAAGTGCACAATATCGGCGCAGACGCAATAATAATCCAGGACTTATATCTCGGCGCGTATCTCAAAAAAACCTATCCGCAGATGTGTCTGCACCTTTCCACGCAAGCTGGAATATGCAACGCTTACGGCGCGCAGTACGCCAAGGAACTGGGCTTTTCTCGCGTTATTCTGGCAAGGGAAACCAAGCTTGCGGATATCAAGGAAATTGCAAAAATAATCGAAACGGAAGTGTTCGTACAGGGCGCACTGTGCACCTGCTTTTCGGGACAGTGCTATCTGTCCTCGTTCGCCGGCGGCAACAGCGGCAACCGCGGCAAATGCAAACAGCCCTGCCGCAAGCGTTATAAAATCGACCGCGAAGGCTTCGCGGAATATGCCTACCGCATTTCACTTTCCGATTTGAGTGCGGGTGAGAAGCTTGAAGAGCTGATAGACGCAGGCGCGTCGTCCTTTAAGATAGAGGGCAGAATGAGGCGTCCCGAGTACGTTGCCGCCGCCGTAAAGTACTACAAAAAACTTATTGCGGGCAACGCGGAAAGCTGTGATTTGTCGGCTTTAAAGCGCACCTACAACAGGGGCAATTATACGAAAGGACTGACTTTCGGACAGGACAAATCGTTTATTTCTTCCGCCGTCCAGGGACACATCGGCGAATACCTCGGTACGGTCACTGTTGAGAACGGTAAGTATCTATGCCGCACTTCGGAAAGGTGCGCGGAGGGGGACGCGTTCAAAATTTTAAGGGACGGAAAGGAGCTTTGCGGCGCGGTATTTTCGTCCTCCGCAAAGGGTGGTTTTTACCTGAAAAGCTCCACACGTTTAAAGGGCGGCGACAAGGTTTTTATCACAACCGATGCGCGTTTGAACAGCCGCTTATTGGATGCAAAAAGAACGCTTAAAATATGCCTTTCTGCTGAATTTTCGGCAGGTAAAATTCCGTGCGTTTATCTCAACGGAAAACGTTATGAAGCCGACTTTACGGCGGAGCGCGCGCAGGGTAGACCGCTCACCGCGGACGACGTAAAACGCTCTTTCGATAAGGTGGATACCTACCCGTTCACGATAGAGTACGGCGACATTTCGATAGGCGAAAATACCTTTATTCCGTCGTCCTTTTTAAACGCCTTCAGACGCGGAGTTTACGCGCAATTTTTCAAAGAGACAGGGGATAACGGTAATCAAAAAATAGAGAAAGTGCAGTGCCTTCCCGAGTCGCAGAAACAGCAGAAAAATTCAATGACGGCGGTCATTGCTCGCGCCTTGAACGGCGTTAAAGCCGACGTAGGTATTCTAAAACCCGACGAATACAAGGGCGACCTATCCGCGCTTTGCAATGACTTCGGCGGACAGAAATTTCTCTATCTTCCGTCCTATCTTACGGGCGAAGAAGTCGAACGCATAAAACCGCTCGTTTTGCCGTTCGACGGCATATATTGCGGGGGTAATTACGCCGTACCGCTTGCAAAAGCCTTAAATAAAAGGCTGTTTGCAGGGGCGGGATTCAATCTTTTTAACTCGCTCTCACTCGACTTATGTCCCGCCGATTACGCCGTTCTTTCCAAGGAGCTCACCGTGGCGGAAGCCAAGCCGCTTGCACGCCAGAACACCTTTTATCTCACCGTCGGCGACGTAAAGGTTATGGACTTGATTTACTGTCCTTTCGGCAAGTCGTGCAGGGAGTGCGACAAGCGAGCATTCTATACTATTACCGATGAAAATAACCGCGCGTTTCCGATGCGCAGATACGAAGTAGGGGAGTGCCGTTTCGAACTTTTCAACTGTGCTGCTCTCGTTTCCGAAAACTCTTTTACGGGTACTCTTGCGGAGCTCACGTCAATCCAAAATCTCGCACGGTTCAACGGCAAACTCCGCGACGCGGAATATCTTAAAAATACTTTCAAAAACTATACCAGAGGGCATACTCAAACGCCCGTATTGTGACGTATGGAAAACGCAAACATTCAAAAACTCGAACTTGATAAAATACTTTCCGCGTGCTCGTCGTTTGCCTGCCTGCAAGCTACAAAAAGCGCGCTTAAAAACGTGCTGCCGTCGGGCGATTTGCAGGAGGTGCGCGCACGGCTTTCACTGACGTCCGAATGTGATAAACTGCTGTTCCGTTACGGTGTCGGAAAGGTGGAATATTTCCCCGACGTAAGCTCTCTTATAGTCCGCGCTTCCAAGGGCTCGGCGCTGTCCTGCGCGGAGCTTCTGGACGTCAACGAACTGCTCCGTTCGGCGCGCATTGCCTACCGTTCTATGAGCGGAGTGGACGATAATGAAATAACAAAAATAAAGCAGATAGCGGCTCGGCTGTATTTCGACGAAAATCTGGAAAACGACATAACCGAAAAAATAATTTCGGCGGAGCAGGTCAGCGATTTTGCAAGCGATACGCTGTATTCGATCCGCTCGAAAATAAAGAGCCTCAACGAAAAAATCAGGGGTGCGCTGTCGGAATACGTTACGGGCAACAATGCCGCATATTTGCAGGACGGCATAGTTACGATAAGAAATGACCGCTATGTAATCCCCGTTAAGGCGGAACACAAGGGCAAAATCAAAGGCTTCGTGCACGACCGTTCCCAGTCGGGCGCAACCTTTTTTATAGAGCCCGAATACGTGCTCAATCTCAACAACGAACTCATATCTCTGACCATAGACGAGAAGGAGGAAGTCGAGCGTATTTTAAAGGCGCTTTCCTCGCGCGTCGGCGCTATGCGCGAAAGGCTGGAAGACGATATGTCTACTCTGTCGGAAATCGACGGCTACTTTGCAAGGGCGGAATATGCCTACTCCGTAAAGGCAATCTGTCCGCAGGTCAACAAGCGCGGATATATCAATATAATCAAGGGTCGTCATCCGCTCATCGAAAAGGAAAAGGTCGTGCCCGTATCTCTGGAACTCGGCAGGGACTATTCCTATCTGCTTTTAAGCGGCGCAAACACGGGCGGCAAAACGGTCACTTTAAAGATGGCGGGGCTGTTCTGTCTGATGGCGGAGTGCGGCTTGTTTATCCCCGCGGCGGCAGGCAGCGAGGTGTGCGCCTTTTCGAATATTTTCTGTGACCTCGGCGACAGCCAGAGCATAGAGGAAAGCCTTTCGACTTTTTCCAGCCATATGACTGCGGTTGCTTCAATCTGTAACCAGGTGGACGGCGACAGCCTTGTGCTCATCGACGAGCTCGGCGGCGGCACCAATCCCGACGAGGGTCAGGCGCTTGCCCGCGCGGTCACAGAGTATCTCTTAAAGGCGGGCAGTAAGGGCATAATCACCACGCACTTCACCGCGCTCAAAGAGTTTGCCTATTCTCTCGGCGGCATCGAAAACGCGGCAATGCAGTTCGACACCGCAACTTTGAAACCGCTGTACAGCATAAAGATAGGACTTGCCGGTGCGAGCAACGCGCTTGCCGTTTCCCGCCGTCTGGGTATGAAGCACGAAATTCTGGAAAGGGCTGAAAGCTATCTTTCCGACGAGGGCAGAACGTACGACAATATTTTAAAGAGGGCGGAGGAGAGCCGTCTGGAAGCGCAAGAAGCCAAGGACAGGGCGGCGGCGCTTCAAGCCGAATGGCAGGCAAAGTGCGATGAGGCGAAAAAGCTGGTTGCGACTTTGGAAAAGGAAAGAAAGGGCCTTGCGGCAAACGTCCGCGCCGAAAGTCGGCGGCTTATCAACGAACGCACGGCGCGCGCCGAGGAGCTGCTTGCCGAAATCGAAGGGATTTTTTCAAAGGAAGAAATTTCGCAGACAGAGCTTATCCGTGCGCGCACTCTAAAAAACAAAATCAAGGACGAGGGCTACGAAAAGGAAGAAGTCGTCACGGTGGACGGCTATCTGCCTGCAGATGCAAACAATATCAAGGCGGGTGCGGCGGTGTTCGTCGAAAGTCTGCAAAGCCGCGGCGTGGTGCTGTCGTTCAATCCGAAAAAGGGCGAAGCGGAAGTCGCTTGCGGAAGCATAAAGCTGCGCGTAGGGCTGAAAGAGCTAAAGCTTATTCCGCAGTCGCAGGTGCAGAATAAAAAGAGCAAGCCTTCCGAAAAAGTAAGGGTGGTCAGAAAATTTTCGCCATCGCAACCGCTTTTCGAAATCAATGTCATCGGTATGAACGTGGAGGAAGCGCTTGAAGAAGTGGAAAACTTCCTCGACAAGGCGCTTACCGACAATCTCGAACAGGTTAAAATAATTCACGGCGTGGGTACGGGCAGACTGCGCGCCGCCATATCCGAAAGGTTAAAACGCCACCGCGGCGTAAAGGATTTCCGCGCGGGAGCGTACGGCGAGGGCGAAATAGGCGTTACGATTGTAACTCTCGGTAAATAATAAACTCATTTTCCGACAAGCCTCTAAATAAAATAGTAATAGTATTTTTAATTTAGGGGCAAACTGTTGAAAAATAAAATTATTTCGGTTATAGTTAATATCGCACTGTGCGCAATAATCGCGTCGATAAGTATCGTCGGTTTTGTCGGCGGCGAGGCGACTGAAGTTACCTCTGACGGAGAAAACCTGTTTTACAGGTCGGAAAGTCCCAAGGGCGTAAGCTTAATGTTCAACGTCTACCAGAATACGGAAAACGTCGTTAAAATTATGGACTTGCTGGACGAGTATTCGTACAAAGCGACTTTCTTTCTGGGCGGTTGCTGGGCTGACGACAACATTGACTGCGTGCGTCAAATATCTTCGCGCGGCCACGAGGTCGCTTCGCACGGCTATTTCCACAAGGACCATTCCAAGATGACGTACGACGAGAATCTTGCCGAAATCCGCACGAGCGTAAAGCTTTTAAACGCAATGCTCGGCAGTGAAATTTCGCTGTTCGCACCGCCGTCAGGCGCGTTCAACGATTCGACGGTAACCGCCGCAACCTCTTTAAATCTCAGGACCATAATGTGGAGCAGGGACACGATAGACTGGCGCGATAAGGACGTTTCGCTTATAGCGAGCCGCGCGACCAAAAATCTGCAAAACGGTGAATTTATACTTATGCACCCTATGGACGTAACGGTCAAGGCCCTGCCGCAAATTTTAACTTACATAAGAGAAAACGGCTTGAATGCCGTAACTGTCTCTTATAATTTAGGAGAATAATGGTACATTACAGGCAACTTAACAACGGTATAAGACTAATCGTAAAACAGATGAGCGGACTTATGTCCGTCAGTATGGGCATAATCGTCGGCACGGGCGCGGCGGTTGAAAGCGACAAAGAGGACGGCATTTCGCACTTTATCGAACATATGATGTTCAAGGGTACGAACACCAGAACCGCTTTCCAGATTTCGGACAGAATGGACGCAATAGGCGCGCAGGTGAACGCTTTTACCAGCAAGGACATAACTTGCTATTATGCAAAGTCTACTTCCAATCACGCGGCGGAGGCTTTTGAAATTCTTTCCGATTTATTTTTGAACAGCGTTTTCCCCGAGGACGAAATGAAGAGGGAAAAGGGTGTAGTCGTCGAAGAGATAAGTATGAACGAAGATACGCCCGACGACCTTTGCCTCGACCTTCTTTCCAAGGCATTTTTCGGCGAGGAGAATTACGGCAGAAACATTCTCGGCAGTAAAAAGAACGTAAACGGTTTTACGCGCGACGATATTGCGGCGTATATGAAGGACAGATACGCGGCGGATAACATCGTCATTTCGATGGCGGGCAATATCACCGTGGAGCTTGCCGAGGAGCTTGTAAACAAGTATTTTTCGTCTATGCCGTCGTGCAAGGCGGACAAGCGTCAGCTTACCGTTTCGTTAAAGTCCAAAAATTTATATAAGAACAAGGATATAGAGCAGGTACACGTCGCTATCGCGTACCCTTCGATGAAGAGATACGAAAGGCTGTGCGATGCAACCCAGATAATGAACGCCGTGCTCGGCGGCAGTATGTCGTCAAGATTGTTCCAGACCGTGCGCGAGGAACTGGGACTTGCCTACACGGTCTATTCCTACGTCACGACTTACGAAAAGTCTGGTGCGCTCACGGTATATGCAGGCGTCAACGCCGATAATTATATGCAGTCGGTTGAGGCTATTTACGACTGTATAGCGGGCATAAAAAAGAAAAATCTTACCGAGGACGAATTCAAGCGCGGCAAGGAACAGCTTCTCTCGTCGCTCGTCTTCGCGCAGGAGAGCACCAGCTCGCAGATGCTTCTGTATGGCAAGGAACTCATATATTCGGGCAGAATTTACGACTTCGAGGACAGAGTGGGCAAGCTCAACGCCGTAACGCTGGGCGACGTGTGCGAAGCAATCGAATACAATTTCGACGATAAGTACAAGGCGACCGCTCTCGTCGGAAAAGTGGACAAACCGTTAAATTGATATGAGTGATAAAGTCGTCGGTTTCGCGCCGTTTTTCCACAGCGACAGCAAGGTGCTCATACTCGGCAGTTTTCCGTCGGTCAAGAGCCGTGCCGTCGATTTCTATTACGGCAATCCGCAAAACGCTTTCTGGCGCATCGTTTCAAGCTTTTGCTGTGAATCCGTTCCGGTAAGCGTAGAGGACAAAAAGGACTTTTTAACGCGCAACAAAATTGCGCTTTGGGATATAGTCACCGAGTGCGAAATAACCGCCTCGCGCGACGATACTATTAAAAATTTTAAGGTTGCAAATCTTTCCGAAGTCTTGCAAAATTCGCAGGTTGAGTGTATACTTATAAACGGCGGCACCGCTTATAAAATTTTTGAAAAGCACTACGGCGGACTGGACAAGACGGTCATAAAACTTCCGTCCACAAGCCCCGCCAACACACGGAGAAAAGATGATGAATGGGACGCCGCTTTACGAAGAGCTTTTAAAAGAACTTAAAGCCAACGCCGAATCCGATTACGCGGCATTTCACAAACGGCTGCTGAAAAACGACAATATAAACGTGCTCGGCGTGCGCGTTCCGACTCTCAGAAAAATCGCAAAAAAATATTCGGCGCGAATAGACGAGCTGTTGGGCGTGCCCGACGACTATTACGAAATCACCTTCATAAAGCTTCAGGTGGTTGCGCAGCTCCCGTTGGAGGAGTTTATCACATACGTCGATAAATGCGTTTCGCTCATCGACAACTGGGCAACCTGCGATTGTTTCAGCGCAAAGTGCATAGCAAAGCACAGGGAAGAATTTCTGCCGTTCGTCTACAAATTTTTGCGCGGCGGCGAATTTGCTCAGCGATACGCGCTAACCGTGCTGTTGTCGTTCTATATGGAGGAGCGCTATCTGGGTTTGATTTTTACCAGCGTACCGGACACGGACACGTCGCTTTACTATGTACATATGGCGGCGGCGTGGCTTATTGCCGAAGTGCTTGTCAAGTTCTACGACAATGGTGTGGAGTTTTTAAACGACGGCGTAATGGATAAAAAGACGCACAACAAAGCCATACAGAAGGCGTGCGAAAGCTACCGTTTAACCAAGGAACAAAAAGACTTTTTAAGAGGCTTAAAGAGATAATATGGAAATAGTAAAGCAACTTACCGAGGAGTTCAAGCTCAGACCCGACCACGCGGAAAACGTGGTTAAGTTACTTGACGAGGGCAACACCATACCGTTTATTGCGCGCTACCGCAAGGAAATGACGGGCGCAATCGACGACCAGGTATTGAGGCAGTTTGCCGACAGATACGAATACCTCAAAAACCTTGAAAAGCGCAAGGAAGAGGTTGCCGCGGCAATAACCGAGCAGGGCAAGATGACCGACGAGATTCAGGCGGCTATCGCGGCGTGCACGACAATGACCGAAATAGAGGACGTCTACCGCCCCTATAAGCAGAAGAAAAAGACGCGCGCCTCGGTTGCAATCGCAAAGGGTTTGCAGCCGCTTGCCGACTTCATTCTGGCGCAGCAGGGCGATCCCTGGGCGGAAGCGGAAAAGTACATAAACGCCGAAAACGGCGTAGAGAACGCCCAGCAGGCAATCGACGGCGCAAAGGACATAATCGCAGAAATCGTTTCGGACAATGCCGAGCTCCGCAAAAAGCTGCGTGCGCTTATGGAAAACCACGGCGAAATTCAGGTTAAGCTTGTCAAGGACGACGGCAAGGGCACCTACGATATGTACGCCGACTATTCCGAGCTTATTCCCGAAATCAAAAATCACAGAATTCTCGCCATCAACCGCGGCGAAAATGAAGAGTGCCTGCGCGTAAAGGTTGCTTTCGACGGCGACGTGGCAAAGCGCGTGTGCTCGGCAAAATACGTAAAGACCAAGGGCGCGTGCGCCGACCTCATAAAGGAGGCGGTGTCCGACGGCTACGACAGGCTCATTCAGCCCTCTGTGGAGCGCGAAGTGCGTTCCATACTCACCGACAGGGCAAGCGAGCAGGCAATAAGAATGTTCGAAGTCAACCTGCGCCCCCTGTTGTTGCAACCCCCCGTAAAGGGCAAGGTAACTCTGGGCTTAGACCCCGGCTACCGCACGGGCTGCAAGGTTGCGGTTGTGGACGATACGGGCAAGGTGCTTGCAACCTCCGTAATCTATCCCGTGCCCCCGCATAACAAAATCGAAGAAAGTAAAAAGATAATAAAAGACCTTATCGCCAAACACAAGGTAGACGTCATATCCATAGGCAACGGCACGGCGGGCAAGGAAACCGAAATTTTCGTTGCCGACCTCCTCAAAGAAATCGACCGCAACGTATCCTACGCGGTGGTCAACGAGGCAGGCGCGTCGGTCTATTCGGCAAGCCCCCTGGCGGTGGAGGAATTCCCCGACTACGATTTGACTCTGCGTTCTGCAATTTCCATTGCAAGGCGTTTGCAGGACCCCCTGGCAGAGCTTATCAAAATCGACCCCAAGTCGATAGGCGTGGGTCAGTATCAGCACGATATGGATAAAAAGCGGCTGGACGCGGTTCTGGGCGGCGTGCTCGAAGACTGCGTAAACAGCGTAGGCGTAGACCTCAACACGGCAAGCGCGTACCTTTTGCGCTACGTTGCGGGACTTAACGCAGGCGTTGCCAAGAGCGTTGTCACCTATCGTGAACAGAACGGCAAATTCACCGAAAGAAAGCAGCTTTTAAACGTGCCCAAGCTGGGCGCAAAGGCGTACGAGCAGTGCGCGGGCTTCCTGCGCATAACCGACGGCAAGAACATTTTCGACAACACCGCCGTGCACCCCGAAAGCTACAAGAAGGCTGAAAAACTGTTAAAGCTCTTCGGCTACACCGCCGCGGACGTCAAGGCGGACAACCTTAAGGAGCTTCCCGCCAAGATAAAGCAATACGGCGAAGATAAAGCCGCGGAGTACTGCGAGCTGGACAAAGCGACAATGAACGACATTGTCACCGAACTTATGAAACCGGGGCGCGACATCCGCGACAGCCTGCCCGCACCCATTTTGCGCAAGGACATTATGAGCATAGAGGACTTGTCCGTGGGTATGGTGGTGGAAGGCTCGGTGCGCAACGTAATCGACTTCGGCGCGTTCATCGACATCGGCGTACACCAGGACGGACTGGTTCACGTATCCGAAATAACCGACCGCTACATAAAGCACCCTTCGGACGTTTTAAAGGTGGGACAAAAGGTAAAAGCGGTAATAATAAATCTGGACGTAAAGAAGCAGCGCATAGGTCTGTCGATAAAGCAGCTCAATAAAAGTCAGGCTAAAAAGTCATAATTTTTATTGACAAATGTGAGCGCATAAAGTATAATTTCATATATCAATTAACAGGAGTTATATAGAATGTTTGATAAAGTAGCGCAATTACTTGCGGAGCAGCTTGGCATTTCGCAGTCCAAAATCACCCCCGAAAGCAAAATTATAGAAGACCTGGGCGCCGACTCGCTTGACGTGGTAGAGCTTTTAATGCAGCTTGAAGACGAAACGGGCAAGACCATTCCCGACGACGAAGTAACCAAAATCAAGACGGTTGGTGAAATCGTAAACGCAATCGAAAAACTTTAAAAACAATAAACCCCGCGCACCGCAGTGCGCGGGGTTTTTTCACGCCAAGGCACGCCCCCGTAACGTATGCGCATACAATATAGTAACTATATATTTTACGGGAGAAAAATGTCTTGGCTTGGTTTTTAGGGCTTTCGGGCTGGTTGCAGGCGCTGCTTGGCACGTTATTCACGTGGGCACTTACGGCGCTTGGCGCTTCGCTCGTATTTTTTTATAAAAAAGTAGGCAAAACGGCGTTTTGCTTTATGCTATCTGGCGCGGCGGGCATAATGCTTGCCTCGTCTTTCTTTTCGCTGCTTCTTCCCGCGCTGGAACAGGGCGGCGACTATTCCTTCCTTGTTCTGACGGGCGGCTTCATTCTGGGCGGACTGTTGATAATCGCAACCGACCTCATTATAAAAAAAGTGAGTAAAAATGAGAACGAGCAAAACCGTTCGTGCGCGATAATGTGCGTTGCCGTAACAGTACATAACGTGCCGGAAGGTCTTGCGGTGGGCGTGGCGTTCGGCGCGCTGGCGCAGGGTGGCGGAGTGGGTGCCGTTGCCGCAATTATGCTTGCTGTGGGCATAGGCATACAAAACTTCCCCGAGGGTATGTGCGTTGCGTTCCCCCTGCGCGCAAACGGTCATTCGCGCATAAAGAGCTTTTTAATCGGTCAGCTGTCGGGCGCGGTGGAAATAGTCGCGGGCGTAGTGGGCGCGCTTGCGGTCACCTGGGTAAGCGGTATGCTTCCGTTCGCGCTTGCCTTTTCCGCGGGCGCAATGGTGGCGGTGGTATGTTCGGAGCTTGTTCCCGAAAGTTTTGCTACCGATAAGTTAAAAGCGACAATCGGCGTAATACTCGGCTTCGCCTTAATGATGATTTTGGACATCGCATTCGGTTAAATGCTTGCTCCGACCACAATATCTTGTGTTTTGTGTAAAATTTAGCACTATTTTAAAAAATTTTGACGAAAAGTATTGTAAAGTCATAAAAGTTGTGGTATAATCTCTAC